>NZ_JABGDE010000012.1:0-193925 GCF_041028325.1 Modestobacter sp. I12A-02662 | reverse complement strand
TGGGTGTCGAAGCAGTACTGCAGCTCGCCCTTGAGGCAGGCGCGGCACTGCCCGCAGACCGCCCGCCAGTTCAGGACCACGAAGTCCCCGACCGCGACGTTGGTGACCCCCTCGCCGACCGCGGCGACGGTCCCGGCCGCCTCGTGGCCGAGCAGGAACGGGAACTCGTCGTTGATCCCGCCCTCCCGGTAGTGCAGGTCGGTGTGGCAGACCCCGCAGGCCTGCACGTCGACGACCGCCTCACCCGGCCCCGGATCGGGGACGACGATCGTCTCGATCGACACGGGAGCACCCTTGCTGCGGGCGACGACGCCCTTCACCTCGTACGGCATGCCGCCCACCCTAGGGACAGGAGGGGCCCGTGTGCCCGGGCGCCCGGGCCTGCGCACCAGGCAACGATCCGGTCTCGGCGCCCCCGTCGTCCCGGCTTCGCCGCGCCGATCCGATCGTGCCGTCGTACCGTGCTCCGGCCGCGACCCGGCTCACCGCAGCCGGACACAGGTCGCCCGGTCGCGTCCACCAGGCCGCACCGCTCCCGAACCCCGGAGGTCGTTCCGTGGCAGTACCCAGCTTCCTGGCTCGGGAGCGCATCGTCGCGCGCCCGGGCTTCAACCGCTGGCTCATCCCCCCGGCCGCGCTGGCCGTCCACCTGTGCATCGGTCAGGCCTACGCCACCAGCGTCTACAAGGCCGCGCTCGTCTCGCACTTCGAGGCCAGCCTGACCGCGATCGGCATCATCTTCTCGATCGCGATCGTCATGCTCGGTCTCTCGGCCGCGCTGTTCGGCACCTGGGTGGACCGCAACGGTCCGCGCGCCGCGATGTTCACCTCCGCCTGCTTCTGGGTCACCGGCTTCCTCGTCGGCTCGCTGGGCATCGCCACCGACCAGTTGTGGCTGCTCTACCTGGGCTACGGCGTCATCGGCGGCATCGGTCTCGGGATCGGCTACATCTCCCCGGTGTCCACGCTGATCAAGTGGTTCCCCGACCGGCCGGGCCTGGCCACCGGCATGGCGATCATGGGCTTCGGCGGTGGCGCGCTCATCGCCTCGCCGCTGTCCCGCCAGCTGATGAACTGGTACGACCCGGCATACGACGGCACCGCGGGCACCACCCCGAGCGGCTCCGCCGTCGCCCAGCTGTTCCTCACCCTGGGCCTGGTCTACCTCGTCTTCATGATGTTCGGCGCCTTCATCGTCCGGGTGCCCGCCGAGGGCTGGAAGCCCGCCGGCTGGGAGCCCTCGATGGTCAAGCACCGCGAGCTGGTCACCACCGCCAGCGTCTCCGCCGGCAACGCGATCAGGACGCCGCAGTTCTGGCTGCTGTGGGTAGTGCTCTTCTGCAACGTGACCGCCGGCATCGGCATCCTCGAGCAGGCCAGCCCGATGATCCAGGACTTCTTCCGGGACGGTGACACCTCGACGGTCGCGGTGACCGCCGCCGCCGGCTTCGTCGGCCTGCTGTCGCTGTTCAACATGGGCGGCCGGTTCGTGTGGTCCACGACCTCGGACTTCATCGGCCGCAAGCCGATCTACATGGTGTACCTCGGCGTCGGCATGATCCTGTACGTGCTGCTGGCCACCGTCGGCAGCAGCGCGACCTGGGTGTTCGTGATCCTCGCCGCGCTGATCATCAGCTTCTACGGCGGTGGGTTCGCCACCGTCCCGGCCTACCTGCGCGACCTGTTCGGCACCTACCAGGTCGGCGCCATCCACGGCCGGCTGCTGACCGCGTGGTCGGCCGCCGGGGTGGCCGGGCCGCTGATCGTCAACGGCGTGCTCGACACCCAGGGCACCCCGGGTGAGCTCGTCGCCGGCAACTACCGGCCGGCGCTGTTCATCATGGTCGGCCTGCTGGCCGTCGGCTTCGTCGCCAACCTGCTGATCAAGCCGGTGGCCGCCCGGTGGCACGAGCCGGAGCACCGCACCACCACCTCCGTCCGGGAAGGGGCCGCCCGATGAGCGAGCCGCAGCAGACCCACACCCCCGTCGGCCTGATCGCCGTGGCCTGGACCCTCGTCGGGGTCCCGCTGGCCTACGGCCTCTACCAGACGATCAAGACGGCGAGCTCGCTGTTCGGCTGATCGCCACCCGCACGCCGGGACGCCCCGGTCGCTCCCCCGAGCGGCCGGGGCTCCCTGCTGTCCCAACCCCTCTTGATCGTGGGCGTCTGGCCAGCGGCTCGCCCACCGACGGCGTGTCAGCGGGCAAGACGCCCATGATCAACGAGTAGGCGCGCGGGGTGGACGGCGCTCAGCTCAGCGCAGCGGCGGCAGCGGCAGGTGCTCGGACAGGTCCGCGCGGTTGCCGCTGGCGCTGACCTGTCCGGCGGCCAGCGCGTCGGCCCAGCTCAGCTCCCCGGTGGCCAGACGCAGCCAGGTCGCCGGGTCGGTCTCCACCACGTTGGGCGGGGTGCCCCGGGTGTGCCGCGGTCCGGGCACGCACTGGACGGCGACGAACGGCGGCACCCGCAGCTCCACCGACCGCCCCGGCACCTGCTGGGCCAGCCAGCGGGCAGAGGTCTTCACCGCCGCGCCCAGCACCGCCCGGGCCGGCCGCTCCGCCTCCCCCGCGAGCCAGGGCCGGGTCGCGGCGACCGCGGCCCGCAGCTCGTCGGCGGGGATGGGTGCCGGCACGGGTCAGCTGGTGGGGACGGTGCCCGCCGGGACGGTGCCGACGGCCACCTCGGGGCTGCCGAACAGCGCCGGCAGGGTCGCCGTCCACGCCTCCCGCAGCTCGGCCAGCGGCAGCTCCAGCACGCCGTCGACGACCAGCGCGTCGCCACCCGTCGTCCCCAGCTCGGTGACCGGCACACCGGCCGCCTCCGCGGCGGCGCGCAGTGCGGCCGGGTCCGCGGTGGTGACGACGACGCGGGCTCCCGACTCGCTGAACAGCGCGGCGGTCGGGTCACCGGCCAGGGTGAGCCGGGCGCCGGTGCCGTACCGCAGGGCGGACTCGGTGAGCGCCTGCGCCAGCCCGCCGTCGGCCAGGTCGTGCGCCGAGCTGACCAAGCCCTCGGCCGCCAGCCGCACCATCAGCTCGCCCAGCGCCCGCTCCGCGGCCAGGTCCAGCCGCGGCGGTCGCCCGCCGAGGTGCCCGTGCACGACCGCGGCCCAGGCCGAGCCGCCGAACTCGGGCCGGGTCGCGCCCAGCAGCAGCACCGTCTCGCCGTCCGCCCGCCAGCCACCGGGCACCCGCCGGGTGACGTCCTCGTGCACCCCGAGCACGCCGATCACCGGCGTCGGGTTGATCGCCGTCCCACCGGTCTGGTTGTAGAGGCTCACGTTGCCGCCGGTGACCGGCAGCCCGAGCTCGCGGCAGCCGTCGGCCAGCCCGCGGACCGCCTCGGCGAACTGCCACATCACCTCCGGCTCCTCCGGGGAGCCGAAGTTGAGGCAGTTGGTGACCGCGAGCGGGCGGGCGCCGGAGACGGCGACGTTGCGGTAGGCCTCGGCCAGGTTCAGCTGCGCCCCGGTGTAGGGGTCCAGCCGGGCGAACCGGGCGTTGCCGTCGAGGGCCAGGGCGATGCCGCGGTTGGTCTGCTCGTCGATCCGCACCACACCGGCGTCCTCGGGCTGCGCGAGGACCGTGTTGCCGCGCACGTACCGGTCGTACTGCTCGGTGACCCAGGTCTTGTCCGCGCCGTCCGGGCTGGACACGACGGCGAGCCAGTCGGCCCGCAGGTCGGCCGAGGACGACGGCGGCGCGTCGGCCTGCAGCGCGTCGAGATCGGCCGGGCGGGTCATCGGCCGCTCGTACACGGGCCCCTCGTGGGCCACGGTGCGCGGCGGGACGTCGACGATCCGCTGCCCGTGCCAGTCGACGACCAGCCGGTCGCCGTCGGTGACCTCCCCGATGACGGTGGCCAGCACGTCCCACTTGCGGCAGACGGCGAGGAAGGCGTCGACGTCGTCCGGCTCGACGATCGCGCACATCCGCTCCTGCGACTCGCTCATCAGGATCTCGGCGGGGGTGAGCGTGCTGTCGCGCAGCGGCACCGCGTCCAGGTCGATGTGCATGCCGCCGGTGCCCGCGCTGGCCAGCTCGCTGGTCGCGCAGGATAGGCCGGCGCCGCCGAGATCCTGGATGCCGGTGACGAGGTCGGCGGCGAAGATCTCCAGGCACGCCTCGATGAGCAGCTTCTCGGTGAACGGGTCGCCGACCTGCACGGCCGGGCGCTTGGCCGGGCCCCCTGTCCCGTCGGCTCGGGTGTCGAAGGTCTCACTCGCCAGCACGCTGACCCCGCCGATGCCGTCGCCGCCGGTGCGGGCACCGAACAGGACCACCTTGTTCCCGGCGCCCTCGGCCTTCGCCAGCCGGACGTCCTCGTGCCGCATGACACCCACGCACAGGGCGTTGACCAGCGGGTTGCCGGCGTAGCAGTCGTCGAAGAGCAGCTCGCCGCCGATGTTGGGCAGGCCCAGGCAGTTGCCGTAGCCGCCCACGCCGGCGACGACGCCGGGCAGCACCCGGGCGGTGTCGGGGGCGTCGGCGCGACCGAAGCGCAGCGAGTCCATGACGGCGACCGGCCGGGCGCCCATGGTGAGGATGTCCCGGACGATGCCGCCGACGCCGGTGGCCGCGCCCTGGTAGGGCTCGACGTAGCTCGGGTGGTTGTGCGACTCGACCTTGAACGTGACCGCATAGCCGTCCCCGACGTCCACCACGCCGGCGTTCTCGCCGATGCCGACCAGCAGCGCGTCGCTGGGCGGCAGGTCCCCGAAGCGGCGCAGGTGCACCTTGGAGGACTTGTAGGAGCAGTGCTCGCTCCACATCACCGAGTACATCGCCAGCTCGGCGGTGGTGGGCCGGCGGCCGAGGATGTCCTTGATCCGCTGGTACTCCTCCGCCCGCAGGCCGAGCTCCGCGTAGGGCTGCTCGTCGTCGGGGGTCCGCGCGGCGAGCTCGACGGTGTCCAGCTGGTGCGCCAGCCGGCCCGGGCCGGTGTCCAGGTCGGACAGGCCCTGCGTCATGCCGCCACCACCAGGGCGCTCAGGACGGACGTGAAGAAACCCAGCCCGTCGGTGCCCGGCCCGGTGAGGTCCTCCACCGCGTGCTCCGGGTGCGGCATCAGCCCGACCACCCGGCCGTCCTCGCTGCACACGCCGGCGATGTCCCGGGAGCTGCCGTTGGGGTTGCCGTCCGCGTACCGCACGACGACGCGCCCCTCGCCCTCCAGCCGGTCCAGCTCGGCCGGGGCGGCGACGTACCGGCCCTCGCCGTTCTTCACCGGGACGGTGATCCGCTGGCCGGCGGCGAAGGACGACGTCCACGCCGTGTCGGCGCGCTCGACCAGCAGCCCCTGGTCGCGGTTGCGGAAGTGCAGGTGGCTGTTGCGGGTCAGCGCGCCGGGCAGCAGGCCGGCCTCGCACAGCACCTGGAAGCCGTTGCAGATGCCCAGCACGGGCAGCCCCTGGGAGGCCCGGTCGACGACCTCCCGCATCAGGGGCGCGCGGGCGGCGATGGCCCCGGCGCGCAGGTAGTCGCCGTAGGAGAAGCCCCCGGGCAGGACGACCGCGTCGACGTCCTGCAGGTCGTGGTCGGCGTGCCAGAGGGCGACGGGCTCCCCGCCGGCGAGCCGCACCGCGCGTGCGGCGTCGACGTCGTCCAGGGAACCCGGGAAGGTGATGACACCGATGCGCACTGGGTCTCTCTCAGTCGGTGGGGAGGTGCAGCTCGACGTCCTCGATGACGGGGTTCGCGAGCAGCGTCTCGGCGATCTGCCGCAACTCGGCCTCGTCGGGGTCGCCGTCGACCTCGAGCACGAAGTGCTTGCCCTGGCGGACGCTGCGGACGCCGCCGTGGCCGAGCCGGCCCAGGGCGCCGAGCACGGCCTGCCCCTGCGGATCGGAGATCTCTGGCTTCAGGACGACGTCGACGACCACCTCGGGCACGGCTCCGAGGGTACCGACCGCCCCGATCCGCCCAGCGGGCCGCCGTCGGTCGACCGCTCCCCCGAACGGGTGGGTGCCGCCGCGCCCATGATCAACGAGCGCCGGGAGGTGCCGATGTCCTGTCCAGGGGCCACCGACGGCGGCCCCGGAACGGAACCGAAGGGAGCAGCGGACATGGCGGCCCCGCGCAAGCCGAACATCGACCACCCGGGCCGGGACACCGCGCTCAGCATCCTGCCCCTCGGCAGGGACGAGGCGCTCACCAGCAGGGTCCGGCGTGAGGCCAACGGCTTCCTGTACGTGACCCAGCCGCGCAACGGCATCGGCTCGGGTTCGATCTTCGTCGACCGGGACCTCCTCGAGGTGTCCTGGCAGTCCGACGACGGCCTGCGGTCGGTGCCCACCGAGATCGCCGGGATCACCAGCGAGGGGCTGTGGAAGCTCCGGATCGCCGGCCCGGCCAGCCGGGTGCAGCGGCGGGAGAGCGTCCGCGCACCGATCGGTCTCCGGGTCTCGATCAGCTGGGAGGACATCACGCTGATCGGCAGCACGATGGACCTCAGCGAGGGCGGGCTGCTCGCCGTCTTCCGGCCCAACGGCGACCTCGGCCTGCACATCCCCTACCCGTCGAGGACGACCCCGCTGTCGCTCGCCCTCGACCTGTACTCGGACGAGCTGGTCACCCCCGTCCAGCTGGTCCGGCGCCGGCGGCGCAACGACTCGCTGCACGAGTGGTCGCTCCGCTTCGTGGCGCTGCCGCCGGCCTCGGCCGACCTGATCCGCTCGCACGTCTTCACCGCGCTGCGCAACGCACGCGCCCGCGGTCTCGCCGCGATCTACTGAGTCAGGCGAACCGGCGGCCGGTGAGCTTCTCGTAGGCGGTGACGTACCGCTCGCGGGTGGCGGCGACGACGTCCTCCGGCAGCTCCGGCGGCGTCCCGGTGCGGTCCCAGCCCGACGTGGTCAGCCAGTCCCGCACGAACTGCTTGTCGAACGACGGCTGGGGCGCGCCCGGTGACCAGGTCATCGCGGGCCAGAACCGCGAGGAGTCCGGGGTGAGGACCTCGTCGCCCAGCACGAGCTCGTCGCCGTCCATGCCGAACTCGAACTTGGTGTCGGCCAGCAGGATCCCGGCGTCCTCGGCGATCTCCGCGGCCCGGTCGTAGAGGGCCAGGGTCAGCGCCTTGAGCTCGTCGGCCCGCACCGGCCCCACCAGCTGCTCCACGGTGCCGAAGTCGATCGCCTCGTCGTGCTCCCCGGCGGCCGCCTTGGTCGACGGCGTGAACACCGCCGCCGGCAGCCGGGAGCCCTCCACCAGCCCGGCGGGCAGCGGCACGTCGACGATCCCCCCGGTGCGCTCGTACTCGGCGGTGCCCGAGCCGGCGAGGTAGCCGCGGGCCACGCACTCGACCGGCAGCATCTCCAGCCGGCGGACCAGCATCGCCCGGCCGGCCACCTCGGCGGGGACGTCCGTGGCCGAGACCAGGTGGTGCGAGGCGCCGAACCGGTCCAGCACCGGCGCCAGCTGCTCGAACCACCACACCGACAGCGCGGTGAGCACCCGGCCCTTGTCGGGGATCGGCGTGGGCAGCACGGAGTCGTATGCGGAGATCCGGTCGCTGGCGACCAGCAGCAGCCGGTCCTCCCCCACGGCGTACACCTCGCGGACCTTCCCGCGGGCGACCAGTGGCAGGTCGAGGGTCATGACAACACCGCCAGTCGTTCGAACAGCGGACCGAGGTTCTGCACGTAGCGCTCCGGCCGGCAGATCTCGTCGAGCCGGGCCTCGTCCAGGGTCACCCCGTCGGCGCCCGCCCGGGTCCGCAGCGTCTCGCGGAACGGGGTGCCCGTCTGCCAGGTCTCCATCGCGGCCCCCTGGACCAGCGCGTAGGCGCCCTCACGGGACTGGCCGCCCTCCACCAGCTCGAGCAGCACCGAGGACGTGTAGATGAGCCCGCCGGTCGACTCCAGGTTCGCGCGCATCCGGTCGGCGTCGACCACCAGGTTCTCCACCAGCCCGGTGGTCAGGTTCAGCAGGTAGTCGGTGGTGACCGCCGCGTCGGGCAGGAACACCCGCTCGGTCGAGGAGTGCGAGATGTCCCGCTCGTGCCAGAGCGGGATCCCCTCCATCACCGGGACGATCGCCGCGCGCACCACCCGGGCCAGCCCGGCGATCCGCTCGGAACGGATCGGGTTCTTCTTGTGCGGCATCGCGCTGGAGCCCTTCTGGCCCGAGCCGAACGCCTCGGAGAGCTCCCGCACCTCGGTCCGCTGCCCGTGCCGGACCTCCAGCGCGATCGCCTCGCACACCGTGGCGATGACCGCGAGCGCCGCCACCCACTCGCTGATGCCGTCACGCAGCACCACCTGGGTGGAGGCGTCGGCCGGTCGCAGTCCCAGCGCGTCGGCGACGGCGACCTCCACCGACGGGTCGATCAGCGAGTAGGTGCCCACGGCGCCGGAGATGGCCACCACGCCGACCGACTCGCGCGCCCGGCGCAGCCGGTCCCGGGAGCGGGCCATGGCGAAGGCCAGGTCGGCGACCCGGTGGCCCCAGACGACCGGTTCGGCGTGCACGCCGTGCGTGCGGCCGACCCGGATCGTGTCCCGGTGGGCCAGCCCGTGGTCGCGCAGCGCGGCGACCAGGCGGTCGGTCTTGGCCAGCAGCACGTCGGTCGCGTCGGTGAGCTGCACCGCCAGCGCGGTGTCCAGCAGGTCGGAGGAGGTCATGCCGTGGTGCACGTAGGCCGCGGCCGAGCGCGGCTCGGTGTTGTCGGCCCACGCGGTGAGGAAGGCGATGACGTCGTGCTGCGTCGTCTCCTCGATCTCCGCGACCCGCTCGGGGGTCGGCGGGGGCGCGTTGCGCACCGGCTCCACGACGTCGACCGGCACCCGGCCGGCCTTCGCGTGCTCCTCCAGGACCAGCGTCTCGACCCGGCACCAGAGCTCGTACTTGTGCTGGTCGCTCCATACCCGGCCCATCTCGGGCAGCGTGTAGCGGTCGATCATGCGGGTACCGCCGCGGTCTGGTCTGCTCGTCGCACCACGGGGACCATTCTCCCGCACGTACCCTGCCCACCGACCGCCCCCTCGGCACGATCCCCGTGGAGGACCCGATGCTGCAGCGTGCCCGCCGCCTGGTGGAAGCGGCCCGGGCCCGGATCCAGGCGGCCGAGCAGGACCCGCACGCGTGGCCGGAGAGCTGGCCGGACACCCGGGTCGTGCTGGTGATGGACGACGAGCGGCACGGCCACCTGGAACCCGACACCGGGCAGCGGGACGACGCCCCGGCCGTCGACGACGGCAGCCCCGTGCTCACCCGGGTCGAGACGCCCGCCCCGGCGGAGGCTGACGAGCGCACGGACGAGCGGCCTCCCGCCGACGACGGCGACCTCGCGGTCGGCTCGCCCCACCCCGACGCGCCCGACCTCGGCGTCCCCGGCCGGGTCAGCGGACCGCCGCGGCCCGGCGGACCACCCCCGCGCCGCGGCCGGGACCGCAGCCGGGGCAGCCTCCTCGCCCCCGACGTCCCCCGCCCCGCCGAGCGCGACGTGCCCAACGGGCTGCGGGTGGCCGCGGCGTGGTCGTGGCGGCTGCTGGTCGTGGTCGCCGCGCTCTACCTCGTCCTGCGCGCCGCCGGCTACGTGGCGGTGGTCCTGGTCCCGGTCTTCATCGCCCTGCTGCTCGCGGCGCTGCTCGAGCCGGGCGCCGCGTACCTCCGCCGCAGCGGCTGGCCCAAGCCGCTGGCCGCGACGACCATGCTGGTCGTCGGGCTGGGGGTGGTCGCGGGGATCATCACGCTCGTGGTCGAGGAGTTCGTCGCCGGCTACGCCGACCTGGCCGACCAGGTCGACCAGGGCATCACCCAGATCCGCGACTTCGTCACCAGTACCTTCCCCGTCTCCCAGGGGCAGCTGGACGACGCGATCGCCAGCGCGCAGCAGGTGATCGTCGACAACGAGCAGGTGCTGACCACCGGCGCGCTGACCACGGCCACGACCGTCGGCGAGGTGCTCACCGGCATCCTGCTGACCCTGTTCACGCTCTTCTTCTTCCTGATGGACGGCCGGCACATCTGGCTGTGGGTGGTCGGCCTGGCCCCGGTCAACTCGCAGGCCTACCTGGACGAGGCGGCCCGCCGGGCCTGGCGCACGCTGATCTCCTACGTCCGGGCCACCGTCGGCGTGGCCGCCTTCGACGCGGTCTTCATCGGGGTCGGTCTGCTGTTCCTCGGCACGCCATTGGTGGTCCCGCTGGCCGCGCTGGTCTTCCTCGGGGCGTTCATCCCGATCATCGGTTCGTTCCTGGCCGGCACGGTCTCGGTGCTGGTGACCCTGGTGGCCGTCGGACCGATCCGGGCCCTGATCGCGCTGGGCATCATCGTGCTGATCATGCAGCTGGAGGGGCACGTGCTGCAGCCCCTGCTGCTGGGCCGGGCGGTGTCGGTGCACCCGCTCGCCGTCGTCCTCGGCATCGCCGCCGGGCTGCTGATCGGCGGGATCTTCGGCGCGCTGATCGCGGTCCCGGTGATCGCCTGCGGCAACGTCGCCGGCACCTACCTGTCCCGGCGGCACGAGGGCCCACGCCCGCCGCAGCCGGACACCCGCCGCGCCCGCCGCCTGGTCCGCGCCGAGTGAAGGACCGCACCGGGAACGGCACGTGGCCGCGGTGGAGGCCGGTAGGCCGACCGATCAGACCGTGATCCGGCCCTCCACCGCGGCCAGCGCGATGTCGGTGCGCCAGTGCGCGCCGCGCAGCCGGATCCCGGCCAGCCGCTCGTAGGCGGTCTGCCGGGCGGTGGCCAGGTCGGCGCCGACCGCGGTGACCGCGAGCACCCGCCCGCCCGCGGAGCGCACCAGCCCGTCGGGACCGACGACCGTGCCGGCGTGCAGCACGCCCTCGCCGTCGGCACCGCTGATCGGGTCGCCGGTGCGCGGGCGCTCGGGGTAGCCCTCGGCCGCGACGACGACGGTCACCGCCGCGCCGTCCCGCCAGCGCAAGGGCGGGTGGTCGGCGAGGGTGCCGGTGGCCGCCGCGTGCAGCAGCCCGGCCAGCGGCGTCTCCAGCAGCGGCAGCACGACCTGGGTCTCGGGGTCGCCGAAGCGGGCGTTGAACTCCACCACCCGCACCCCCCGGGAGGTCAGCGCCAGGCCGGCGTAGAGCAGGCCGCTGAACGGCTCCCCGCGCCGGGCCATCTCGTCGACGGTGGGCTGCAGCACGGTGGCCAGCACCTCGTCGACCAGGCCGTCCGGCGCCCAGGGCAGCGGGGCGTAGGCGCCCATCCCGCCGGTGTTGGGGCCTCGGTCGCCGTCGTCCCGGCGCTTGTGGTCCTGGGCGGGCACCAGCGGGACCACCGTCGTCCCGTCGGTGAGGGCGAACAGCGAGACCTCGGGACCGTCCAGGTACTCCTCGACGAGCACCGCGTGCCCGGCGTCGAGCACCGCCCGTCCGTGGGCGCGGGCGGCGTCCCGGTCGGGGGTGACCAGCACGCCCTTGCCGGCGGCCAGCCCGTCGTCCTTGACGACGAACGGCGCACCGCCGTCCGCCGCGGCCACCTCGTCGAGCACGGTGTCCAGCTCGGCCGCTCCGCCGACCGCCCAGGACCGCGCGGTCGGCACGCCGGCCGCGGTCATCACGTGCTTCGCGAAGGCCTTGGACCCCTCCAGCTGCGCCGCCTGCTCCGACGGGCCGAAGCAGGCGATCCCCGCGTCCCGCACCGCGTCGGCGGCGCCGGCCACCAGCGGGACCTCCGGTCCGACGACGACCAGGTCGGCCCGCCACTCGGCGGCGAGCGCGGCGACCGCGACCGGGTCGGCCGCGACCACCGGGAGCGGTGCGGCGATCCCGGCCGTGCCGGCGTTGCCCGGCGCGCAGGCCAGCGCCGTGACGGCGGGGTCGGACTGCAGAGCCACGCACAGGGCGTGCTCCCGGGCACCGGAGCCGATCACGAGCACGCGCACGGGCCGAACCTACCGACGGCCGTGGGTCAGCGGCCGCCCCGGGGCTTCGCCGGACGGGCCCGCATCTCGCGGTGCAGCGAGCGGACCCGGGCCGTCTCCAGCGCCCGGGCGCGCGCGTCGGCGCGCAGCTCCTGCCGGTGCGCCTCGGCCTGCAGCTTGCGCCAGGCGGTCAGCCGGGCCGGGTCGAGGTCGCCCCGGTCGATGGCCGCGGCCACGCCGCAGCCGGGCTCGGTGCGGTGCGCGCAGTCGCGGAACCGGCAGTCGGCGGCGTACCCGGCGACGTCGGCGTAGACGGTGTCCACGCCGTCCTCCCCGGCCAGCGCCAGCTCACGCATCCCCGGGGTGTCGACCAGCAGCCCGCCGCCGGGGAGCACGTGCAGCTCCCGCGCGGTGGTGGTGTGCCGGCCCCGGCCGTCGCCCCGGATCTCCGCCGTCCCCGCGACCGTCGCCCCGGCGAGCGCGTTGAGCAGGCTGGACTTGCCCACGCCGGAGGGGCCGACCATGGCCGCGGTGCAACCGGGGCCCAGCAGCGCGCGGACGTCGTCGAGGCCCGCGCCGGTCACCGAGCTGACCGCGAGCACCGGGACGCCGACCGCGTCGGCGGCCACCGCGGCGACGGCGGCGGGGACGTCGGGCTCCAGGTCCGCCTTGGTCAGGACGACGACCGGCATCGCCCCGCTCCCCCACGCGACGGCGAGGTAGCGCTCCACCCGCCGCAGCCGGGGAGCTCCGCCGAGCGCGTCGACGACGAGCACCAGGTCGACGTTGGCCGCCACCACCTGCGGCTCGGAGCCCCGGCCCGCGGCCGTGCGGACGAACGCCGTCCGGCGGGGCAGGACGGCGACCGCCTGCTCGCCGCGCACCGCGACCCAGTCCCCGACGGCCGGGCCGGTGCCGCCCGCGTCGTCGTGCAGGGTCCCGGCACGGTGCACCCGGTGCTCGCCGTCGGCGGTGAGCACGGTGAGCCGGCCCCGGTCGACGCGGGCCACGCGCGCCACGGCGCAGCCGCCGGGGACGTCCTGGCTCCGCTCGGCGGTCCACCCGAGGGGGATGAGTTCCATCACACCCAGGATGGTGGACCGCTGGTCACGGCGGTGTCCTCTCATTTGTCAGGCGGGTGACGGCGCGCGTTCGCTCTGTCGTCACCCGCCGCGGGTCGACTGGGGTCATGGCAGAGACGAGCCTGCAGCCCGTCGTTCCGCGCAGGCAGACGCGGACCCCGTTGATCGTCGGGCACCGAGGAGCCCCGAGCTACCGCCCGGAGCACACCGCGGCGAGCTACGACCTCGCGATCGACCTGGGCGCCGACCTGGTCGAACCCGACCTCGTGGTCAGCCGCGACGGCGCCCTGGTGGCCCGGCACGAGAACGAGCTGTCCCGCTCGACCGACGTCGCCGCCCGCGCCGAGTTCGCCGGCCGCCGGCGGACCCAGGAGGTCGACGGCGTCGAGGTGACCGGCTGGTTCACCGAGGACTTCACCCTCGCCGAGCTGCGCACCCTGCGGGCGGTCGAGCGGATGCCCGCCGTCCGCCCGCTGAACACGACCTACGACGGCCGGTTCGGGGTGCTCACCCTGGCGGAGGTCGTGGAGCTGGCCCGGTCCCGCTCCGCCCCGGGGCGGCCGGTGCGGGTGCAGGCCGAGCTGAAGCACCCGGGGTGGTTCGGCTCGATCGGCCTCCCGATGACCGAGCTGCTGGCCGCCGAGCTCCGCCGGCTGGACGCCGTCCACCCCGACGGCCCGGTGGTGGTCATGGCCTTCGAGCCCACCGCCCTGCGGGAGCTGCGGTCCGGTCTCGGGCCCGCCGGTCCGCGGCTGGTGCAGCTCATCGAGGAGGAGGGGGTGCAGGACGCGCTGGTCACCCCGGCCGGGCTGCGGGAGATCTCCACCTACGCCGAGGGCATCGCCCCGCACAAGGGCCGGATCCTGACCTCCTCCGCCGACGGGGCGCTGCGCGGCGTCTCGGACCTGGTGGCCCAGGCGCACCGGGCCGGGCTGACGGTCACCCCGTGGACGCTGCGCCCGGAGAACGTGTTCCTGCCCGGCCACCTGCGGCACGGCAGCGACCCGAACGGCCTCGGGGACGCCCAGACGGAGGCGCGGCTGCTGTTCGCGCTCGGCGTCGACGGCGTGATCACCGACGCGCCGGAGACGGCCCACCGGGCCCGCGCCGAGCTGACCGCCGAGGCCCTGGCCCCCATCAAGCCCCGGCGCTGAGTCCGAGACACCCGACGCACCCAGCGGGGGGACGACGGCGGCGCGAGCCGCAGGACCTGCTGGAACGGCCCCGCTGCAGGGGCCGCTGCGAGCTTGCGAGCAGTGGGGGGCAGCGGGGTCCTTCCTCAGTTCAGCAGGTCGTTGATGACGACGTTCTCGTCGCGGCCGGGGCCCACGCCGATGACGCTGACCCGTGCACCCGAGAGCTCCTCCACCCGGCGCACGTAGGCCTGCGCGGTGGCCGGCAGCTCCTCGAACCGGCGGCACCCGCTGATGTCCTCGGACCAGCCGGGCATCTCCTCGTAGACCGGCACGGCGTGGTGGAAGTCGGTCTGCGTCATCGGCATCTCCTCGTGCCGGACGCCGTCGACGTCGTAGGCGACGCAGATCGGCACCGTGTCCAGCCCGGAGAGCACGTCGAGCTTGGTGAGGAAGTAGTCGGTGATCCCGTTCACCCGGGTCGCGTAGCGGGCGACGACGGCGTCGAACCAGCCGCAGCGGCGGTCCCGGCCGGTGGTGACGCCGACCTCGCCGCCGTGCTCGCGCAGGTACTCGCCCCACTGGTCGTGCAGCTCGGTGGGGAACGGTCCGGAGCCGACCCGGGTGGTGTATGCCTTGAGGATCCCGACGACCCGGGTGATCCGGGTTGGGCCGACGCCGGCGCCGACGGCCGCGCCACCGGCGGTCGGGTTGGACGACGTCACGAACGGGTACGTGCCGTGGTCGACGTCGAGCAGGGTGCCCTGCGACCCCTCCAGCAGGACCCACTCCCCCGCGTCGAGGGCCCTGCCCAGCACGAGCCGGGTGTCGGCGATGCGGTGCTTGAGCTGCTCGGCGTAGCCGGCGTACTCCTCGACGACCTCGTCGACGTCGATAGCCCGGCGGTTGTAGACCTTGACCAGGACCTGGTTCTTCTCCATCAGCGTGCCCTCGAGCTTCTGCCGGAGGATCGGCAGGTCGAGCAGGTCGGCCACCCGGATGCCGGTCCGGGCCACCTTGTCGCCGTAGGCGGGGCCGATGCCGCGTCCGGTGGTGCCGATCTTCCGCTTGCCCAGGAACCGCTCGGTGACCCGGTCCAGCGCGCGGTGGTGCGGCATGATCAGGTGCGCGTCGGCGGAGATGACCAGGCGTGAGGTGTCCACGCCCCGCTCCTCCAGGCCGGCGAGCTCACCGATCAGCACCTCGGGGTCGATGACCACGCCGTTGCCGATGACCGGCGTGCAGCCCGGCGTGAGGATCCCCGACGGGATCAGGTGCAGGGCGTACTTCTCGCCGTCGGGCGTGATGACGGTGTGCCCGGCGTTGTTGCCCCCCTGGTACCGGACGACGTAGGGCACGCGGCCGCCGAGCAGGTCGGTCGCCTTGCCCTTGCCCTCGTCGCCCCACTGGGCACCGATCAGCACGACAGCGGGCATCGGGGACGTCTCCTCGTTCAGTGGGCCCAGGACACCACCGGGTCCCGGCTGGCCAGGTGGCAGGGTATCGGCATGCCCGCGACACAGCTCGACCTGCGCGGTCTGGCGGCCGAGCAGCCGCCGTCGAAACGGCACGTCGCCTCGGTGGTGGACCCGGCGGAGGCGGTGCACGTGCTGGGACCGGTCCCGGCGCTGGCCGCCGTCCTCACCCGGTTGTGGCGCACCGAGCGGCTGCCCGGTGTGCCGGTCGGCTGGGAGCCGGCCGGCGACCCGGCGTCGGCCGGCCTGGCCCGGGCGCTGGGCGTCGGGTCGGGCACCGAGCGGGAGCTGCCGCTGGTCCGGGACGACCACGGGGGCGTGCTCCTCGCGCACGGCCGGGTCTCCGCCGCCGGGGACCCCCGCCGGGCGCTGGCCCGCCGGTTCGGCGCGCAGGCGTACCACGACGACCAGCGGGTGGCCGACGGCCCGATCACCCGGATCGAGGTCCGCCCGGACTGGACGGCGGTCGACCGGATCTCCGTCGCCGTGGTGACCGTGCCGTTGCGGCCCGTCCGGCGCACCACCGGGCGGGCGCTGCAGATCGCGTGCGCCCCCGCCCGGGTGCTGCGGGACGGCGTCCCGTTCGACCGCGAGGTCACGAAGTGGACCTGGTACGCCGACGACCGGGTGCGCTGGCGCCTGCGCCCCTGAACGAGCGGTCGTGGACACTGAGGAGGCCGCCCGCTCCCCTGGAGGTCCCGCTGCCGTCGTCCCGTCGCCTGGCCGGGTCCACGTGGGGTCGGGCTCCGGTGGCCGCCGACCGCCCGCTCGGCTTCGGCCCCCCGGCGCCGGTCGTGCCGCGCTCGGCCGGCCGTCGGCTGCTCGACCGGATGCTCGCCCGCCCGAGCCTGGGCGCCCTGCTCGGCGTGCTGTCGGTCGGCCTCTTCTTCACCCTGCAGGCACCCATGCTGCTGAGCTCCGGCGGCCTGGCGACAGTGCTGGACATCGCCGCCCCGCTGGGCATCGGCGGGGTGGCGGTGGCGCTGCTGCTGGTCGCCGGCCAGTTCGACCTGTCCATCGGGGTGGTGGCGGTGGGCAGCAGCCTGGTGACCTCGCTGCTGGTGACCCAGGCGGGCATCGGCATCTGGCCGGCGCTGCTGCTGTCCCTGCTGGCGGCGCTGGTGGTCGGGGCGGTGAACGGGCTGCTCGTGGTGTCGACCGGGCTGCCGAGCTTCCTGGTCACCCTGGCCACGTTTCTCGTGCTGCAGGGCAGCTCGCTGGCAGTCGCCGCGGCGGTCGCCGGTTCGTCGCGGATCACCGGCCTGGCCGAGGCCCCGGGGTGGTCCTCGGCGCTGGCGGTCTTCGGGTCGACCGCGCAGCTGGGCGACGGCCGCTACCGGGTGTCGCTGCTGTGGTGGGTGGGCGCGACCCTGCTCGCCAGCTGGCTGCTGTGGCGGACCCGGTTCGGCAACGCGGTGTTCGCCAGCGGTGGCGCCCGGCGGGCGGCCAGGCAGCTCGGCGTCCCCGTGCGGCGGACCAGCGTCCTGCTCTTCCTCGGCACCGCCACGGCCGGCTGGCTGATCGGCACCCTCGGGCTGGTCCGGCTCGGCGGGGTGCAGGTCGACCCCGCGCTCGGCGCGGAGATCGAGTTCATCGTCGTCGCGGTGATCGGCGGGTGCCTGCTCACCGGCGGGTACGGCTCCCCCTACGGGGCGGCGCTGGGCGCGCTGCTGTACGGCGTGGCCCGGGAGGGCATCGCGCTGGCCGGCTGGGACCCCCGCTGGTTCCAGGCCTTCCTCGGGCTGTGCCTGCTCGTGGCGCTGCTGGCCAACGGCCTGGTGCGCCGCCGGCTGCGCGCGGTGCCCCGCTCGTGAGCACGGCCGGGGAGCGGCCCGCGCCGGTGCTGGAGCTGAGCGGGGTCACCGTGCGGTTCGGCAGCGTGCCGGCGCTGTCCCGGGTCTCCCTCGCGCTGCGTCCGGGCGAGGTCACCTGCGTGCTCGGGGAGAACGGGTCGGGCAAGTCGACGCTGGTGGCGCTGCTGTCGGGGTTGCTGCACCCGGCGGAGGGGGAGCTGCTGGTCGCCGGGCAGCCGGTGCGGTTCCGGTCGCCGCAGCAGGCCCGGGCGCTGGGCGTCGCGACCATCTGGCAGGACCTCGCGATCGCGCCGCTCATGTCGGTGTGGCGGAACTTCTTCCTGGGCGCCGAGCCGACCCGGGGGGTGTGGCCGTTCCGGCGGCTGGACACCGGCCGGGCGCGGGCGATCGCGGAGCAGGCGATGGCGCGGGTGGGCGTCACCAGCCTCAGCGTCGACCAGCCGGCCAGCGCGCTGCAGGCCGGGGAGCGGCAGAGCCTGGCGATCGCCCGGGCGCTGCACTTCGGCGCCCGGGTGCTGGTCATCGACGAGCCGACGGCCCCGATGACGGTGGCCCAGCGGGCGGTGGTGCTGCAGGCGGTGGTCGCCGCCCGCGACGACGGGCTGGCGGTCCTGTTCGTCACCAACAGCCCCCAGTACGCCCACCTGGTGGGCGACCGCTTCCTGCTGCTTGGCGGCGGCCGGGTGGCCGGGGACCTGACCCGGGAGGACGTCGACGCCGACGACCTGACCCGGCTGGTCGCCGGCGGCGACCAGCTCTCCGCGCTCACCGACTCGCTGCGGGCGGCGCACGGCGACCGCTGATCCGGTACCGGGCGCTGTTGCGGCAGCGGGGCCCCGGGCGCACCCTGCTGGGACCGGGAGGTGCTGCCATGAGAGCCGTCCGCGTCACCGGGTACCACCAGCCACTGCAGCTGGCGGACGTCCCGCGACCCGAGGTCACCGGTCCGCACGACGTCGTCGTGAAGATCGGCGGGGCCGGCGTCTGCCGCACCGACCTGCACGTCCTGGAGGGCCAGTGGGCCGAGAAGTCGCAGGTCCAGCTGCCGTACACCATCGGGCACGAGAACGCGGGCTGGGTGGCGGCGGTGGGCAGCGCGGTGACCTCCGTGGCCGAGGGCGACAAGGTGATCCTGCACCCGCTGATCACCTGCGGGCTCTGCCGCGCCTGCCGCTCCGGGGACGACGTGCACTGCGAGAACTCGCAGTTCCCCGGCATCGACACCGACGGCGGCTACGCGGAGTACCTCAAGACCTCGGCACGCAGCGTGGTGCGGATCGACGAGTCGCTGGAGCCGGCCGACGTCGCCGCGCTGGCCGACGCGGGGCTCACCGCCTACCACGCGGTGGCCAAGGCGGCCCGCCGGCTGCGCCCCGGCTTCCGCTGCGTGATGATCGGCGCGGGCGGCCTCGGGCACATCGGGATCCAGGTGCTCAAGGCGCTCTCCCCCGCCGAGCTGATCGTCGTCGACCGCAACCCCGACGCACTCGCGCTGGCCGAATCGATCGGCGCCGACCACGGCGTGCTGGCCGACGGCGGCCAGGTGGAACGGGTCCGGCAGCTCACCGGCGGGCACGGGGCCGAGGTGGTCATCGACTTCGTCGGTGAGGGCGGCAGCACCGGGGAGGGCCTGGCGATGACCCGGCGGGCCGGTGACTACCTGGTGGTCGGGTACGGGGAGAACGTCGACGTCCCGACGATCGACCTGATCTCCGCGGAGATCAACGTCCTGGGGAACCTGGTCGGCTCCTACAACGACCTGGTCGACCTGATGGCGCTGGCCGCGCAGTCGGAGGTCACGCTGCACACGGCGCGGTACGCGCTGGACGACTTCCAGTCGGCGATCGACGACCTCGACGCCGGCCGGGTCCGCGGGCGCGCGATCCTTGTGCCCTAATCCACGACGAACGGGGCCGCCCTCCTCGCGGAGAGCGGCCCCGCCGTTCAGGCGAAGACGCTCACCCCACCGGGTCCGACCAGGAGCCCGACGACGATGAGCACGATCCCCCACAGCATCTGCCCTCGGACGATCGCCACGATCCCCGCGATCACCAACACGACCGCCAGGATCCACAGCAGCGTGACCATGGGCACCTCCCTCTTCTCAGGGCCACCGGACGGTGGTCAGGAGAGCGAAGGGTAGGTCCTGGCGGTCCTCCCCGCAGCGCGAGTCGATCTACGATTTGGCAGGTCAACCAGTCAGTGACGGGTCGCAGTCGCGCAACAGCTCAGTGCAGCGCTCCTGCTCGTCGACCTCACCGATCCGCTCCGCGGCCGCCGCGAGCACCGTGACGCAGCGCAGGAACCCGCGGTTGGGCTCGTGCGACCACGGCACCGGGCCGTGGCCCTTCCAGCCGTTGCGGCGCAGCGCGTCGAGCCCCCGGTGGTACCCGGTTCGGGCGTAGGCGTAGGCCTGGATCGTCTCGCCGTCGGCCAGCGCGCCGTCCGCCAGCGCGGCCCACGCCGCGCGGGACGTCGGGTGCGCCGCGGCGACCTCCGCCGGGTCCACGCCGTCCGCCAGGGCCTCGGCCCCGGGATCGGCGGGCAGCAGCGTCGCCGGCGGCTCGCCGAGCAGGTTGTGGTGCGGGTGCCCCATCAGCCGGCCTGCGACTGGCCGGCGGACAGCAGGTCCTCGCACGCCTGACCGACCCGCTGGGCCATGCTGGTCTCGGCGAGCTTCATGTAGGTGCGCGGGTCGAAGGCCTTCTTGACCCCGACCTCGCCGTCGACCTTGAGCACACCGTCGTAGTTGCTGAACATGTGGCCGACGATCGCCCGGGTGAAGGCGTACTGGGTGTCGGTGTCGACGTTCATCTTCACGACGCCGTAGGAGATCGCCTCGCGGATGTCGGACAGGTCCGACCCCGAGCCGCCGTGGAAGACCAGGTTGAACGGCTTGGCGCCGTCCCCGAGACCGAACTGCTCGGCGACGACGGCCTGGCCGCGCTCGAGCACCTCGGGGCGCAGCTTCACGTTGCCGGGCTTGTAGACGCCGTGCACGTTGCCGAAGGTCGCGGCCAGCAGGTACACGCCCTTCTCGCCGAGGCCGAGGGCCTCCGCCGTCCGCACGAAGTCGCCGTCGGCGGTGTAGAGCTTCTCGTTGATCTCGTGCGCGACGCCGTCCTCCTCGCCGCCCACGACGCCGATCTCCACCTCGAGGACGATCTTCGCCGACGCACACTTGGCGATGAGCTCCTGGCCGATCTCCAGGTTCTCGGTCAGCTCGACCGCCGAGCCGTCCCACATGTGCGACTGGAACAGCGGCGCCTGGCCGGCGTCGACCCGGTCCTGGGAGATCGCGATCAGCGGCCGGACGTAGCTGTCGAGCTTGTCCTTGGGGCAGTGGTCGGTGTGCAGCGCCACCTGGACCGGGTACTTCTCGGCGACGACGTGGGCGAACTCGGCGAGCGCGACAGCACCGGTGACCATGTCCTTGACCCGCGTGCCCGAGCCGAACTCCGCGCCGCCGGTGGAGAACTGGATGATCCCGTCACTGCCGGCGTCGGCGAACCCGCGCAGCGCGGCGTTGATCGTCTCGGACGACGTGCAGTTGATCGCCGGGTAGGCGAAGCCGCCCTCCTTCGCCCGGGTGATCATGTCGGCGTAGACCTCGGGGGTCGCGATGGGCATGCGGTGCTCTCCTGATGTCGGGGACCAGCGGCTCTGCTGGGCGTCAGCATCCCACCGGCTGATCGCCCGTGGCGCAGCCGGGCTGCCGCTCAGCCCTGTTCGGTCCGGCTGAGCACCCGGGCGGCCACCACCACCGGGTCGTAGGTGGGCGAGAACGGCGGGGCGTAGGACAGGTCGGCCCCGGCCAGCTCCTCGGCGGTGAGGCCGGCCCAGATGGCGGTGGCCAGCACGTCGATGCGCTTCCCGGAGCCCGGCCCGCCCACGATCTGCGCGCCGAGCAGCTGGTCCGAGCCGGCCTCGCTGATCAGCTTGATCGCGATCTCCTCCGCGCCGGGGAAGTAGCCGGCCCGGGTGGTGCCCTCGATGACCTCGGTGCGGAACGCGAAGCCCGCCTGCTCGGCCTGGGTCGTGCACAGCCCGGTACGGGCCACCTCCAGCTCCCCGACCCGGGTCAGCGCGGTGCCGAGCACGCCGGCGAACCGGGCCGGCCGCCCGCCGATCACCGAGCCGGCCACGCGCCCCTGCTTGTTGGCGTGCGTGCCCAGCGGCACGTGGGCCACCTCGCCGGTGACCCGGTGGTGGGTCTGGGCGCAGTCCCCGGCGGCGAAGACCTCGGGGTGCTCCCGGCAGCGCTGGCTGCGGTCGACGTCGATCGCGCCGGTCGGGCCCAGGGCCAGCCCGGCGTCGGCGGCCAGCTGCACCTCCGGCCGCATGCCCAGGCCGAGGACGACGAGGTCCGCCTCGTACGTGCCGCGGTCGGTGCGCACCCCGCAGGCCCGGCCGGCGGGGTCGAGGAGCACCTCGCGTACCGCCTGGTCGGTGTGGACGGCGATGCCCGCCTTCCCCATCGCCGCGCAGACCCGCTCCGCCATGTCGGCGTCCAGCAGCTGCATCGGCAGCGGGTCGGCGAGGACGACCGTGACGTCCAGCCCGCGGAGCTGCAGCACCTCGGCCATCTCCAGCCCGATGTACCCGCCGCCGAGCACGAGCCCGGTGCGCGCCCCGGCGTCGATCGCCGCCCGGATCGCCGCGCCGTCGTCGAGCCGGTGCACCCCGAAAACCCCGGGGGCGTCCAGCCCGGGGATCGGCGGGCGCGCCGGCCGGCCGCCGGTGGCGACGACCAGCCGGTCGTAGCCGAGCCGTTCGCCGTCCCCGGTGACGACCTCCCCGGCGTCCAGGTCGATCGCGGTCGCGGCGGTGCCGGTGTGCACGGTGATGCCCCGCGCGGCGAACTCGGCCGGCGTGCGGGCGATCAGGTCGTCGCGGTCGGTCACCAGCCCGCCGACCCAGTAGGGGATGCCACAGGCGGAGTAGGAGACCTCCGGACCCTGCTCGAGGACGACGATCTCCAGGTCGTCGGCGTCGCGCAGCCGCCGGGCCTGGGCGGCGGCGGACATCCCGGCGGCGTCGCCGCCGATGACCAGCAGTCGTTCCCGCGGCGTGCTCATGGGCTCAGGCTGTCACCTCCGCGGCCCGGCGGGCACCTCCGCGCGCAACGACTCCACGGCCTGGCGGGCGGCGGCGAGCTGGGTGGGGGCCTGGCCGACCGCGTACCGGCGGGTGGCGCGGTCGACGGCGAGCGTGGTCCACCCGGCGCCGTCCTCGTCGGAGAGGTGCACCAGCAGGACGGCGCGGTCGTGCTCCACCCGTGCGCGGTGCGCCGGGTTGCCCTCCTCGTGGAGGACGCGGGGGTGGTCGGGGTCGGCGACGAACGACGTCCACCGGTCGCGCCGCCGCCTCGGCGTGCTGGTCATCCGCGAACGGTAGGCCCACGCGCCCGCCGTCATCGCCGCCGTTGTGCGCTCGATGTCGCCTCCGGTGCCGCATGGCGACGATGAGCGCACAACGGCGCGAGCTGGTCCGGCCGCTCAGCCGAGCCCGAGGTCGGACAGCTCGAACGCCGCCCGGTACTCCAGGCCGGCCGCCTCGACGGCGGCCCGGGCGCCACGGTCGACGATCACCGCGACGGCGACCACCTCGGCCCCCGCCTCGTGCAGCGCCTCCACCGCCTGCAGCACGCTGTCGCCGGTGGTGGACGTGTCCTCCACCGCCAGCACCGGCCGGCCGGCGACGTCCGGGCCCTCGATCCGCCGCTGTAGCCCGTGCGCCTTGCCCTGCTTGCGGACGACGAAGGCGTCGAGGAACCCCTCGCCGTCGGCCGCGGCGTGCAGCATCGCGGTGGCCACCGGGTCGGCGCCGAGCGTGAGCCCGCCGACCGCCTCGTAGGCCAGGTCCCGGGTCAGCTGCCGCATCACCCGGCCGACCAGGGGTGCGCCCTCGTGGTGCAGGGTCAGCCGCCGCAGGTCGATGTACCAGTCCGCCTCCCGCCCCGAGGACAGCGTCACCTTCCCGTGCACCACGGCGAGCTCGACGACGAGCTCGAGCAGCCGGTCGCGGTCGGGGTGGGCGGCCCCGTTCCAGGGGCCCGCCCCCAGGGACGAGGTGTGCTGGGGAACGGGGTCCTCTGCCATGCCCCCGACCCTACTGAGCGGCCCGGGTGGGTCCGCCGCGGCGCTCAGCCGGCCGGGGCGAGCACCTGGTCGACGAGGTACACGGTGGCGTTGGCCGTCGGGACGTTGCCGCAGACGACCGTGGCCGGCGCCACGCCGGCCAGGGTCTGGTCGGCGGCCACGCCGAAGGACCCGCCGGACCCGGTGACGGTGACCGTGTCGCCCTGCAGGGTCCGGTGCTCACCGGCGAGCTCCTCCGGGGCCAGCCGGCCGCTGAGCACGTGGTGGGTCAGCACGGTGGTCAGCCGCGGCACGTCGGCGATCAGCGCGGGGACGGCGTCGGCGCCGAGCGCGTCGAAGGCTGCGTTGGTCGGGGCGAGCACGGTGATGTCCGCCCGGGTGTTCACGACGTCGACCAGGTTGGCGGCCAGCACGGCCTGCGCGAGCGTGGTCAGCTGCGGGTTCGTGCTCACCGCCGTGCCGGCCGGCGTGGTGGCGAGCGCCGGGAGGCTGCCCGGCCCCTCGGCCGGCAGCACGTCGCAGCCCGCCCCGATCGGCCCCTCGGCCGCCGGGGTGGCCGTGGCCGTCGTCTCCGCGGGGCCGGCGGCCGACGGGGCGGCGCCCGTGGCGGCGGCGTCGCCGGCGGTCCCGCCGCACGCGGTCAGGACCAGGACGAGGACCAGCCCGGGAACGGCGGTCAGGGCGGCGGCTCGGGACCGCCGAGGGGCTCTCACGGTGTGCTCCTCCTGGGTGGTCGGGCTCCCCGGGGACCGGGCGGCCGGTGCACTGACCGCCGAGCATGGCATCCCCGGCCCCGGCGCCGTCGTCGCCACCACGGAGCCCGGCCCACCACGGAGCCTGCCTCCCACGGGCCGGTCGGGCCTGCGCGACGGCACCTCCCGCACCGGACGGTCCTGTCGTACCCTCCCGGCGCGCGGGCCGTCGGCCCTCCTCGACCTCGACTCGGAGCGGCGCCCCACCACATGTTCACCTCCCTGCGGCGCCTGGACGAGCGACCGGCCGAGGCGGACGTCCTCGTCGTGGGCAGCGGGCCGGGGGGCCTGGCGCTCGCCACCGAGCTGCGGCGGCGGGGCGCGGAGGTGCTGCTGCTGGAGAGCGGCGGGCGCCGCTCGGTGCTGCACCCCCTGAACGAGGTCCTCACCACCGGGCTGCCGTTCCCCGGCGGCCGCACCGGCCGGGCCCGCGGCTTCGGCGGCACGGGTCAGCTCTGGGCCGGTGGGTGCCTGCCGCTGGAGGACTCCGACGTCGTGGGTCGCCCGTGGGTGCCCGGGAGCGCGTGGCCGGTGCCGCTGGACGAGTTCCGGCGATGGCAGGACCAGGCGACCCGCTTCTTCGCGATCCCCACCGCCACCTTCGGGCCCGACGACGTCACCGACGACGTCGCCACCTGCCTCGACGGCTCGGGCATGGAGTTCCGGGTCCTGCACCACAGCCCCCGTTTCCGGGTCGGCGACCACCTGCGCAGGTCGGTCGCGGACGACCCGGGCATCACGGTCGTCCTGGGCGGGACCGCCGTGGAGGTGCTCGAGGACGGCGACCGCGTGACGGGGGTGCGGGCCCGTGACCTCTCCGGCGCCGAGCGCGTCCTGCGCGCCCGGGCCACGGTGCTGGCCTGCGGTGCCCTCGAGAACGCGCGGCTGCTGCTCGGCAGCGGCGCCGCACCCGGTGGGCTGGGCAACCATGCGGGCCTGCTCGGCGCGGGGCTGCAGGACCACCCGTACTGGTACCTCGGCGAGGTCCTCCCGCCCTCCGGCCGCCTCGCGACCTTCTTCCAGGTCCGCCGCGTCGGCGACCAC
Organism: Modestobacter sp. I12A-02662; assembly: GCF_041028325.1. Lineage (NCBI taxonomy): Bacteria > Bacillati > Actinomycetota > Actinomycetes > Geodermatophilales > Geodermatophilaceae > Modestobacter > Modestobacter sp. I12A-02662. The sequence goes on along the minus strand of NZ_JABGDE010000012.1, from coordinate 168,693 downwards.
CGGGTCCGCCCCAAGTTGATGCTGAGCCCGGCCGTGCAGCAGGACCGGGGACTGCTCGGCGCCCTCGCCGACCTCCAGGTCGTGCACGGTCCGCACTCCCCCGTGGGCGCCCTCAAGCGCGTGACCGACGCCCTGGGACAGCGCCGCAGACCACCGGCACTGGGTCACGAGGTGGCGCAGGTGCTCGCCGGGCCCGGCCCCCTGGTCCGTGAGCTGCGGCACCGCCGCCGGGGTGCCGCCGCGCCGCTGGACCACCACAGCCGGCTGCTCCTGCGCGTGCAGACCGAGCAGCCCCCGCTGGGCGACAGCCACCTCCGCCTGTCCCCACGGCGTGACGCGCTCGGCGCCCGGAGGCTGGAGGTGCACTGGACGGTCGGCGCCGCGGAGTGCGCCGCCGCCACCGAGACGGCTCGGCGGGTCGCGGCGCAGGCGGAGGCCGGCGGGCTGGCCCGGGTGCGGCTGGTCGACTGGCTCGAGGACCCGTCCGCCTTCCGGAGGGCGGCCGCCGACTACAACCACCACGCCGGGACGACGCGGATGGCCGCCGACCCCGCGGAGGGCGTCGTCGACCCGGACTGCGCCGTGTACGGCTCCCCCGGCCTGTACCTCGTCGGTGGCTCGGTCTTCCCGAGCTCAGGCGTGGCCAACCCGACGCTCACCATCGTGGCGCTGGCGCTGCGGCTCGCGGCCTTCCTCGCCGGGGACCGCCACGCCGCGGCGTCGGGGCCCGGCGCGGACGTCTGAGGACGCCGGTCAGCCGCCGACGGCCTGCCGGCGCCGCCCCTCGGCCCGGAACCACGCGCTCGAGGGCGTGAGTGCCAGCAGCACGATGCCGGCGGCGAGCAGCAGCCACTGCAGCACGGTGAGCACGTCCAGCGCGGGGATCGGGCCTGGCGAGCCCGCCGAGCACCGAGAGCAGGCCGAGCCCGCCGATGACCCAGAGGACTCTCCGCGCCCAGTTGTGCCCCCGCCAGGCGAACCAGGGCACGACCAGGGCGAAGGCGGTCCACAGCAGCCCGAAGGTGGTCGCCGCCGTGGTGGTCACCCGCTCGAGGCCGGAGAATGCCTCGGGGTCCACCCCGGCGTCCCGGGCCGCGGCGTCCATCACCGTGTCCATGCCGGCAAACGTGATGATCGAGGCGATCACGCCGATCACGGTGTAGGCCAGGAAGGCGCCGAGGCCGGCGGTGACCGTCGTCGGGCGCGGCGTGGGCGTGCTGCTGACACGTCGCACCGGGCCACGGCCGGAGCGACTGCCTACGCTCCCGCGGATGACGACGCCCTCCGGTCCCCAGCACCCGCAGTCGCCGGGCCACCCCGTGCCGAGCGGCCAGTACGGCCAGCCGGCGCCCTACGGCGGGTACGGCGAGCCGCCGCGGTCCACCGGCCTCGGCATCGCCGCGCTGGTGCTCGGCATCCTGTCCCTGCCGGGCGCCTTCCTGGTCGGCGTGCCGGGCATCGTGCTCGGCCTGATCGCGCTCGTGCTGGGCATCGTGGCCCTGCGCCGGGTCGAGGCGCGCCGGGCGGACAACCGCGGCATGGCGATCACCGGCGTCGTCACCGGCGCCCTCGGCCTGCTGCTCGGCGTCCTCGGCCTGCTGCTCGGCGTCCTCGTCCTCGCCGGCGCGGTCTTCTTCGTGCGGACCACCGGGGACTGCACGACCGAGTTCGACCAGACCGGCGACCAGGCCCGGCACGAGCAGTGCCTCCGGGAGAGCGTCGAGGGGTGACGCTCTCCCGGTCCGTCAGCCGCGGTAGGCCCGCCGCCGGTCGCGCTCGGCCGCGTACCAGTGGTTGGACGGCTTCAGGGCCAGGGCGACGACGCCGACGAGCACGAGCAGCAACTGCAGGAAGCCCAGGATCCCGGTCTCGGCCCCCGGCGCCGCGAAGGCGGACGCCAGGCTGAGGCCGCCGAGCACCCACAGCACGATCCGCGCCCAGTTCCGCCCCTGCCAGGCGAACCAGATCACCAGCAGGTAGGCGGCGACGAACAGCAGGCTGATGACCACACCCGTCGTCACGACCGCGGACGCCTCGCTCTCGCTGAGCCCCGAATCGCGGCCGAGCTGGGCCGCCACCCGGTTCAGGTCGGAGAAGGTGAGCAACGAGCCGAGCAGCCCCAGCACGGTGCTCAGCAGGAACGCGCCGATGCCGAGCTTCACGGTGCTGGGCCGCTCGGTCGGGGCGGCGGGCGCGCCGCCGCCCTGCCAGCCGGCGGGTGCGTTCGGGTAGGCCCCGAAGCCCTGCTGCCCGTAGCCGGGCTGGTCGTGCTGCGGTCCGCCGTACTGCGGTCCGCCGTACGGTGGTCCGCCGTACGGTGGCTGCTGACCGGGTTGTGGCTGGCCGTACTGCGGCTGGCCCGACGGGGACTGGCCGAACGGCGGCTGCCCGTACCCGCCGCCCTGCTGCGGGTCCTGCGGTCCTGACGTCATGACGCTCCTGCCCTCTCCGTTGCCGACGTTGATGATCATCGGCCATCCGGAGCCCGGCGGCGCGTCCAGCCGCGCGGGGATCGGGGTCCGCATGCGACGGAGCCCGCCACCCCTGCCGGGGGTGACGGGCTCCGCCCGGGCATCAGGCGCGGGTGACCTGCAGCCCGATCGAGTCGTCGGCGACGTCGACCGGCCAGTCGACGAGGACCTGGTCGCCGTCCCGGATCTCGCCGGACAGCAGCGCCTTGGCCAGCTGGTCGCCGATGGCCGACTGGACCAGCCGGCGCAGCGGCCGCGCCCCGTAGACCGGGTCGAACCCGTTGAGCGCGAGCCACTCGCGGGCGGCGTCGGTGACCTGCAGGGTCAGCCGGCGCGCCGCGAGCCGGCGGCCGAGCACACCCACCTGGATGTCGACGATGCCGGCGAGCTCCTCCGACCCGAGGGCCCGGAACATCACCACGTCGTCGAGCCGGTTGAGGAACTCCGGCTTGAAGTGCGCCCGGACGACCTCCATCACGGCCTTCTGCTTCTGCTCGTCGGGGATCGACTGGTCGGCGATCACCTGCGAGCCGAGGTTCGACGTCAGGATCAGGATGGTGTTCCGGAAGTCCACCGTCCGCCCCTGGCCGTCGGTCAGCCGGCCGTCGTCGAGCACCTGCAGGAGCACGTCGAAGACGTCCGGGTGCGCCTTCTCCACCTCGTCCATCAGGACGACGGTGTACGGGCGCCGCCGCACCGCCTCGGTGAGCTGGCCACCGGCCTCGTACCCGACGTAGCCGGGCGGGGCGCCGACCAGCCGGGCCACCGAGTGCTTCTCGGAGTACTCGCTCATGTCGATGCGGACCATCGCCCGCTCGTCGTCGAAGAGGAACTCCGCCAGCGCCTTGGCCAGCTCGGTCTTGCCGACGCCGGTGGGGCCGAGGAACAGGAAGGACCCGGTGGGCCGGTCGGGGTCGGAGACGCCCGAGCGCGCCCGGCGGACGGCGTCGGAGACGGCGCGGACCGCGTCGGGCTGGCCGACGACGCGCTTGCCGAGCCCCTCCTCCATCCGCAGCAGCTTCTGCGTCTCCCCCTCGAGCAGCCGGCCGGCGGGGATGCCGGTCCAGGCCTGGACGACGTCGGCGATGTCGTCCGGGCCGACCTCCTCCTTGAGCATCGACTCGCGGTTCGCGACCTGGGCCTCGGCCTCGTCCAGCTCGCGCTGCAGCTGCGGCAGCCGGCCGTAGCGGAGCTCGGCGACGTGCGCCAGGTCGCCGTTCCGCTCGGCGCGCTCGGCGTCGAGCCGGGCAGCCTCCAGCTCCTCCTTGATGTGCTGGATGCGGTCGATCGCGGTCTTGTCCTGCTGCCAGCGGGCGGTCAGCTCGTCGAGCTCCTGCCGGCGGTCGGCCAGCTCGCTGCGCAGCGCCGCCAGCCGCTCGATGGAGGGCTCGTCGTCCTCCTTGGCCAGCGCCATCTCCTCGATCTCCAGCCGGCGCACGATCCGCTCCACCTCGTCGACCTCGACGGGGCGGCTGTCGATCTCCATGCGCAGCCGGCTGGCGGCCTCGTCGACCAGGTCGATCGCCTTGTCCGGCAGGAACCGGGCGGAGACGTACCGGTCGGACAGCGTCGCGGCGGCGACGATCGCGGTGTCGGTGATCCGCACGCCGTGGTGCACCTCGTAGCGCTCCTTGAGCCCGCGCAGGATGCCGATCGTGTCCTCGACCGAGGGCTCGCCGACGTACACCTGCTGAAACCGGCGCTCCAGCGCAGGGTCCTTCTCGATGTGCTCGCGGTACTCGTCCAGCGTGGTGGCCCCGACCATCCGCAGCTCGCCGCGGGCGAGCATGGGCTTGATCATGTTGCCCGCGTCCATCGCCGAGTCGCCGGTGGCCCCGGCGCCGACGATGGTGTGCAGCTCGTCGATGAAGGTGATCACCTGGCCCTCGGCCTCGGTGATCTCCTGCAGCACGGCCTTGAGCCGTTCCTCGAACTCGCCGCGGTACTTGGCCCCGGCGACCATCGCGCTCAGGTCCAGCGCCATCAGCCGCTTGCCCTTGAGGCTCTCGGGGACGTCGCCGGCCACGATCCGCTGGGCGAGGCCCTCGACGATCGCGGTCTTCCCGACGCCGGGCTCACCGATCAGCACGGGGTTGTTCTTGGTGCGCCGGGAGAGCACCTGCACCACCCGGCGGATCTCGGTGTCCCGCCCGATGACCGGGTCGACCTTGCCGTCCCGCGCGCGCTCGGTGAGGTCGACGGCGTACTTCTGCAGCGCCTGGAAGGTGCCCTCCGGGTCGGCGGTGGTGACCTTCCGGTTGCCGCGGACGGTGCGGAAGGCGGCCAGCAGCGCGTCGCGCGTGGCACCGGAGCCGGCGAGGACCGCGCGGGCCTCCCCCTCCGTGGTGGCGAGGCCGACGAGCAGGTGCTCGGTGGAGACGTACTCGTCGCCGAGCGCGCCGGCCTGCTCGCTCGCGGCGTTGATGGCCCGGAGCAGCTCGCGGGACGGCTGGGGCGCGGGGACCGTGGCACCGCTGACGCTCGGCATCCGGCGCAGGGCCGCGTCGGCCTTGGCCCGGACGTCGGCCGGGTCGGCGCCGGTCGCCCGGAGCAGCGGGCCGGCGATGCCGTCGGTCTGCTCGAGCAGCGCGACGAGCAGGTGCAGGGGCTCGAGCGCCGCCTGGCCGCGGTCGACCGCCAGCCGCTGGGCGGCGGTGATCGCCTCCTGCGAACGCGTGGTCAGCTTGCTCTGCATGGTCGGGTCGTGCGTCCTCTCGATCGGGTGCCGGCACGGTGGCCGGCATGTCGCTCAGCACAACGACGGAGGAGTTGAGTCTGTTCCACTCAACCCTGCCCGTCCAGCCGCCGCGCGGCCGCTCGCCGCGGGAACGGTTGCACGCCGCCGGCCGACCGGCGAGACGGACGACACGGCGGCCTGCCGCCAGGTTGCGCCCTACTCTGGGGGCCATGACGGACACCCCGTCGCCGAGCGTGGCCCTCGACGACCAACTGTGCTTCGCGCTCTACGCGGCCTCCCGGGCGGTCACAGCGCGCTACCGTCCGCTGCTCGACGAGCTGGGCGTGACCTATCCGCAGTACCTCGTGCTGATGCTGCTGTGGGAGCAGGACGGGCAGACGGTCGGCCAGCTGGGCAACCGCTTGGCACTGGACTCCGGCACCCTCTCCCCGCTGCTCAAGCGACTGACCACCGCCGGTCTGGTCACCCGGCACCGCCGGGCCGACGACGAGCGGTCGGTGTCGGTGCGCCTCACCGATGCGGGCCGGGCGCTCCAGGGCCCCGCCTGCTCGATCTCCGCCGAGATGATCGACGTGCTGGCGCTGGACAGGCAGCAGTTCGCCGATCTGAAGGGGCAGCTCCGGCTGCTCACCGAGCGCGTCGCCCAGCCCCGCCAGGACGCCGCCGTCTGAGGAAGGACCCCCTTGCCCCCGCCACTCGCAGGCTCGCGGCGGGGCCCTGCAAGGGGGCCGCACGGCCGGGCCGACTGGGGTGGCGGGAACGGCGTCGGCTGGCCAGGGTTGTCCCCGACACGACACGGTGATCGTCCCTGGCGCATCCCGCGCCGGCGGACGCAGCCGCAAGGAGGTCCGATGCCCACCCGTACTGCCCGCACCGCCTGGAACGGTTCCCTGCAGGAGGGGTCCGGCCAGGTCGAGCTCACCAGCTCGAAGGTCGGCACCTTCGACGTCAGCTACCCGAAGCGCACGGCGGACGAGGCCGGGGGCACGACCAGCCCCGAGGAGCTCATCGCCGCCGCGCACTCGTCGTGCTTCTCCATGGCGCTGTCCAGCGAGATCGGCAAGGCCGGCGGGACGACCGAGTCCCTCGACGTGACCGCCGAGGTGACCCTCGGCGCCGGCGCCATCACCAAGATCGCGCTCACCGTGCGCGGCGAGGTCACCGGCCTGGACGCCGACGGCTTCCAGAAGGCCGCGCAGGCCGCCAAGGAGGGCTGCCCGGTCAGCAAGGCGCTCGCCGCGGTCGACGAGATCACCTTGGACGCCGCGCTGGTGTGACGAAGGACCCTCCTGCCCCCACTGCAGGGGGGACACGAGGGCCTGCCTCCCACGCGGGGAGGCAGGCCCTCGTCGTCCGGGCTCAGCCGCGGGGGTGGCCGGCGAGCTCCCCGTCGACGTCGGCGGTGGCGTCGGCCTCGGTCCGCATCCGTTCGTCACCGGTCTCGGTCCGCAGCGCCACCTCCCGGATGAAGACGATGGCGAGGACCGTGATGACCGAGAGGCACGCGGAGATCAGGAAGATCCGGCCGGTGGCGTCCCCGTAGGAGACCTGGATCAGCTCGCGGATCGGCGCCGGCGCGTTGGCCAGCGAGGCCAGGCCGATCTCCCCGGAGCCGCCGGCCGCGGCCTCCGCCGCGCCGGGGACGGTCGCGAGGCCCTGCTGGATGAGGTCGCCGACCCGGTTGGACAGCACCGCGCCGAGCACCGAGACACCGATGGTGCCGCCCAGGCTGCGGAAGAAGGCGACCGCGGAGCTGGCCGCCCCCAGGTCGGTCGCCGCGACGGTGTTCTGCACGGCCAGCACCAGGTTCTGCATCGTCATCCCGATCCCGATGCCGAGCACCGCCAGGAAGACGCCCAGCAGGACCATGTCGGTCGCGTGGTCGATCGTGGCCAGCAGCCCGAAGCCGCCGGCCACGAGCAGCGACCCGGCGACGAGGTACCGCTTCCACCTGCCGTGGCGGGTGATCAGGATGCCGGAGACGGTCGAGGAGACCAGCAGGCCGCCGACCATCGGGATGGTGAGCAGGCCGGCCGCGGTCGGCGAGTAGCCCCGCGAGATCTGCAGGTACTGGCCGAGGAAGACGGTCGAGCCGAACATCGCGACACCGATCGCCACGCTGGCGATGATCGCGAGCGTCGTCGTCCGGTCCTCGAACAGCCGCAGCGGCACGATCGGCTCCACCGCCCGCAGCTCGGTGACGACGAAGGCGATGATCGCCAGCACGCCGCCGGCGAGGAACAGCGCGGTCTCGACCGAGGCCCAGGCGAAGCTGCTGCCGGCCAGGGTGACCCAGATCAGCAGCGCGGAGACACCTGCGGTGAGGAAGGCGGCGCCGAGGTAGTCGATCGTGACCTTCCGCTTGGTGACCGGCAGGTTCAGAGTCCGCTGCAGCAGCACCAGGGCGACGACGGCGAACGGGACTCCGACGTAGAAGCACCAGCGCCAGCCCAGCCAGCTCGTGTCGACCAGCAGGCCACCGAGGAGCGGGCCACCGACCGTGGCCACCGCCATCACCGAGCCGAGCAGCCCGGAGTACCGGCCGCGCTCCCGCGGGCTGATCATCGCCGCCATCGCGATCTGCACGAGGGCCTGCAGCCCGCCGAGCCCCAGCCCCTGCAGCACCCGCCAGCCGATCAGCGTGTCCACCGACTGGGCGAGCCCGGCCAGCATCGAGCCGACGATGAAGATGACGATCGACAGCTGGATCAGCAGCTTCTTGCTGAACAGGTCGGCGAGCTTGCCCCAGATCGGCGTGGACGCCGTCGAGGCCAGCAGGGTGGCGGTGACCACCCAGGTGTACTGGCTCTGCGTGCCGCGCAGGTCGGTGATGATCGTCGGCAGGGCGTTGGAGACCACGGTCGAGGACAGGAAGGCCACGAACATCGCCAGCAACATCCCGGAGAGCGCCTCCAGGATCTGCCGGTGGCTCATCCGGCCCTGCTGCTCAGCCGGTGGCGCAGCGGGTCCGGCGGCGGGCCGGACGGCGGCGGGGGTGTTCATGCGGGTTCTCCTGGTGGTGCGTTCAGGGCGGCGGGGGACGACGGCGGGGGTCACCGGACGGCGGCGGTCGGCGGCGCATCGGCCGGGAGTCGGGACGGCGGCACGACCGGGCGGCGGCCGGCCCGGTCGAGCCCGTCGGCCAGCTTCTCCAGCAGTGCGGTGAGCTGACGGGCCTCGCCCTCGGTCCAGTCGTCGAGCGCGGCGACGGCCCACTGGCCACGCACCTCGCGGGTGCGGGCGAGCGCGGCGACGCCGGCGGCGCTGAGGTTGATCAGGCTGGCCCGCCCGTCCCGCGGGTCGGGCTGCCGCTGCACGTAGCCGGCCCGCTCCAGCGCCGCCACCTGCCGGCTGGCGACCGAGACGTCGACCCCGGCGGCGACGGCGAGCGCGCTGCACCGCTGCGGGCCGTCCTGCTCCAGCGGCACGAGCATCGCCCAGCCGAAGGAGGGCAGGTCGCCGTACAGGTCGGCGGCCACCCGGTGGCCGAGCTGTCGGGCGGTGCGCGTCAGCCGGGCCACGCCGGCGGTCAGCCGCTCGGAGGTCTCCGGGGTGAGGTGCACGTCGCCGTCCTTGTTCGCCGTCCGCGGGGGGACCCCCGCTACATGTAGACAGCACACATCGTGCGCTCATTGGTTGCCGCAAGCAACCTCACGAAGATGTGACGGTCCCCACGGACGCACGACGACGGAAGGCCCGCCCCCGGGGTCTCCGGGGACGGGCCTTGCGTCGTGCGGCCCCCTCGCAGGGTCCCGCCGCGAGCTTGCGAGCGGTGGGGGCGAGGGGGCCCTTCTACTACGAGGCGAGGGCCTCCAGGACCAGCTCGGCGGGGTGCCACGCGTTCCGCTCCGTGCCGTGGAAGATCTGCTCCCGGCAGGAGACGCCGGTCGCGGCGATGACCGCGTCCGGCGCGGCCGCCCGGACCGCCGGGAAGAGCCGGTCCTCCCCGACCTGCAGCGACACGTCGTAGTGCTCGGACTCGTACCCGAAGGACCCGGCCATGCCGCAGCACCCGGCGTCGAGCTCCTGCACCGTGACGCCCGGGATCCGCTGCAGCAGCGCCACGGTCGCCGCGGTGCCCGCCTCGGCCTTCTGGTGGCAGTGGCCGTGGAACACGACCGTCCGCCCGGCCAGCCAGCTGTCCTCCCGCAGCCGCAGGCGCCCGTCGTCGATGGCCTCGACGAGGAGCTCCTCCGGCAGCCGGACCCGTGCGGCGACGTCGCGCACGTTCGGGTCGTCGGGCAGCAGCTGCACGTGCTCGGCGCGCAGCGTGAGGATGCAGGAGGGCTCGCACCCCACGATCGGCGACCCGGGCTCGGCGCCGGCGCACAGGTTCGCCGCCAGCTTCTGCGCCTTGCCCCGGGCGTCGTCGAGCAACCCCTTGGAGATGCTCGAGCGGCCGCAGCAGCCCTTGCTCTCCAGCCGCACCGGGTGCCCTGCCGCCTCCAGCAGCCGCACCACGGCCTGGCCGATGCCCGGCTCGGTGTAGCTGGTGAAGGAGTCGGCCAGCATGGTGACCGGCTGCTGGGTCGCGTTGGCCGGTGCCTGGTGCTTCTTGAACCAGCGGATCAGCGTGGTCCGCTGGAAGACCGGCAGCCTCCGCTGGCGGGCGATCCCGAGCCTCGAGTCGAGCACCGCCCGCAGCGGCTTGATCTTCCCGGGCAGGTTCGACAGCGGCGCCGTCGCCGATCCCAGCCGGTTCAGCGTGCGGATGGCGCCGAACACCCGGGACCGGAGCGGGATGCCGTGCTCGTCGTACTTGTGCGCCAGCGCCTCGGCCTTCATCGCGGCCATGTCCACGCCCAACGGGCACTCGCTCTTGCAGGCCTTGCACATCAGGCACAGGTCCAGCGCCTCGTGCAGCCGCTCGTCGCCCAGAGCGGTGTGCGGGTCGCCCTCGCTCAGCGCCTTGACCAGGGCACCGGCCCGGCCGCGGGTGGAGTGCTCCTCCATCCGGGTGGCGATGTAGGACGGGCACATCGCGCCGGTGGTCGACTTCCGGCACAACCCGATGTTCATGCACCGGTCGGCGGTGCCGAACATGCCGCCGACCACGTCGAACTGCAGCCGGGTGCGCAGCGGCCCCGGCTGGGGCGGGTTGGCGTCGCGCAGGTGCTCGGTCATCGACGGGGAGTCGACGATCTTGCCCGGGTTGAGCCGGTTCTGCGGGTCGAAGACCCGCTTCACCTCACGCATGGCCTCGTACAGGTCGTCGCCGAACAGCTCGCGGTTGAACTCGCTGCGGGCCAGCCCGTCGCCGTGCTCGCTGGAGTTGACCCCGCCGTACTCGCGGACCAGGTCCTTGATCTCCACGGCGACCGAGCGCATCACCTCGACCTGACCCGGCTTGGTCAGGTCGACGAAGGGGCGGATGTGCAGGCAGCCGACCGAGCAGTGGCCGTAGAACCCGGCCTCGAGGTCGTGCCGGTCCAGCACGTCCTTGAACCGGGCGGTGTACTCGGCCAGGTACTTCGGGTCGACGGCGGTGTCCTCGACGAACGCCAGCGGCCGCCGGGCACCGACGGAGTTGGCCATCAGCAGCCCGAGGGCGGACTTGCGCACCTTCATCAGGGCACCCTGCTGGGCCGGGGTGACCGCCCGCAGCGTGTGGTACCCGTGCCCGTTGCGCTCCCAGAGCTCGATCAACCGGTCCATCTTGTCGACCAGCTCGGCCTCGTCGTCCCCGGTGAAGGAGACGAACAGCAGCCCGTCCGGGTCGCCGACCAGGATCTTGCCGAGCGCGGCGTACTCGATCTTCTGCCGGGACAGGTCGAGGATCGTGCGGTCCAGCAGCTCCACGCCGGCGGGCTCGAGGGAGAGCGCGTCCTCGGTGGCGTTGATCGCCTTCTGCACGGTCTCGAAGTGACCGACGGCGAAGACCTGCTTCGACGGCTTGGGCACCAGGCCCACGCGCGCCGCCGTGACGATCGCCAGGGTGCCCTCGGAGCCGACGATGAACTTCGCCAGGTCGAACGGCTGCCCGTCGGTGAGCCGGTCCAGGCGGTAGCCACCGGCCCGCCGCCAGAACTCCGGGAACCCGGACGCGATCGCCGCGCCGTTCGCGGCGACGATCTCCGGCAGCCGGCGGTAGATCTCCGCCTCGAGCGTGTCCCCCTGCGCGCGGCGGGCCCGCTCGGCCTCGTCGACGACGCCGAAGGTGGCCGTCGACCCGTCGGCCAGGACGACGTCGACCTCCTCGACGTGGTCGATCGTCATGCCGAAGCGCACCGAGCCGCTGCCGGCGGAGTTGTTGCCGATCATCCCGCCGATGGTGGCGCGGTTGGACGTCGACGTGTCCGGCCCGAACATCAGCTTGTGCGTGGCGGCGGCCCGGTTCAGGTCGTCCTGCACCACGCCGGGCTCGACCCGGGCCGTGCGCGCCTCCGGGTCGATCTCGGTGATCCGGTGCATGTGCCGGGAGAGGTCGAGCACCAGACCCGGGCCGACGGTCTGCCCGGCCAGGCTGGTGCCCGCCCCGCGGGCGAGCACCGGGACACCGGCCTCGTTGGCCAGCCGGACCGCGGCCGCGACGTCCGCGGCGTGCGCCGGGTAGGCGACGCCGATCGGCATCATCGTGTACATCGACGCGTCCTGGCTGAACAGGTGCCGGGTGTAGTCGTCGAAGGCGACCTCCCCGTCCAGGGCGCGGGTCAGCTCCCGCTCCAGCTCCTCCGCGCCCACGCGAGCGCGCTCGGGCGCGGCGGTCACGGCTGCTGGAGCCGGTCGAGAGCGGCCTGCAGACCGGTCGGGTCGATCTTCACGCCGCTGCGCACCAGACCCATCTGGACGCCGGCGAGCGTGCCGGCCAGGGTCAGGTCGTTGAAGTGGCCGAGGTGGCCGATGCGGAAGACCTTGCCCGCCAGCTTGGTGAGGCCGGCGCCGAGGGACATGTCGTACTCACGCAGGATCAGCTCCCGCACGGCGTCGGCGTCGTACTCGTCGGAGAGCAGGACCGCGGTGAGCGAGCCGGAGTACTCGCGCTCGTCGAGGGCGAGCACCTCCAGGCCCCAGCCGCGGACCGCGGCGCGGGTGGCCTCGGCGTGCCGGGTGTGCCGGGCGTAGACGTTCGGCAGGCCCTCCTCGTCCAGCATCTTCAGGGCCTCCTTGAGGCCGAAGAGGATGTTCGTGGCCGGCGTGTAGGGCCAGAAGCCGTTCGCGTTGGCGGCGAGGATCGGCTCCCAGTTCCAGTAGGACCGCGGCAGCTTCGCCGTCTTCGACGCCTCGAGGGCCTTGTCGCTGATGGCGTTGAAGCTGATCCCCGGCGGCAGCATGAGCCCCTTCTGCGACCCGGAGATGGTCACGTCGACGCCCCACTCGTCGTGGCGGTAGTCGATGCTGCCCAGCGAGGAGATCGTGTCGACCAGCAGCAGGGCGGGGTGCCCGGCGGCGTCGATCGCCTGGCGCACCTCACCGACCCGGCTGGTGACGCCGGTGGAGGTCTCGTTGTGGACCACCATGACGGCCTTGATCTCGTGCCCGGTGTCCGCGGCCAGCTTCTCCTGCACCGCCTCCGGCGGGACGCCGTGCCGCCAGTCGCCCGGCACGAAGTCGACCTCGAGGCCCATCTCGGTCGCCATCTTCTGCCACAGGGTCGCGAAGTGGCCGGTCTCGAAGCACAGCACCCGGTCGCCGGGGGACAGCGTGTTGACCAGCGCCGCCTCCCAGGCGCCGGTGCCTGAGGCGGGGTAGATGATCACCGGCTGCGTCGTGCCGAACGGCGCCTTGACGGCCTCCAGCACCTCCTTGCCCAGCGCGGCGAACTCCGGTCCCCGGTGGTCGATCGTGGGGAAGTCCATCGCCCGCAGCACCCGGTCCGGGACGTTGGTCGGCCCCGGGATCTGCAGGAAGTGCCTTCCACCCGTGCTCGTCGTCACTGACATGCCTCCGGCCTCTCGGTCATCAGACTCCGGCGGTGATGCTCGAAGTCCACCATGCGGGAGACTACTACCGTCAGGCGGATTACCGAAGTCGAGGCAACGTGACGTGTGACGCTTGACACGGGGGTGCTAGTCGTCTTGACTTCCCCGCTAGCGAAAACGCACTTCCGCATCGCGGAAGCTCAACCAGCGGGCGATGGTGCCCGCTCCGAGCCTGAGGACGCCGGTGTCCGTACAGCTAGTCCTGATCTTGATACTTCTGGTGATCTTCCTGGTCGCCACGGTGCTGCCCGTGCACATGGGGGCCCTCGGGTTCGTCGCGGCCTTCGTCGCCGCCTACTTCATCTACTCCGGGGGTGAAGAGGGCTACGACGACATGGTCTTCGGGTTCTTCCCGGGGTCGCTGTTCGTCGTCCTGGTCGGTGTCACCTACCTCTTCGCCATCGCCAAGAACAACGGCACGGTCGACTGGCTCGTCCACGCCGCGGTCAAGGCCTCCGGCGGCAAGCTGGTGGCCATCCCGTGGGCCATGTTCGCCGTCACCGGCGCGCTGACCGCGATCGGCGGCGTGGTGCCGGCCGTGGTGGCCATCATCGCCCCCGTCGGCATGTCCTTCGCCCGCCGGTACGGGATCAACCCGGTGCTGATGGGCCTGTTCATCATCAACGGCGCCACCGCCGGCGGCTTCTCGCCGCTGTCGATCTTCGGTGTCATCACCAACACCGTGGTCGCGGACAACGACCTGCCGGGCAGCCCGATGTTCCTGTGGGGCGCCTCGATCGTCATCAACATCCTGCTGTCGATCGTCGTGTTCTTCCTCTTCGGCGGCCGCAAGCTGCTGGGCGGCGGCCGGGTGGACGTCACCGACCGGGGTGACGACGACTTCGTCGCGGCCACCGTCGCCGGCGACGCCACCGAGGACACCGGGGCCGACATCCCCGGTGGCCCGGCTCCGGCCCGCCGCACCGCGGTGGGCAGCACCAGCACCGGCGGTGCCGCGATCTCCGGCGGCCAGGTCACCGAGCCGCGGCACGGCGAGCCCGGACACCACCACCCCACCGCCGGCGAGCGTGCGGACACCAAGGCCGTGCAGACCACCGCGCTGGCCGAGGAGCCGCACGAGGGCCAGGTCACCACGCTGGACCGGGACCGGGCGCTCACCCTGGGCGGCCTGGTGCTGCTGGTGCTCGGCGCGCTGGTCTTCGACCTGGACATCGGTCTGATGGCCATCACCGTCGGCGTGCTCCTGTCGATCGTCGCCCCGCGCGGCGCGAAGGGCGCCGTGGGCCAGATCGCCTGGCCGACCGTGCTGCTGATCTGCGGCATCGTCACCTACGTCGGGCTCATGCAGGACCAGAACGTCCCCGGCTGGCTCGGTGACAACGTCGCCAAGCTGGGCGTCCCGCTGATCGCCGCGCTGCTCATCCTCTACATCGGTGGCATCGTCTCGGCCTTCGCGTCGACCACCGGCATCCTCGGTGCGCTCATCCCGCTGGCCGTGCCGTTCCTGCAGGGCGACAACGCGATCGGGGCGATCGGCCTCATCACCGCGCTGGCGCTGTCGTCCTCCATCGTGGACTCCAGCCCGTTCTCCACCAGCGGTGCCCTGGTGGTGGCCAACGCCACCGAGGCCGAGCGCGACCGGACCTTCAAGAACCTCATGGTCTGGGGCTTCTCGATGGTCGCGATCATCCCGCTGGTCACCTGGCTGATCCTGGTCGTCCCCGGCTGGCTGTGAGGACGGCAGCAGCACTGCCCTGATCGACGAACTGCGCCCCGGCCGGCCGACCCGCCTGCCGGGGCGCAGTCATGTGCAGGCCACGATCCACCCACGGCAACCACACGCGGAGGCAACCCATGAGCAGACCCGCACCCACGGAAGACACCGCCCGCCCGCCCCTCACCGGGATCACCGTGCTGGAGGTGGGCGTCTTCATGGCCGCCCCCTACGCGGCCATGCAGCTCGCCGACCTCGGCGCGCAGGTGATCAAGGTCGAGGACCCCCGGGCCGGGGACCCGGTCCGGGCCAGCGGCCCCTTCCTCGACGGGGAGAGCTCCCCGTACCTGCGGCTCAACCGGAACAAGCAGTCCGTCGCGCTCGACCTGAAGTCCGCGGCGGGCAAGGACGCGTTCCTCGCCCTCGTCCGGACCGCCGACGTCGTCATCGAGAACCTGCGGCCCGGGGCGATGAAGCGGCTCGGCCTCGGCGCCGCCGACATCTGGGAGGTCAACCCGCGGGTCGTCTACGCCTCCGGCTCCGGCTGGGGGCAGGACGGGCCGCTCGCGCCGCTGCCCGGGCTGGACATCATGGCCCAGGCGCGCAGCGGGATCATGAGCATCACCGGCACCCCCGGCGGCGAGCCGGTCAAGGTCGGCGTCCCGGTGTGCGACCTGGTGTGCGGGCTGTACCTCGCCCTGGGGGTCACCGCGGCGCTGCGCGAGCGCGACCGGACCGGGCTGGGCCAGGCGATCGACGTCTCCCTGTTCGAGGCCGGGGTGAGCCTCGCCGTGTGGGAGGCCGGCAAGTACTTCGCCACCGGCGAGGTGGGTGGCCCGCTGGGCTCGGCGCACCAGAGCCAGGCCCCGTACCAGGCCTTCCAGACCGCCGACGGCTGGATCACCATCGGGGCGAACACGCCCAACACCTGGGCCGGCCTGTGCAGCACGCTGGACATGGCCGAGCAGCTGGCCGACGAGGGGTACTCCGACCCATCCCGCCGGCACGCCCGCCGCGGCGAGCTGCTGGACGTCATCGAGTCCCGGACCCGCACCCGCACGACCGCGGACCTGCTGGCGGCGCTCAACGAGGCCGGCGTCCCGTCCGCGCCGATCAACGACTACGGCCAGGTCTTCACCGACGACCACCTGGGCCAGCGGGACTTCTTCTGGGACGCACAGCACCCCTCGCTGGGACCCGTGCGGCAGATCGGCTCGCCGATGCGGATGTCGCGCACCCCCGCCGTCCGCGGGGTCGCCGGGCCGCCGCTGGGCGCCGACACCCGGACCGTGCTCACCCGGGCCGGCGTGCCGGCCGACGTCGTGGACGCGGTGGCCCCGCCCGGTCCCCCGCCGCTGGACTCCGAGGTCGCCGCCCCCACCCGCCCGCAGCCCGCCGTTCCGGGTGAAGGCGCATGAGCGAGCTCGAGGTCACCCAGGACGGCGCCGTCCTGCACGTGCTGTTCAACCGGCCCGAGGCGCGCAACGCGATGACCTTCGCGATGTACGAGGGGCTGGTGGAGGCCTGCGACCGGGCCGACGGGGACGACTCCGTGCGGGTGATGGTGCTCCGCGGGGCCGGCGGCCGGGCCTTCGTGGCCGGCACCGACATCAGCCAGTTCCAGGAGTTCACCAGCGGCGAGGACGGCATCGCCTACGAGGAGCGCATCACCCGGGTGGTGAACCGGCTCGAGGACGTCGGCGTCCCGACGATCGCCGCGGTCGAGGGCGCCTGCGTCGGCGGCGGGCTGGCCATCGCGGCCGCCTGCCACCTGCGGATCGCGACCGTGTCCTCGCGTTTCGGGGTGCCCATCGCCCGGACCCTCGGCAACTGCCTGTCGATGAACAGCTACTCCCTGCTGGTGCACCACCTGGGGCCGGCGCGGACGCTGGACATGCTGCTGCGGGCCCGGCTGCTGTCGGCCGAGGACGCCGCCGGCGCCGGGTTCGTCAGCCAGGTGGTGCCCGACGGCGAGCTGCAGCCCGCGCTGACCGCGCTGGTCGAGGTGCTCCTCAGCCATGCCCCGCTCAGCATGAAGGCCACCGGCCAGGCGGTCGCCCGGCTCCGGCGGGCCAACCTGCCCGACGGCGACGACCTGGTCCGGGAGGTGTTCGGCAGCGCGGACTTCCGGGCCGGCGTCGCCGCCTTCGTGGCCCGGGAGCAGGTCAGCTGGACCGGCCGCTGAGCGCCCGCGGGCCATCCTCGTCGAACTCGCTCGCGAGCGAGACGGCGGTGGCCCGCAGCTCGGCGACGATGCCCGGGACGCTCTCCATCGGCACGCGCCCCTCGGGCCCGGAGACCGAGATCGCCGTGGCCGCCGGCCCGCCCGGGACGGCCACGGCGATGCACCGGACGCCGATCTCCTGCTCCCCGTCGTCGAGGGCGTAGCCCTGCGCGGCGATCTGCGGCAGCTGGGCGAGCAGCTCGTCGACGTCGGTGACCGTCTTGACGGTGCGCGGGGGCATCCCGCCCCGCTCCAGCAGCTCGCGGGCGGTGTCCTCCGGCAGCTGGGCCAGCAGCGCCTTGCCCACCCCGG
Source organism: Modestobacter sp. I12A-02662 (assembly GCF_041028325.1). NCBI lineage: Bacteria > Bacillati > Actinomycetota > Actinomycetes > Geodermatophilales > Geodermatophilaceae > Modestobacter > Modestobacter sp. I12A-02662. The sequence continues at coordinate 151,394 of NZ_JABGDE010000012.1, read as the reverse complement.
TGCAGTGCAGGTGCACCCGGCGGCCCACCTCGGTGAACATGCGCATCGAGTGCCGCGAGGGCACCTGGGCCACGTAGACGACCTTGTCGCCGTCCAGCATCGCCAGGTTGGCGGTCTCGCCCGTGCTGTCCACCAGGGCGCTCAGGTGCGGGCGGGCCCAGCTGCCCATGGTCCGCGACGAGCTCTCGCCGAGGTGGATCAGCCGGGGGCCGAGCACGTACCGGCGGGAGGGGAGCTGGCGCACATAGCCACGGGCGACCAGCGTGCGCACCAGGCGGTGGATCGTGGACAGCGGCAGGCCGCTCTCCACGGCCAGCCGGGAGAGCGCCACCTCGCCGCCGTCGTCGGCCATCAGCTCGAGGATCAGGAACGCGCGCTCGAGGGACTGCACACCGCCGTCCCCCGTGCTGCCCACCGCACCCTTGATCGCGGCCATACCCGCCACTCTCCCGTCCTCCGCCGGACCGCGCGGGGCATTCCCGTCGCCTTGACCCGACTGGTAGGGAGAATACGTTTTCCACTTGGTAGATGGAACCTTCCATCTCGTGGAAGTTTCTTCGCTGGTGAACGGTGTGATCACCATGGGTGGAGATGCCCTCGCCGGGGGTCGGTGAGACGATGGTCACGCACGTGCACCGAGACGGCCCTGGCCGGCGAGCACCCGACCCCTGACCGTCCCGGCGGGCGAGCGCACGACCTGACGTACGACCCCGAGGGGCCGGAGTGGATTCTCCGGCCCCTCGGGCGCTCCACCCCTGCAGGTCCGGCGACGGAGGCGGAACACCATGAGCGGCATGGAGAAGACGGCATGACCGCGCTGGCCGAGCCAGCCGTGTCCGCGCGCACGACCGCGCTGGCCGAACAGCTCCGAGCCGCGGTCGGCATCGAGCGCGTGCTCACCGACCGCACCCAGGTGCGCACCTACGAGTGCGACGGGCTGGCCAACTTCAAGGTCACCCCGGCGATCGTGGTGCTGGCCGAGAGCCGGCAGCACGTCGTCGACACGGTCCGGCTGTGCTCCGCGGCCGGCGTCCCGTTCGTGGCGCGCGGCTCAGGGACCGGGCTCTCCGGCGGTGCGCTCCCCAGCGCGGACGGCGTCCTGCTCGTGCTGTCCCGCCTGCGCGCGCTCAGCCCGGTGGACGCGGACAACCGCCAGGTCACCGTCGAGCCCGGGGTCATCAACCTGTGGGTCACCCGTGACGCGGCACCCTTCGACCTGGCCTACGCACCCGACCCGTCGTCCCAGCTGGTCTGCTCGATCGGCGGCAACGTGGCCGAGAACGCCGGTGGTGCCCACTGCCTGAAGTACGGGTTCACGGTCAACCACGTGCTCGGCGCCGAGGTGGTGCTGCCGGACGGCGAGGTCGTGCACCTGGGCGGGCGCGCCCCCGAGCACCCCGGCTACGACCTGCTGGGCGCCTTCATCGGCAGCGAGGGCACCCTCGGGGTCGCGACGGAGCTGACCCTGCGGCTGATCCGGGTCCCCGAGGCCGTGCAGACCATGCTGGTGGGTTACCGCACGGTCGAGGACGCCGCCGGCACGGTCAGCGACATCATCGCTGCCGGGATCCTGCCCGCCGCCGTCGAGATGATGGACGCGCTGGCCATCGAGGCCGCCGAGGCCGCGGTGGCCTGCGGCTACCCCGAGGGCGCGGTGGCGGTGCTGGTCATCGAGCTCGACGGCCCGCAGGTCGAGGTCGAGGCCCAGTTCGCGCAGGTCGAGGAGATGGCCCGGGCGCGCAACGCCTTCGAGATCCGCATCGCCGCGGACGCCGCGGAGCGGGCGCTGATGTGGAAGGGCCGCAAGTCGGCGTTCGCGGCGGTCGGCCGGATCAGCCCCAGCTACTACGTGCAGGACGGCGTCATCCCGCGCACCAAGCTGCCCGAGGTGCTGGCCGAGATGAAGCGCATGGCCGACGAGCGCGGCCTGCGGGTGGCCAACGTGTTCCACGCCGGCGACGGCAACCTGCACCCGCTGGTGCTGTTCGACGACGCGGTCGAGGGCCAGGCCCACGAGGCGGAGGAGCTGGCCGGCGACATCCTCGAGCTCTGCATCACCTCCGGCGGCTCCATCACCGGGGAGCACGGGGTGGGCCACGAGAAGCGCATGAAGATGGGCAAGCAGTTCACCCCCGAGGACCTGGACACCATGCAGTTGCTGAGGTGCGCGTTCGACCCCGACGGCATCGCCAACCCCGGCAAGGTCTTCCCGACCCCGCGCCTGTGCGGCGAGCGGCCCGGTGCCCGGAAGGGCGAGCACCCGGTGCAGGCAGCGGGCCTGGGCGAGGTCTTCTGATGACGGCACCCGCCCTCACCGGCCGGACCGGCGGCCCGGACGACGCCGTCGGTGGCGTGGTGCCGGCCGAGGTCGTCCGGCCCGGCACCGTCGAGGAGGTCGCCGACGTCATGCGGGCCGCGGCGGCCGACGGGCGCACCGTCGTGCCGGTCGGCGCGCGCAGCAAGCTGACCTGGGCGGCCCCGCCGGAGTCCTGCGACCTGCTGCTCGACCTCACCGGTCTCGACCGGGTCGTCGAGCACGTGGCCGGCGACCTCACCGTCGTGGCCGAGGCCGGGGTGCCGCTGGCCGACCTCCAGGCGCAGGTCGGCGGGGCCGGCCAGCTGCTGGGGCTGGACCCGCCCGAGGACGGCGCCACGCTGGGCGGCGTGGTCAGCGCGAACGCGTCGGGCCCGCGCCGGCTGAAGTACGGCACCACGCGCGACCTGCTCATCGGCATCACCGTCGTCCTCGCCGACGGCACCGTGGCGCACGCCGGCGGCAAGGTCGTCAAGAACGTCGCCGGGTACGACCTCGGCAAGCTGTTCACCGGGGCGCACGGGACGCTCGGCGTGGTCGCCTCCACGACCTGGCGGTTGCACCCCGTTCCGCCCGCGCGCCGGGTGGTCACGCTCGAGCTGCCCGACGCCGCGGCTGCCGGCCCCCTGTCGATCACCCTGGCCCGCTCGACCCTCACCCCGTCAGCCGTGGAGCTGATCGCGGACGCCGACGGCCCCGCGCGGCTGGTCGTGCTGTTCGAGTCGATCGCGGAGTCGGTGGCGGGACAGGCCCGGGCCGCCGTCACCCTGCTCGGCGGGGGCGAGGAGTCCGAGGACCTGCCGGAGGACTTCGGCCGGCGGCCCGGGGGCGCGGACGACGTGCTGCTGCGGGTGGCCCACGCACCGGCGTCGCTGTCGGCGGTGCTGGCCGCGCTCCCCGCCGGCGCCTCGGTGGCTGCGCACGCCGCCACGGGCGTGTCCCACGTGGCCGTTCCGGCTGCGGACGCGGCAGAGTCGCTCCCCCGGCTGCGTGCCGCCCTGGCGCCGCACGACGGGACCGCGGTGGTGCTGCGGGCACCCGACGGCGTCCGCGACCAGCTGGACCACTGGGGCCCGGTCGGGGATGCGCTGGACCTGATGCGGCGCGTGAAGGAGCGGTTCGACCCCGAGCGACGGATGTCGCCGGGCCGGTTCGTCGGAGGGTTGTAGATGACGGAGATCACCCCGGGCAGCCACGGTCAGGGCGACTCGCCGCCGCCCGGGTCCCCGGGCGCCTCCGCGAACACCAACCCGGTGCGCGACTCGGTCGCCGACCTGCCCGACGGCTCGCCCACCGGCGCCGCCCGGGCCACCGACGCGGCGCCCTCCGCGGTCGTCGGCGCACGCCGCCCGCTGGACCTCGGCCAGGACATCGACCTGCCCGCCGGCACCGGGGCCGCCACCGTGGGCACCTCGACCCTGCTCGGGCTGCCGAGCACCCGGCAGGCCGTGCAGCCGGCCTTCGACGACCACCACCCGCCGGACCCGGCCCTCATCGGCGACTGCGTCCACTGCGGGTTCTGCCTGCCGACCTGCCCCACGTACGTGCTCTGGGGCGAGGAGATGGACAGCCCCCGCGGGCGGATCTACCTCATGAAGGAGGCCCTGGAGGGCGAGCCCCTCGACGACTCGATGGTGCGGCACTTCGACCAGTGCCTGGGCTGCATGGCGTGCGTCACCGCGTGCCCGTCCGGCGTCCAGTACGACAAGCTCATCGAGGCCACCCGCCCGCAGATCGAGCGGCGGTACGAGCGGTCGCGGGCGGAGAAGCTCTACCGCGACCTCATCTACAACCTGTTCCCCTACCCGAAGCGGCTGCGGGCCCTGCGGGGGCCGCTGCGCGCCTACCAGGCCAGTCGGCTCGGCAGCCTGCTGACCCGCACCGGGCTGATGCGCAAGCTGCCGGCACCGCTGCAGGCCATGGAGTCGCTCGCACCGAAGCTCGGCCCGGTGGAACGCGTCCCCGAGCGGACGCCGGCCGTCGGCCAGCGGCGGGCGGTCGTCGGACTGCTCGCCGGGTGCGTCCAGGGCACCTTCTTCCCCGACGTCAACGCCGCCACCGTGCGGGTCCTGGCCGCCGAGGGCTGTGACGTCATCGTGCCGCGCAGCCAGGGCTGCTGCGGGGCCCTGCCGGGCCACGGGGGGCGCGAGGAGCAGGCCCTCGGCTTCGCCAAGCGGACGATCGAGACCTTCGAGCGGGCCGGGGTCGACTACGTCGTCCTGAACGCCGCCGGCTGCGGGTCGAACGTCAAGGAGTACGGCCACCAGCTGCGCGACGAGCCGGAATGGGCCGAGCGGGCGGAGGCGCTGGCGAAGAAGGCCCGGGACATCAGCGAGATCCTCGTGGCGCTCGGGCCGGTCGCCGAGCGGCACCCGCTGCCCATGACCGTGGCCTACCAGGACGCCTGCCACCTGGCCCACGCGCAGGGCATCCGCGAGGAGCCGCGGAAGGTGCTGCGGGGCATCCCCGGCATCGAGCTCAAGCAGCTCACCGAGGCCGAACTGTGCTGCGGCAGCGCCGGTACCTACAACATGCTGCAGCCGGAACCGGCCCGGGAGCTGGGTGAGCGCAAGGCGGCCGCCGTCCTCGCCACCGGAGCGGACCTGATGGTGACCGCGAACCCCGGCTGCTGGATGCAGGTGGCGACGACGCTGGCCCGGATGGGCAAGCGGATGCCGGTCGCGCACACCGTGCAGGTGCTCGACGCCTCGATCCGTGGCGTGCCCGTCGAGGAGCTGCTCGAGCGTGCCCTGTCCGGGCCGGGCACCGCCCTGGCCCAGCCGGCCACCACGGACCAGTGATCCGACCCGGCTGAGAAGGGAGCCTGCCGGCCACCGCTCGCCCGGTCGTGCCCGGCCCAGGAGGGGCCGGGCACGACCGACCCGCTCCCGGTTGCACCTGCTCCTCCGGAACGTCACGCTCCACCCGGAACGCTCGTCCCTGCTCACGATGAGGTGAGACGTTGTTCGAACAGGTACTCGACCCGGTCGGCGGGTCGCTCGGGCTCTCCGCCCTCTGCGCCACCCTGCCGTTGATCACCCTGTTCGTCCTGTTGGGGGCGCTGAAGGTCAAGGCGTGGATCGCCGGCCTGGTGTCCCTGCTGGTCGCCATGCTGGTGGCGGTCGTCTTCTACTCGATGCCGGTCGACCAGGTCTTGCTGAGCGCGACCGAGGGTGCGGCGTTCGGCTTCTTCCCGATCCTCTGGATCGTCATCAACGCGATCTGGGTCTACAACCTGACGGTCGAGACCGGCCACTTCGACGTGCTGCGCCGCTCGTTCGAGAAGGTCAGCCCCGACCAGCGGATCCAGGCCATCATCATCGCCTTCTGCTTCGGTGCCCTGCTCGAGGCGCTGGCCGGCTTCGGCACCCCGGTCGCGATCTCGGTGGTCATGCTGATGGCGCTGGGCTTCGCCCCGCTCAAGGCCGCCGTCGTCGCCCTCATCGCCAACACCGCACCGGTCGCCTTCGGTGCGCTGGCCACGCCGATCATCACCCTGGCGACCGTCACCTCCGGGGTGAACGACGATCCCCGTCTGACGACGGAGGTCCTCGGCGCGATGGTCGGCCGGCAGACGCCGATCCTGGCCGTCTTCGTGCCGCTGCTGCTCGTCTTCGTCGTCGACGGCAAGCGCGGGCTGCGCCAGACCTGGCTGCCGGCGATCGTGTCCGGCATCGCCTTCGGGGTCGCCCAGTTCATCTCGGCCAACTACATCTCGGTGCCGCTGACCGACATCATCGCCGCGCTGGTGTCCGCGGCCGCCGTCGTCGCCCTCCTGCGGGTGTGGAGCCCGGTGGAGTCCCCCGACCTGGCCCGCCACGACGCGCCGGTCGGCGGCGGGTCGGCCGGCGTGACGGCCGACGAGACGCTGGGCGGGCGGCCCGGCGAGCAGGACCAGCGCGACGACCACGCACCGGGCACCGGGCACCGGGCCGGCGGGGCCGGGGCGGACGGACCGATCCGGGACAGCGGGTCCGAGGTCTTCAAGGCGTACGCGCCCTACCTGATCATCATCGTGATCTTCTCGATCTTCAGCCTGGGCCCGGTGAAGGCATTCTTCGCCGAGCAGCCGTGGACCTACCTGATCCCCTGGCCGGGGCTGGACGTCTTCGGGCCGGGCTCGGACACCGAGCTGTCCTCGACGAACTACAACCTCAACTGGTTCTCGTCCGCGGGGACCTTGATGATCTTCGCCGGCATCCTGACCATGCTGGTGCTGAAGATCTCCCCCGCCCGCGGGCTGAAGACCTACGGCCGCACCTACAACGAGCTGAAGTGGGCCATCGTCACGGTGATGGCGGTGCTGGCGCTGGCCTACGTGATGAACCAGTCGGGGCAGACCACCACGCTGGGCGCCTACCTGGCCCAGACCGGGGCGTTCTTCACCTTCCTGTCGCCGATCCTGGGCTGGATCGGGGTCGCGGTGACCGGGTCGGACACCTCGGCGAACGCGCTGTTCGGTGCGTTGCAGGTGCAGACCGCCGCCCGGGCCGGGCTGGACCCGGTCCTGCTCGCGGCGGCCAACACCTCCGGCGGCGTGCTGGGGAAGATGGTCAGTCCGCAGAACCTGGCGATCGCCGCCGCGGCGGTGGGGATGGCCGGCCGGGAGGGCGAGATCTTCCGCAAGGTGTTCGGCTGGAGCCTGCTGCTCCTGGTGTTCATGTGCCTGCTCGTGGTGCTGCAGTCGACACCGGTGCTCGGCTGGATGATCCCCGACTGACCGAGGACCACCCTGCCCCCTGCAGCGGGGCCTACAGCGCGACGGGTCCGGCCCCCGCGGGGGCCGGACCCGTCCGCGTCCCGGGTCGGCCGGTCAGCTCTGCGCGCGCTCGTCGACCTCGGCCTCGCGCTCCTCGCCCAGTCGGTTGAGCCGGCCGAGCAGCTCGGCCAGGGTGGCGACGTCGTGCGGCGCCCAGTCGGAGAGGTCGGCCTCCCAGCGGGCCCGGCGGGCGTCCCGCAGCTGGGCCAGGCGCCGGTGTCCCTCGACGGAGATCGACAGCACCTGCGCCCGACCGTCGGCGGGGTCCGCCGCGCGGTCGACGAGCCCGAGGTCGACCAGCGAGGCCACCTGGCGGCTCACCGTGCTCTTGTCCAGGCCGAGCCGGGTCACGACGTCACTGGCGCGCAGGGCCCCGGCGTCGTCCAGGAGGACCAGCAGGCCGTAGGCGGCGCCGTCCAGGCCGCGGTGGAGCTCCCCACCCAGCCGACCGCTGATCGCCCGCGACCGGCGCAGCAACAGGGCGACCTCCCGCTCGAGGGCGACGAAGGCCGCGTGGCTGTCCAGCTCAGTGCTCACGCTCACGCCCGTTCCGACGTGCGACCACGACGCATCGTTCCCGCCCGGTCAGGACGACGGGCGCCAGACCACCAGCGCGGAGCCGGACGTGCGCGGCACCAGGTCCCGCCGGTACGTCGCAGCGACCGCCGACTCGGCGGCGATCCGACGGGTCTCGGAGACCTCGAGCTCGTGCAGCAGCTCGGTGACCCGGACCTGCAGCGACTCGACCCGCGACTCGAGGTCGATGATGCGCTTGATCCCGGCCAGGTTGACGCCGTCCTCCTGGCTCAGCCGCTGCACCTCGCGCAGCAGCTCGACGTCGCGCGGGCTGTACCGACGACCGCCGCCGGGGGTCCGCCCCGGGCTGACCAGGCCCAGCCGGTCGTACTGGCGCAGGGTCTGCGCGTGCATGCCGGCCAGCTCGGCGGCCACCGAGATGACGAACACCGGGGCGTCCTCGGCGAAGCCGCGGCCGGTGTCGGACGTGGTCATCGGGAACCCCCCTCACGCAGGACCGCGGTGATCTCCGGGCGCGGGTCGTCGGGCAGCTCCGCGGCGAGCTTCTCGACGGCCTCGCGAGCGCCGGGGGTGAGCCGCGTGGGCACGGCCACCTCGACGGTGACCAGCAGGTCCCCGGAGTGGCCCTTGCCGTGCACGCCGCGCCCCCGCACGCGGAACGTCCGGCCGCTGGACGTGCCGGCCGGCACCTTGAGCGACACCGAGCCCTCGAGGGTGGGGACGGTGAGCGTCGTCCCGAGGGCGGCCTCGGCGAAGGAGATGGGCACGGTGAGCGTCAGGTCCTCCCCGCTGCGGCCGAAGAGGTCGTGGCCGCTGACGTGGACGACGACGAACAGGTCACCGGCCGGGCCGCCACGGCGACCGGGCGCGCCCTTGCCGGGCAGCCGGATCCGCTGGCCGTCCTTCACCCCCGCGGGGATGCGCACGGTGATCGTGCGGATCTGCGTGGTGACGCCGCTGCCCCGGCAGTCGGCGCAGGGGTCGTCGACGACCGAGCCGGTGCCCCGGCACTCACGGCACGGCTCGGAGAAGGCGAAGGCGCCCTGGCTGCGGCTGGTGACGCCGGCGCCGTTGCACACCGGGCAGGTGTGCGGGCTCGTCCCCGGCTTCGCGCCGGTGCCGGCGCAGGTCGGGCAGGTGCCCGGGCTCTGCATCCGCAGCGGCACGGTCACGCCCAGCACGGCCTCGTCGAAGGCGAGGGTCGCCTCGGTCTCGACGTCCTGGCCACGAGCCGGGCCGGACGCCGCCTGGCTCCGGGTGCGCGCGCTCGCGCCGGGGCCCGCGGCGCCACCGAACAGGCCACCGAACAGGTCGCCCAGCCCCCCGGCGCGCCCCGCGCCCGCACCGGCGCCGTTGAGCAGGTCGCCGAAGTCGAACGTCGTGCCCCCGGCGCCGCCGGGGAACCCGCCGGGGAAGCCCGCGCCGGGCGTGCCGGCGCCGGGCCGGAACCCCCCGGCCCCGAACAGCCGCCGGGCCTCGTCGTACTCGGCTCGCCGCTTGGTGTCGGAGAGCACGTCGTAGGCCTCCGACACCTCCTTGAAGCGGGTCTCGGCCTGCGTGTTGCCGGGGTTCTTGTCCGGGTGGAGCTCGCGGGCGAGCTGCCGGTAGGCCTTCTTGATGGCCGCCGCGTCGGCGTCCTTGGGGACGCCCAGGGCGGCGTAGTAGTCCTTCTCGATGAAGTCCCGGGTGCTGCTCATCGGGCGCCTCCTCTCTGCAGTGCTGACGGGGTACCGGCCCGGCCCCCGCTGTGCGGGGACCGGGCCGGGTGGAGCGCTGGGCTCAGCGGGCCGCCGGGTCCTCGCCCGGCTGCCCGTCGGCCGGCTCCGCGCTCCCTGCCGGCTCCGCGGTCCCGACCGGCTCCGCCGTCCCGACCGGCTCCGCCGCCGCGACCGGCTCTGCCGCCGGGGCGGCCGCCTGCTCGGGGTCGGTGACCCCGACCATCGCCGTCCGCAGCACCCGGTCGCCCCGGCGGAAGCCCGGGCGCAGCACCGTCGTGGCGGTCGGCACCGCCACCTCCGGCGAGGTGTCGTGCAGCACCGCCTCGTGCAGTGAGGGGTCGAACGGGTCACCGGGCTTGCCGAAGGACTCGACGCCGAGCCCGTCGAGCAGCCCCAGCACCCGGTCGGCGACGAGCTTGAACGCGCCGGTCAGGTCACCGTGGTCACGGGCCCGCTCGATGTCGTCGACGATCGGGAACAGCTGCCCGGCGAACCGCTCGGCGGCCTGGTCGACGACCAGGACCCGGTCGCGGTCCACCCGGCGCCGGTAGTTGGCGTACTCGGCGGTGACCCGCTGCAGGTCCTCGGTCCGCTCGGCCAGCTGGCGGGCGAGCTCGTCGTCCACCAGCGGGGCCTGCTCGGCGACCGGAGCCGCCCCCATGTCGTGCTCGCTCATCTGCTCTCCCTGCGCCACCGGGGCGCCGGTCGGGTCGATGCGCCGCTTGTCGCGGATCACGACCCGCGGCGCCTGCTCGTCCTGCTGGCTCATCGCTCACCTCCGCGACCGCCGGCCCGGGACCCCGGGCCGGCGGTTCTGGAACCCAGCGGCGTCGTCACCGCTTGTCGGTGTCCTCGTCCACGATCTCGGCGTCGACGACGTCGTCGTCCGAGGACCTCGTCGCGCCGGCGTCGCCGGTCGCGCCGGCCCCACCGGTCGCGCCGCCGAAGCCCGCGGCACCGGGCTCGCCCGCGGCACCGGCACCGTCGGCCTGGGCCTGGGCGTAGAGCGCGCCACCGACCTCCTGCGAGACCCGGGCGACCTTCTCCTGCGCCGCCTTGATCGCGGCGATGTCTGAGCCGCCCAGCGAGGAGCGCAGCTCGGTGAGGGCCTCGCCGAGCTCGTCCTTCTTGTCGGCCGGGATCTTGTCGCCGTTCTCCGCCAGGAACTTCTCCGTCTGGTACTGCAGCGACTCGGCCAGGTTGCGGGTCTCGGCCTCCTCGCGACGGCGCTTGTCCTCCTCGGCGTGCGCCTCGGCGTCCCGCATCATGCGCTCGATGTCGTCCTTGGGCAGGGCGGACCCGCCGGTGATCGTCATCGACTGCTCCTTGCCCGTGCCGAGGTCCTTGGCGTGGACGTGCACGATGCCGTTCGCGTCGATGTCGAAGGCGACCTCGATCTGCGGCACGCCGCGCGGCGCCGGCGGCAGACCGGTCAGCTCGAACATGCCGAGCTTCTTGTTGTAGGCGGCCATCTCGCGCTCGCCCTGGAAGACCTGGATCTGCACGGACGGCTGGTTGTCGTCGGCCGTCGTGAAGATCTCCGAGCGCTTGGTCGGGATCGTGGTGTTGCGCTCGATGAGCCTGGTCATGATCCCGCCCTTGGTCTCGATGCCCAGGGACAGCGGGGTGACGTCGAGCAGCAGGACGTCCTTGACCTCACCGCGGAGGACACCGGCCTGCAGCGCGGCGCCGACGGCGACGACCTCGTCGGGGTTGACGCCCTTGTTGGGCTCCTTGCCGCCGGTCAGCTCGCGCACCAGGTCGGTGACGGCCGGCATGCGGGTCGAGCCACCGACGAGGACCACGTGGTCGATGTCGCTGAGCTTGACGCCGGCGTCCCGGATCGCCTGGTTGAACGGGGCCTTGGCGCGGTCCAGGAGGTCCTGGGTCATCCGCTGGAACTCCGCGCGGGTCATCGTGACGTCGAGGTGCAGCGGACCCTCGGCGCCGGCGGTGATGTAGGGCAGGTTGACGTTGGTCGACTGCGCGCCGGACAGCTCGATCTTGGCCTTCTCGGCGGCCTCCCGGAGCCGCTGCATGGCCAGCTTGTCCTTGGACAGGTCGATGCCGCTCTGGGCGTTGAAGGTCTGCACCAGGTGCTTGACGACCCGCTCGTCCCAGTCGTCGCCACCGAGCTGGTTGTCACCGGCGGTCGCCTTGACCTCGATGACGCCGTCGCCGATCTCCAGCAGCGACACGTCGAACGTGCCACCACCGAGGTCGAAGACGAGGATCGTCTGCTCGGTCTCGCCCTTGTCCAGGCCGTAGGCCAGCGCGGCCGCGGTCGGCTCGTTGACGATGCGCAGGACGTTCAGGCCCGCGATCTCGCCGGCCTCCTTGGTCGCCTGCCGCTGCGCGTCCTCGAAGTAGGCCGGGACCGTGATGACGGCGTCGGTGACCGGCTCACCCAGGTACGTCTCGGCGTCCCGCTTCAGCTTCTGCAGGACGCGGGCGCTGATCTCCTGCGGGGTGTACGGCTTGCCGTCGATGTCGCCGGTCTTCCACGTCGTGCCCATGTGGCGCTTGACGCTGCGGATGGTGCGGTCGACGTTGGTGACGGCCTGGTTCTTGGCCGACTGGCCGACCAGGACCTCGCCGTTCTTGGCGAAGGCGACGACCGAGGGGGTCGTGCGGGAGCCCTCGGAGTTCGCGATGACGGTGGGCTCACCGCCCTCGAGGACCGCGACGACGGAGTTGGTGGTGCCCAGGTCGATTCCGACCGCTCGTGCCATGGAAGGCCTCTCCTCTGCTGCGGGTGGGGTGGTGCTGGTCCGGGGTCGAGGGGCCGCGAGCGCCTTGCGCCGGGTCCGCTCAACTTTCCTGCCCACCGTAACGGCAGGCCCGGCCGTGGTGTTCCCCGGGTCCCGGATTCCTCACGCGCAGGCGCTCGGCCGAGCACCCGCGCCGTGTGGCCGCGACCCGCGCGGTGCGCCGTCGGGGAGGCGACCACACCGGGAGGGCCGGGACCGCGTGTTACCGACGAGTAGCGTGTGGCCGCCCGGTTATCGTCCGTGCCGGGTGGGCGACGTCGCCCGCACCCGCGCACGAGAGGGAGCCCATGGGCCCGCTTCAGATCGTCCTCGGCACGCTGGCCGTGCTCCTGCTCGTCGTGTCGGTGGTCTACGCGACCAAGGCCGTGCGGGCGATGCTGCGGATCCTCCGGACCGGCCAGCCCGACCCCGGCCGCACCCAGCCGGTGGGCAAGCGCCTGAAGACGCTGGCGATCGAGTCGCTGGGGCACACCCGGATGCTCAAGTGGTCGGCCATCGGCGTCGCCCACTGGTTCGTCTTCGTCGGGTTCTACGGCCTGTTCCTCACCCTGGTCGAGGCCTTCGGCGAGGTCTGGGACCCGGCGTTCCGCCTGCCGCTGATCGGCGAGTGGAGCCTGTGGAACCTCTTCGTCGACGTCATCGGCACCGGGACGACGCTGGGCATCCTGTACCTGATCGTCCGGCGGCAGCTCGACCACCCCCGCCGGCAGGGCCGCAGCAGCCGGTTCGCCGGGTCCAACGAGGGCCGCGGGTACTTCGTCGAGGCCGTCGTCCTGGTCATCGGCGTCTGCATCCTGACCATCCGCGCGATCAAGGTCGCCGCCGGGCTCACCGACGCGCCGGCCTGGTCGCACCCGGTCTCCGGGGCGCTGGCGAACATCGTCCCGGCCAACCCCGACCTGCTGTCGGTCGTCGCCTTCGTCAAGGTGGTCGTCAGCCTGGTCTGGCTGATCGTGATCTCCCGGATCCTGAACTTCGGCGTCGCCTGGCACCGGTTCAGCGCCTTCTTCAACATCTACCTCAAGCGCGACCCGGACGGCGCCCCCGCACTGGGCCCGCTGCAGCCGATGATGAGCGACGGCAAGCCGATCGACTTCGAGGACCCGGGCGAGGACGACGTCTTCGGCCGCGGCAAGATCGAGGACTTCACCTGGAAGGGGATGCTGGACTTCACCACCTGCACCGAGTGCGGGCGGTGCCAGAGCCAGTGCCCGGCCTGGAACACCGGCAAGCCGCTGTCGCCCAAGATGGTGGTGATGGACCTGCGGGACCACCTGTACGCCAAGGCCCCGTACCTCACCGGCGAGCGCAAGGCGTCCGACGACGCCCCGGACTTCGCCGACTACTCGGTCCTCGAGCCCAGCGACGAGCAGGTCTGGGCCTCCGGCTACGCCCGCATCCCCGGCACCAACGACGCCCAGGCGCACCGCCCGCTGGTCGGCACCCTCGAGGAGGGCGGGGTCATCGACCCCGACGTGCTGTGGAGCTGCACGAACTGCGGCGCCTGCGTCGAGCAGTGCCCGGTCGACATCGAGCACGTCGACCACATCATGGACATGCGCCGCTACCAGACCATGATCGAGTCCAGCTTCCCCTCCGAGGCCGGCGTGATGATGCGCAACCTGGAGAACCGCGGGAACCCCTGGGGCGTGGGCGGCAACGTCCGAGAGGACTGGATGAAGGACCTCGACTTCGAGGTCCGCACGGTCGACGGCGAGATCACCGACGACGTCGAGTACCTGTTCTGGGTCGGCTGCGCCGGCGCCATCGACGACCGCGCGAAGAAGGTCACCAAGGCCGTCGCCGAGCTGCTGCACATCGCCGGGGTGGAGTTCGCCGTCCTCGGCAAGGGCGAGACCTGCTCGGGTGACCCGGCCCGCCGGATGGGCAACGAGTTCCTCTTCCAGCAGCTGGCGATGGAGAACGTCGAGACGCTCAACGCGGTCTTCGAGGAGCGGCCGGCCGGACGGCGGAAGATCGTCGCCACCTGCCCGCACTGCTTCAACTCCCTCGGCCGCGAGTACCCGCAGCTCGGCGGCGACTACGAGGTGGTCCACCACACCCAGCTGCTCGGCACGCTCGTCGAGGAGGGCCGGCTCACCCCGGTCACCCCGGTCGACCGCAAGGTCACCTACCACGACCCGTGCTTCCTGGGCCGGCACAACAAGGTCTACACGCCGCCGCGGGAGATCCTCGACTCCGTGCAGGGCCTGCGCACCCAGGAGATGCACCGCTGCAAGGACCGCGGCTTCTGCTGCGGCGCCGGCGGGGCGCGGATGTGGATGGAGGAGAAGATCGGCAAGCGGATCAACGTCGAGCGCACCGAGGAGGCGCTCGAGCTCGATCCCGACGTCATCTCCACCGCGTGCCCGTTCTGCATCACCATGCTGTCCGACGCGGTCACCAGCAAGCAGCAGGCCGGCGAGGCGAAGGAGCACGTCGAGGTGCTGGACGTGAGCCAGATCCTGCTCCGCTCGCTGGCCCCGGTCGGGGCGCCCGGCACCGAGTCCGGCCCGGGGGTCGGCACCGAGCCCAACGACCCGGCGGGCACCGGGTCCGCCGCCACGCAGTGAGAGGACCACCCTTCCCCCCACGCCTCGCGAGCTCGGCGCGGGCCCTGGAGGGTGGCCGTAAGACACTGGGGGCGTGACGGCGTTCTTCGGCGGGGACCGCGGCCGGGTCGACCCCGAGCTGGCCGCGGGCAACCGCCGCACGCGCATGCACTACGCCCGCGACGTCAACGACGAGCGGGCCCTGGCCGCCGAGGACCGGCCGCCCGTCCGCCGCAGCGGGCACTGGACGCTGCTCGCCGTCCTCGTCGTCGTCCTGGCCGTGCTGGCCGCCGTCGGCAGCCGGGACGGCGACGAGGTCCCGCTGGCCGCCGACTGCGACACCCCGGCGATCGGGGTCTCCAGCAGCGTCGTCACGGCCGGCACCGTGCTGCGGTACCGGCTCACCGGCCCGGACGACGCCTCCTACGTGGTCACCCTCGACGGCGAGGCGGTGCGCGGGGACGCCGGCAGCACCGTCAGCTACACCACCACGCCCGCCGGCCCGGCGCTGCGGCTGCGGCAGTGCCTGAGCCCGACCCTGGCGCTGGCCGCCCCGGCCGGGGACGGGCCGCACGAGCTCGCGCTGCTGCGGGTGGCCGGGGACGGCACGACCGAGCAGCTGACGGCGGTCACGGTGACCGTCGAGGGCACCCGGTAGCAGCGGGACACGTCGACAGCGGGGTGGCTCCAGATCGCCGCCGGCGGCTGGAGGACAATCCGGGCACGTGACCCGCACCGCTGCTCCCGCACCGCACGCCCCCACCCGACGTGGGCTCCTGGTGGTGGGGACGGCGATCGTCCTGACCGGGTTCAACCTGCGCACCTCGGTGAACAGCGTCGGCCCGGTGCTCGAGGAGGTCGAGCACGGCCTGGGCATCTCCTCCGGCATGGCCGGGCTGATCACCAGCATGCCGGTGCTGTGCTTCGCGCTGATCGGTTTCGCCGGCCCGCCGCTGGCCGCCCGCTACCGGGACGGGCACGTGCTCGCCGCGGCGCTGCTCGTCATGACGGCGGGCCTGGTCGGCCGCGTGGCGACGACCTCGGTGTGGCTATTCCTGCTCGGCACGGTGGCCACCATGGCCGGCGGTGCGCTGGGCAACGTGCTGCTGCCGGGGCTGGTGAAGAAGTGGTTCCCGCACCGGACGGGCCTGCTGGTCGGCGCCTACAGCACCGCCATGGCCGTGGGCGGGGCCGTCGCCGGCGTCTCCACGGCGCCGATCGCCGCGGCGACGGGCGCGGACGGCTGGCGCTGGGGGCTGGGGATCTGGGCGGTGTTCGCGCTGGTCGCCGCGCTGCCGTGGATGTTCGTCCCGCGCCACCCGCGGGCGGCGCGCGGCGGGCACACCGCCGTCCGGCTGCGGGCCCTCGCCGGCAGCCCGCTCACCTGGGCCATGGCCGCGTTCTTCGGCCTGCAGGCGATGCAGGCCTACGTGATCATCGGGTGGACGGCGCAGTACCTGCGCGACCAAGGCATGTCGGCGGCCGCGGCGGGCGTGCTGGTCGGCATCAACGCGCTGATCGCGATCCCGCTGGGCGCCGTCGTCCCGATGCTCACCGTCCGGGCGCACCTGCAGCGCCCGATGCTGGCCGGCTTCACGGCCTGCTACCTCGCCGGCTGGACCGGCCTGCTGCTGGCGCCGCTGACGCTGAGCTGGCTGTGGGTGACCCTGCTGGGCCTGGGCATGGGCACCTTCGCCATGGTGCTGACCCTGTTCGGTCTGCGCGGCCGCACCCCGGAGTCCGTGGCGGCGCTGTCCACGGTCGCCCAGGGTCTGGGGTACGCCTTCGCCGGGATCGGCCCGCTGCTGGTCGGGCTGCTGCGGGGTCTCACCGGCGGGTACACCGGCATGTTCGTGCTCGTCTACGCCGGAGTCGTCCTGCTGTTCATCACCGGCTGGCTGACCTGCCGTGAGCGGTACGTCGACGACGAGGTGCCCGGGCTGCCCGGGGCGTCGGGTCCGCACCTGGCGCCGGAGGTGGAGGTCGCCGGGACGGAGCCCCCGGTCACGGTGCGCCCGCCGCGGCGGTGACGGGCAGCTGGAGCGCCCGCAGCAGCTGCACCGTGCGGTCGCGGGTGATCTGCGGCGACCGGGTCAGCAGCGCGACGGCGACGACGTACTCGTCCTCGCCCGCCCAGCCGCGGCCCTCGGCGGTGATCCGCGCGATGTGCTCGCGCACCTTCGGCTCCCGGCTGTAGGCGCCGAACTCCAGCCCCATGGCCAGGAAGTTCGCCGTCCGGTAGCCCAGCTCCCCCGCGCAGGCCAGGGTCGTGGCGGGGTCGGAGTAGCTGGGCAGCGCCATCAGGACGTGGTCGAACCCGGCCCGCACCAGCCGCAGCGCCAGGTCGTTTCCGTACCGGCCGCCCCACAGCTCGGGCATGAGCAGGTCGCCGTCGGGCGCCGGTAGGTACGGCGGGTTGGCGATGACGGTGCGGGTCCGGTCCGCGCCCGCCCCCGCCGCCCAGGCGAAGAAGTCGCCGTGCTCGATGGTGTAGCGGTCCGCCACACCCAGGCCGGCGATGGTCCGCCGGGCCCGCTCGACGGAGGTGGCGCTGATGTCCGTGCCGTGGACCCGCAACCCCGGGACGGCGCGGACCACGTGGGCGATGGCCCGGGCGTCGCCGCTGCCAAGCTCCGCGACGCCCTCGGTCCCCCACGAGAGCACCGACGCGTACTGGGTGAGCAGGAGCTGGACGCCGAAGGCGTAGTGCGCGGACTCCTCCGCGCAGTCGAAGAAGCCGTCGACGACGTGGTTCCCGGAGCTCGGTGGCAACAGCACTGCGGTGTCCCGTGGGTCCATGGCCCAGTGTTGCCCAGGAACACGCGCCGTCACCCCGCGCCCGGCCGTGAGTTCACCCGACCGTGCGCCGGCGGTCGCCCGGTGGATCGCGGCGGGACGGCCGCCGGTCGGCTACCGTGCCGGGACCCCGAGCGGAAGGCGACCAGCCGCGGATGACGGTGCCGGACGAACGCCTGTTCATGACCCTGCGGCGGCCCGACCGCACCGGCGCGCCGCGGATGGCGCTGGAGTTCGCGCGGGCGCTGCGCGCCGACGGGCTCGACCTGACCCTCGTGCACGGCCCGCTCCCGCGCACCGGGCCCAGCATCCTGCCCGACGTCGCCGGCGTCGGTGTCCGGACCGTCCTCGAACCGCGACTGGAGCGGCCGTGGGACCCCCGGCTCGTCCGCGCCCTGGCCGCGCGGGTGCGCCGCGACGGCGGCCGCTGCGTCATCGGGGTCAACCAGAGCGACCGCGCGCCGGCGCTGCTGGCCGCTGCCCGCGCCGGCGTGCCCGGGGTGCTCATGGTGCAGAACCAGCACCGCTTCCACGGCCCGCGCCCGCTGGCCGCCGCGAAGCGGCGCAGCTACCAGGCCGTCGTCGCCCGGCACACCACCCTCGCCGTCTGCACGTCCACGGTGGTGCGCGACGAGATGACCGCCTTCGGCGTGCCGGCCGAGCGCACCGTCGTCCTCCCCAACGGCATCTCCGTGCCGGCTCCGGTCGCGCTGACCGGGGCCGAGCGGGCCCGCCTGCGGGGGCAGATGGGCGCCGGCGAGGGCGACCTCCTGCTGCTCAACGTGGGCCGGCTCGACCCGCAGAAGGGACAGGACCTCCTGCTCGCGGCCCTCGACGGCGTTCCCGCGCCGGTGCACGTGGCTCTCGTCGGGGACGCCGTCGCGACGCGGCGGTCGGCGGACCACGAGGCGGTCCTCCACCGGCAGGTCCGGCGTCTGGGGCTGGAGCGCCGGGTCAGCTTCCCGGGCTGGCGGGACGACGTCCCCCGGTTGCTGGCGGCCGCCGACGGCTACGTGCACACCGCCCGCTGGGAGGGTCCCGCGCTGCCGCTCTCGGTCCTGGAGGCCATGGCCGCCGGCTGCCCCACCGTCTTCACCGACTGCTCGGGCCGGCCGCCGGTGTTCGAGGAGGGCCGGGACGGGCTGCTGGCCCGCAGCGAGGACCCCACCTCCATCCGGGAACGGATCGCCGAGCTGGCCGCGATGCCTCCCGCCGACCGCGCGGCCATGGGCGCGGCCGGTGCCGAGCTCGTCCGGGCGCACTACCGGGTGGAGGACCTCGGCCGGACCTTCAGCAGGCTCGTCCGAGGTGTGCTCGACGCCGGGTGAGGTCCTCGCCCGGCCGCCCGCTCCGGCCGGGTCAGTCCGGCGGACCGGCCGGTTCCGGACGGCGGGTCTCGGCGCGGCTGAAGTTCCGGAACGAGCGCGACGGCGTCGGCCCGCGCTGGTCCTGGTACCGGGAGCCGTACACCGACGAGCCGTACGGGTGCTCGGCGGCCGACGTGAGCCGGAACAGGCACAGCTGCCCGATCTTCATCCCCGGCCACAGGGTGATCGGCAGGTTCGCGACGTTGGACAGCTCGAGCGTGATGTGGCCGCTGAAACCGGGGTCGACGAACCCGGCGGTGGAGTGCGTGAGCAGGCCGAGCCGTCCCAGCGAGCTCTTCCCCTCGAGCCTCGCGGCGAGGTCGTCGGGGACGGTGAACACCTCCAGCGTGGAGCCGAGCACGAACTCCCCGGGGTGCAGCACGAACGGGTCGTCCCCGGCGGGCTCGACCAGGGTGGTGAGGTCGTCCTGCTGCTGGGCCGGGTCGATGTGCGTGTACCGGGCGTTGTTGAACACCCGGAAGAAGCGGTCGAGCCGGACGTCGATGCTCGAGGGCTGCACCATCGCCTCGTCGAAGGGCTCGATGCCGAGCCGGCCGGTGGCCAGCGCGGCCCGGATGTCGCGGTCGGACAGCAGCATGGCTGCGGAGTCTAGGGACGGGGCCCCGCCCGGGCGCTGGAGGGCCGGGGCAGCGCCCGGGCCGCGCTGCTCAGCCGCGACGCAGGTCCGCGTTGAGCCGGGCGGCCTGCCGCGTGAGGTGGTCGCGTTCGGGGAGGTCCGACGCTGCCCGGGCGGCGTCGGCGTAGAGCCGGGCTGCGGCGGCGAGGTCCCCGTCCCGCTCGTGCAGGTACGCGGCGACGGCGGCGTGGCGGGGCAGGGAGGGGTCGAGCTCCGCGAGGGCGGCGAGGCCGGCCCGGGCGCCGTCCGCCTCACCCACCGCGACGGCGCGGTTGAGGCGGGCCACCGGGCTGCCGGTGAGCCGCACCAGCTCGTCGTACCACTCGACGATCTGCACCCAGTCGGTCTCCTCGGCCGTGCGGGCGTCGGCGTGCAGGGCGGCGATGGCGGCCTGGGCCTGGTACTCCCCCAGCCGGTCCCGGGCCAGAGCGGCCTGGAGCACGTCGACGCCCTCGGCGATGAGCCGGGTGTCCCACCGGCTGCGGTCCTGCTCGGCGAGCGGCACGAGGCTGCCGTCGGGGCGGGTCCGGGCCGGGCGCCGCGCGGAGTGCAGCAGCATGAGCGCGAGCAGGCCCGCGACCTCCTCGTGCCGGGTCCTGGCCGCGAGCTGACGGGTGAGCCGGATGGCCTCCGCGGCGAGGTCGACGTCGCCGGAGTAGCCCTCGTTGAAGACCAGGTAGAGCACGCGCAGCACCGTGCCGACGTCCCCGGGCTGGTCGAACCGGACGCCCGAGACGGTCCGCTTGGCCCGGCTGATCCGCTGGGCCATCGTCGCCTCCGGCACGAGGTAGGCCTGAGCGATCTGACGCGTGGTCAGCCCGCCGACCGCGCGGAGGGTGAGGGCGACCGCCGAGGCCGGCGTCAGGGACGGGTGGGCGCACAGGAAGTACATCTGGAGGGTGTCGTCCACCTCGGTGCCCGGCCCGGGCGCCGGCTCGTCGTCGACGAGGACCTCGCGCCGCTGCCGGGAGGTGTCGGCGCGGACGGCGTCGAGGAACCTGCGCCACGCCACCGCCACCAGCCACCCCTTGGGGTCCCGCGGCGGATCGTCCGGCCAGACGCGCACGGCTTCGACCAGGGCGTCCTGGACGGCGTCCTCGGCCGCCGCGAAGTCGGCTCCGCGGCGGCCGAGCACCCCGATCACGGTGGGGATGAGCGCCCGCAGCTGGACTTCGTCCACCGCGTCACTCCGTGATGGTCTGCGGCGCGCCCAGGAAGGGACGCAGCTCGAGCCACTCGTGGATCGGCCTGCCACCGGCTCCGGGAGCCGCGGACAGCTCGCCCGCGAGCTCGAGCGCCCGGTCGTAGGTGTCGACGTCGATCACCATCCAGCCGGCGATGAGGTCCTTGGTCTCCGCGAACGGGCCGTCTGTGACCGGCGGGCGCCCCTCGCCGTCGTAGCGGACGAACGTGCCCCTCGGCGAGAGCTCCTGGCCGTCGACGAACTCACCGGTGCCCTGGAGCCGGGCCGCGAAGTCCCGCATGTACTGCACGTGGGCCATGACCTCCTCCGGCGTCCACTGGTCCATCGGCACGTCGTTGACCGCCGCCGGCGCGCCCCGGTAGTGCTTGAGCAGCAGGTACTTGGCCATGGTCTCCTCCTCGGTGGGGTACGGCCCAGTGTGGCCGTGTGCACCCCTGGGACGGAGCCGCGCCCGGGTTCTCGACATCCCCCCGGTCGGTGCGCACGAGTCGCTGGTCCGGGACGAATTGGCAGACGAACCGGCAGTCGCCGGACCGGCTGCTGGTCCGCGCACCGGCCGGGCGGGACCGGCAGCGGGATCGAGCGGAAGGGGTACGGGCATGGTGGATGCTCCCTCGACCCACCACGACGACGTCGGGCTCCCGGAGGTGGTCTCCCCCGTCGAGTGGCGCGCGTCGTTCGAGGCGCTGCTGGCGAAGGAGAAGGCACTCACGGCTGCCCGCGACGAGCTGTCCGCCGAGCGCCGGCGGATGCCGATGGTGCGCGTCGACACCGGCTACCGCTTCGTGGGACCCGGGGGCGAGGTGGGCCTGCTGGAACTCTTCGAGGGCCGCCGGCAACTCATCGTCTACCGCTTCTTCTACGCGCCCGACGTCGAGGGCTGGCCGGAGGGAGCGTGCTCGGGCTGCTCCATGTTCGCGGACGGCGTCACGCATCCCGCGCACCTGAACGCGCGCGACACCACCCTCGCCTTCGTGTCGGCCGCACCTCAGGAACGGATCGAGATCTACCGCGCGCGGATGGGGTGGAGCGTGCCCTGGTACACGCTCGTCGGTGAGGGCTTCTCCCGGGACTTCGGCGTGGCGGAGGTGTTCGGCCTCAACGTGTTCGTCCGGGACGGTGACGAGGTGTTCCGCACCTACTTCGTCAACGGGCGCGGGGTCGAGGCAGTCGGACCCACGTTCACCCTGCTCGACCTCACACCGCTCGGCCGCCAGGAGACCTGGGAGGACTCCCCGGCCGGTCGCCCACAGGGTGAACCGTACGTCTGGTGGCGACTCCACGACGAGTACACCGACGCTCACTGAGCGGCGCGCGCACCCCGCCCCGCAGGAGGACCGTCGATCGGGACCCGTGTACGATCTCCGAGAGCGCTCACCGAGCGGCGGGCTCCACGTCCACGCCGTCGGAGAGCCTCCGCGGGTGTAGTTCAATGGTAGAACATCAGCTTCCCAAGCTGACAGTGCGAGTTCGATTCTCGTCACCCGCTCTCCGCGGAGCCGACCGCCGCCGACCGACGAGGTCAGGCGAGCCGGATGGCCGCCCCCACCCGGATCTCCCCGTCCCCGAGGACGTCGGCGCGCAGCCCTCCCCGGTGGATCAGCGGCCGCAGGACCCCCGGGCCGCTGAGCCGTTCCAGGTGTGCGCACGGCTCGCACAGCCGGCGACCCGCGCAGACGACGTCCCCGATCCGGAACTTCCGCCCGACCAGGGCGTTGACGTCGATGCCGCGGGTGAGGACGTTCCGCCGGGTGCCGGCGAAGTCCAGGGCGTGCCCGGCCGCGGCCAGCTCGTCGAGGACCTCTGCGGCCACCAGCGTGAGGTCGTACCCGGGTCGCCGGTCCGCGCGCGGGCTGAACGTGCCGGCGCCGGCGGCATAGCGGTCGCCCTCGAGACCACGACCGGAGCGCGCCTGCGCGGCCTCCAGCACCTGCATCGGGGCCTCCGCGACGGGCGCCACGGCGAGACCGGCGACGGTGCCGCGCAGCTCCGGCTCGGCCTGCTGCCGGTGCAGCACCGGGTCGAGGGACGCGACGGCGTGGGCCTGCCGGATGCGGAGGTCCGACGTCGCCCGGCCCAGCAGCGCAGGTGCCTGCGGGCTGAGCACCACCCCCGGCGGCGTGCCGAAGGCCAGCACGGCGACCTCGGCCGGCCCGGCCGCCGCCGGGTCCTCGACGACGGCGATCCACCAGCCGGCCCACTGGAAGCGCTGCGGATCGGCGATGGGCACCAGCCCCGACCCGTGCCCGGCCAGCCAGGTCCGCCAGGCGCCCAGCGCGTGCGCCAGGTCGTCGCCGGGCAGCGGCAGGTCCGTGACGGGGACCTCGGTGACCGACGCCAGGCAGGCGGCGAACCCGCGGGTCAGCGCACCCGTCGCCGGTCCGGGCAGGAGCTCGACGTCGATCACGGGCCCATCGTGGCAGTTCCGGCCACCGGCCGACGGGCCGAGGCCACGGGCGGGGCCGCCTGCGCTTGACTGGCCCGGTGCCCGCTCCTGGACTGCGGCTGCGCACCGCCCCCACGGCCGACCTCTCCCCCCGCGAGCTCGCCGCCGTGCGCGCCCTCCTCGACGACGCGTTCACCGGCCGGTTCGACGACGAGGACTGGGCGCACGCCCTCGGCGGGCTGCACGTGCTCGCCAGCGCGGACGGGCAGCTGGCCGGCCACGCGTCCCTCGTCGGCCGGCAGCTGATCGCCGACGGCCGCACCCTGCGCACCGGGTACGTGGAGGCGGTCGCCACCGCCGCGCCGATGCGCCGTCGCGGGGTCGGGGCCGCGGTCATGGCGGAGATCGAGCGGCTGATCGCCGGCGGCGCGGAGCTCGGGGCGCTGGCGTCCAGCGCGGCGGCCGTCAACTTCTACCGGGCGCGCGGCTGGCTGCGCTGGACCGGCCCGACCGCGGCACTCACCCCCGGGGGCCCGGTGGAGACGCCGGACGAGGCGGTCCTCGTGCTGCCCACCCCGGCCACCCCGGCGCCGTTGGACCCCACCGGCCGTCTGGTCTGCGACTGGCGCCGCGGCGACCTGTGGTGATGCGCGCCAGGAGCCGCGCAGCAGTGCATTGCCCGCCGGCCGGGGCCGCTCCTAGGGTCTGCTCCGCCGGGACACCGACGTCCCGGCGCCCCTCCCCCGGAGGTCCCCGTGGTCGATCGGCTGGAGCGAAGCACCCTGACCGGTGAGCTCGCCGGCACCTCCACCCTCATCCTGTCCGGCGCCCCGCGCGGCGGCGAGCACGACGAGGTCCGGTCCGGCAGCCGCGGCCGGCCGAACGCACCCGACGGTCCCTGACCGACCCCGCCCCCGCGGAGGCCCGTCCCGAGGAACGGGCCTCCCTCCGCGCTCAGAGACAGGAGCACCGGTGAAGAAGCTCATCAACGCGACGGCCGACGTCGTCCCCGAGGCGCTGCGCGGCATGGCCGCCGCCCACCCCGAGCTGCGGGTCGACGTGGACAACCGCGTGGTGGTCCGGGGCGACGCCCCGGTGCGGGGCAAGGTCGGCCTCGTCTCCGGCGGCGGCTCGGGGCACGAGCCGATGCACGCCGGGTTCGTCGGCCCGGGGATGCTCGACGCGGCCTGCGCCGGCGAGGTGTTCACCTCCCCGGTACCGGACCAGGTGGTCGCCGCGACGACCGCCGTCGACGGCGGTGCCGGCGTCCTGCACATCGTGAAGAACTACACCGGCGACGTCATGAACTTCGAGATGGCGGCGGAACTGGTGGCCGCCGAGTCCGGCACCGAGGTCAGCGCGGTGGTCGTCGACGACGACGTCGCGGTGCAGGACAGCCTGTACACCGCCGGACGGCGCGGGGTGGGCGCCACGGTGCTCCTGGAGAAGATGGCCGGGGCCGCGGCGGAGCAGGGCCGCCCGCTCGCCGAGGTCACCGAGGTCGCCCGCACGGTGAACGCCCGGGCGCGCAGCATGGGCGTCGCCCTCACCTCCTGCACCGTGCCGGCCGCCGGGAAGCCGACCTTCGACCTGCCCGAGGGTGAGATGGAGATCGGCATCGGCATCCACGGGGAGCCCGGACGGCGCCGCGTCCCGGTCGCCCCCGCCCGGGAGATCGCCGAGATGCTGGTCGAGCCGGTGCTCGGCGACCTGGACTTCACCGGCGGCGACGGCGTCCTGGTCTTCCTCAACGGCATGGGCGGCTCACCGCTGATCGAGCTGTACCTCATGTACGCCGAGGTGGTCGGTGTCCTGGAGAAGTCCGGGGTGCCCGTGGCCCGGTCGCTGGTCGGCTCCTACATGACCAGCCTGGAGATGGCCGGCTGCTCGGTCACCCTCGTGCGGATGGACGACGACCTGCTGCGGTTGTGGGACGCCCCGGTGCGGACGCCCGCGCTGCGGTGGGGGGTCTGATGGCCTCGGAGCTGGGCGTCCCGGAGCTGGAGGGCTGGGTCCGGGCGTTCGCCGCGGCCGTCGCCGAGCACCGGGACGAGCTGACCGCGCTCGACTCGGCCATCGGCGACGCCGACCACGGGGCCAACATGGACCGGGGCATGTCCGCGG
The DNA here is from genome assembly GCF_041028325.1 of Modestobacter sp. I12A-02662. Taxonomy (NCBI): domain Bacteria; kingdom Bacillati; phylum Actinomycetota; class Actinomycetes; order Geodermatophilales; family Geodermatophilaceae; genus Modestobacter; species Modestobacter sp. I12A-02662. The sequence goes on along the minus strand of NZ_JABGDE010000012.1, from coordinate 126,229 downwards.
TGGTCGCCGCGCTCGACGGCGGGCCGCCGGCGGACGCGGCAGCGCTGTTCAAGCTCGTCGGCGCCACGCTGGTGAGCAAGGTCGGCGGGGCGAGCGGCCCGCTCTACGGCACCTTCTTCCTGCGCGTCGCCGGCGCCGGCGGGGCCGGGCCCTGGGACGCCGGCACGGTCGCGAAGGCGCTGCGCGCCGGGGTCGAGGGCGTCGTGGCCCGCGGCAAGGCCGAGCCCGGGGACAAGACGATGCTCGACGCGCTCCTCCCCGCGTGCGATGCGCTGGAGGCCGCGCTGGCCGCCGGTCAGCCGCTCGCCGACGCCGTGGGCGCCGCCGCGACCGCCGCGGTGGAGGGCCGGGACGCGACGAAGCAGCTGCAGGCCCGCAAGGGCCGGGCGAGCTACCTGGGCGAGCGCAGCATCGGGCACGTCGACCCGGGTGCCACCTCCGCGGCGCTGCTCGTCGAGGCGGCGGCCACGGCGCTGGTCCCGGCGCAGGGCTGACCGGCGTGCCCCGGGTCGGCCTGGTCGTCGTCTCGCACAGCCGCCCGCTGGCGGAGGCCGCGGTCACCCTCGCCCGGCAGATGCTCACCGGCGCGGACGTGGCCGTCGAGGTCGCCGCCGGCACCGACGACGGCGGCCTGGGCACCGACGCGTTCGCGATCTCCGAGGCGATCGCCGCCGCCGACTCCGGTGACGGCGTCGTGGTGCTCATGGACCTCGGCAGCGCCGTGCTCTCCGCCGAGACGGCGCTCGAGCTGCTCGACGACGGCGTCCGGGACCGGGTGCTGCTCAGCCCGGGGCCGCTGGTGGAGGGCCTGATCGGGGCGGTGGTGGTCGCGGCCGGCGGCGCCGACCGGGACCGGGTCGCCGCGGAGGCGCTCCGCGGGCTGGCCCCCAAGCAGGCCCACCTCGGCGGTCAGGAGGGGAGCAGCAGCGTCGCGTAGAGGGTGAGCCCGGGGCCGAACGCCATCGCGACCACCGGGCCGTCGACGTCCCGCAGCTCGTCGAGCACCAGCAGCACGGTCGCGGACGAGCAGTTGCCGTGCTCGGCCAGCACCCGGCGGGAGGCGCCGATCTGCTCCTCGGTCAGGCCCAGCTCGTCGCGGACGACGTCGAGGATGCGCGGCCCACCGGGGTGCACCGCCCAGCCCGCGACGTCCTCCCGCCGCAGCCCCGCCCCGGTCAGCAGCTCGTCGACGACCCCGCCGACGTGCCGGGCCAGCACGTCGGGCACCCGCGGCGACAGCCCCATCCGGAAGCCGAGGTCGGTGACGTCCCACGTCATGTGGTCGGCGGTGGCGTAGTCGGTGCGGGCCACCATTCCGGCCACCCGCCGGCCGCGCCGGGCGCCGGGCTCCACGACGACGGCGGCCGCCGCGTCGCTGAACAGCGCGTGCGCGACCACCTGCTCCAGGTCCCGCTGGGCCGGCTGCACGTGCAGGCTGGTCAGCTCGCAGCAGAGCAGCACCGCGGGCCGGGCCCGGGCGGCCACGAAGTCGCTGACCGCGGCCAGCCCCGGCAGCGCGGCGTAGCAGCCCATGTGGCCGACCAGCAGGCGCTGCAGCTGGGCCGGCATGCCGAGGTCCTGGGCCAGCCGGATGTCCAGCCCCGGGGTGGCGTAACCGGTGCAGGTGGCGACGGCGAAGAGGCCGACGTCCCCCGGGGCGAGCCCCGCGGCGTCCAGCGCCCCGGCCACCGCCTGCTTGCCCAGCGGCAGCGCCTCGGTGACGTACCGGGTCATCCGGGCCGCGGTCCCCCAGCCGGAGAGGTCCTCGGTGACCGGGTCGGCGACGGCGTGCCGGGTGCGCACCCCGGTGTTCTTGAAGATCCGCTCGGCCGACCGCAGCCCCGCGTAGTGACGGGCGAAGAAGCCCTCCCAGACGGCGTCCTGCTCGTAGGTCGCCGGCAGCGCGCGCCCGGAGCCCGTGACGACCGCAGCGCTCACGGAGCGGTCACCAGCACGTTCCCCCGCAGCGCCCCGTTCCGGTCATGACCCGACGGTACGTGCGGACTCGGTGGCACGCCGCTCGGCCGCCCGCCACGGATCCTCCCGTCGCGTTCCGTAGCCGGCGAACAACACCGTGGTGAGGCGCATCTGCCGCATCCGCACGCCGGTACGGCGGCCGAGCCGCCAGGCGACGACGTCGCGCACCGAGGGCCGCAGGCCGACCAGCCGCAGGTCGATGCCCACCCGGTCCGCGGCCGCGAGCAGCTGCCGGCGGTCGACGAACAGGGCCGGGTCGTGGATGCCCGGGGGCGGGCCGCCGGGGACCCGCTCGGCGATCCGCACCGCGATCAGGTGGGCCAGCCGGGTCCGGGCGATCGTGTCGAGCACCAGCGTGCCGCCCGGCCGCAGCAGCCGGGCGCACTCGGCGATCACCTGCTCGGCGTCGTCGACGTGCTCGAGCACCTCCCCGGCCAGGACGACGTCGGCGCAGCCGTCGGCCAGGGGGACCGCCAGCACCGATCCCCGCACCGGGACGACCCCGTGCTCCCGCGCCACGCGCAGCCCGGCCAGGCCGAGGTCGACACCGACGTGCCGGTAGCCCAGCCGGGACACGTGCGGCGCCATCAGCCCCCCGCCGCAGGCCAGGTCGACCAGCACCGCGCCGGGGCCGGGCGCCGGGGGCACGTGCCCGGCCCGGGACGCCGCCAGCCAGTGCAGCATGGCGAAGCCGCCGGCCGGCTCCCACCACTGGTCGGCCAGCTCGTCGTACTGGGCCAGGTCGTTGCGGCGCACCGGGGCGACGCTACTTCTTCTTCAGCGGGTCGTGACCCCAGTTCATCAGCGAGTACCGCCACCGCGAGGTCTCGACGTCCTCCTTCGCCGGCGCCTGGGCGAGGTGGCGCTGCACGTACCCGTGCACCTTCCGCATGTGGGCGAGGTCGTCGTCGGTGAGGTCGGCCTTCTTCGTGTGCAGCAGCTCGACGATCCGCCGTCCGGACTCGTGCCCGGTCGACTCCTCCGAGCCGCCGCTCTTCTGCCCCACGGACTGCGACTCCTCGGTCGCCAGCCACCGCTCGAGCTCGGCCGCGGTCATGTTCACCGCCTCGCCGAACTCGCGGCGGATGGTGTCCGGGTCGTCCTCGGCCATCGTCGTCCCCTCGTCGTGTCGGCGATCGGTCCGTGCGGTACCGCACCTCCGTGGCAAGGAAACGGACGGACGTCGAGGACTCCGCGCGCCGGCGCGGGGAGTCGCCGCAGCAGACCCTGGACCGCAACGTCCACGAGCTCCTGCAGGAGACGCGGGTCGCCACGGCCGGGGTGCAGTTCCTGTTCGCGTTCCTGCTCACCCTGCCGTTCACGCCCCGGTTCGAGGACCTCACGGCCTTCCAGCGGGACCTCTACCCGCTGACCCTGATCAGCGCGACGTGCGCGGCGATCGTGTTCATCGCGCCGGTGGCCTTCCACCGGGTGCTGTTCCGTCAGCACGAGAAGGAGGCCGTCGTCGCCTTCGCCGACCGGGCGCTGCTGGTGGGCCTGGTGCTGCTGCTCGTCGGGATCGCCAGCGCGGTGCTGCTCGTCCTCGACGTCGTGCTCGGCCGGGGCTGGGCCGTCGCCGGGTGCACGCTGGTCACCCTGCTGGCCCTGGGGCTGTGGTTCGGGCTGCCGGCGGTGCGCCGAGCCCGGTCGGACCGCTGAGCGGCTGTCCGCGGCGGCTGCCCGCCCGGCGTGAGCTGTGGTTTCCGGGCGCGCGACCGGGGCACCGCAGCGGCATGACCGACAGCGCAGAGCGGACGCCCCACCCCGACGAGCCCGCCGAGGGTGGCACCGACGCCCCCGACCAGCAGGGCGGCGGCCAGACCCCGCACCCCGAGCAGCCGGCCGAGGGCGAGGACACCGACGAGCAGCCCGGCGTCGACCCGGGGAACCGGGTCACCGGCGTCTGATCCGTCAGCCCTGTCCGGCCGCGTCGGGACGTTCCGGGTCGACCGGCTCCTCGGGCACCGTCCTGGCGAGTGGTGCCTCGTCGGAGGCGACCGGCTCGGTGTCGCGCCGCGGCCGGCGGGGCGGTGCCGTGGGCCGGCGGTAGGAGGTGCGGCCGGGCTGGACGGGCATCGGCGCTCCCGGGGTCAGGGGATCGGGACGGGGGTGGGCGCCGCGGCCGCGGGGAGGCGGTGCCCCCACCCGCCGCGGACCCGCCGGGCTGAGACGGCCCGGCAGACCAGGTAGATCACGAACGAGATCGTGGTCACGAACGGGCTGATCGGGATGCTCCCGCCCAGCGCGAGCAGGATCCCGCCGACGGCGGAGACCACCGCGAACACCACGCTGAGCACCGGGGCGAGCACCGGCGAGGCCGTCACCCGGAACGCCGCGGCGGCCGGCGTGACCAGCAGGGACAGCACGAGCAGCGCGCCCACCACCTGCACGGCCATCGACACGGCGAGGCCCAGCAGCAGGGTGAAGCCCACCGACAGCAGGCCGGCGGGCAGCCCCCGGGCGACGGCGACCTCCGGGTCGGCGCTGACGAACAGCAGCGGCCGCCAGATCAGCGCCATGCCGGCGAGCACCACGATCGAGACGCCGACCAGCCAGTTCAGCCGCACGGTGTCCACCGCCACCACCTGCCCGGTGAGCAGGCCGAACTTGTTGGCCGCCCGGCCCTCGTAGAGGGCCAGGAACAGCACGCCGAGACCCAGCCCGAAGGGCATGAGGACGCCGATCACCGAGTTGCGGTCGCGCGCCCGGACGCCGAGGCCGCCGATGAGCGCCGCGGCCAGCAGAGAGCCGACCACCGAGCCCAGCGCCACGTTGGCGCCGAGCAGCAGGGCGGCCGCCGCACCGGCGAAGGACAGCTCGCTGATGCCGTGCACCGCGAACTGCAGGTCCCGCAGTTGCACGAAGACGCCGACCAGCCCGCCGACCAGGCCGAGCAGCGCGGCGGCGATCAGCGAGTTGTGCACCAGCCCGAGCAGCTGGCCGTAGTCGCTGTAGTCGAACAGGTCACCCACGGCGCACGCTCGCGGCGGGCTCGGCGCTGGTGTCGCCGTGCTGCTCGTGGTGCTCGCAGCCGCCGGGCTCCTCCTGCGTCCCGACCACCACGATCCGGCCGCGGACGTCGAGCACGTCGACGGGGGTGCGGTACAGCTCGCTGAGGGTCGCGGAGGTGAGCACCTCGGCCGGCGTCCCGACCCGGTGCCGGCCCCCGGCGATGTAGAGCACCCGGTCGACCAGGTCGAGCACGGGGTTGATCTCGTGGGTCACGAAGACGACCGCGGTGTCGTGCTCGCGGCGCCGCCGGTCGATCATCGCCGAGACCGCCCGCTGGTGGCGCAGGTCCAGGGACAGCAGCGGCTCGTCGCAGAGCAGCAGCGTGGGGTCGGTGGCCAGCGCCTGGGCGATCCGGACCCGCTGCTGCTCGCCGCCGGAGAGCAGCCCGATCGGGGCGTCGGCGTAGCCGGTGGCCCCGACCGCCTCGAGCGCCTCGTCGACCCGCCGGCGGGCGTCCGTCGAGCGCCGCGGCACGCCCCAGCGGTGCCCGTCCAGCCCGAGGGCGACCAGGTCCCGGGCGCGCAGCGGGGTCGCGGCGTCCATCGACTTCTGCTGGGGCACGTACCCGACCGTGGCGCTGCCCCGGCCGGGCGGCCGCCCGCCGACGAGCAGCTGGCCGGCGGCCAGCGGCTGCTGGCCGAGGACCGCCTTGAGCAGCGTGGACTTGCCCACCCCGTTGGGGCCGAGGACGGCGAGGAACTCACCGGGCTGCAGCTCGAGGTCCAGCCCGCTCCACAGCACGCGGTCCCCGAACGACATCCGGGCGTCCCGCAGGCTGAGAGCTGGTCCCGAGGCTGTGGTCATCGCTCCGACGATCTCACGCGGAGAGGGCGGCGACGACCGCGTCGAGGTTGCCCCGCATCCAGGAGAGGTAGTCCTCCCCCTCGGGCAGCGTCTCGGTCACCGGGACGACGTCGACGCCGGCGGCCCGCGCCGCCTCCAGCACCCGCTCGGTCTGCGGGCCGCTGGTCTGCTCGTTGTACACCAGCGCGCGCACCTGCCCGCTGCCGATCAGGTCGAGGGTCTCCTGCAGGACGGCCGGTGAGACGTCGCCGCCCTCCTCGACCGCCTCGGCGAACTCCGCGGGGGTGAGGTCCTCCGCCCCGAGGGCCTCGAGCAGGTGGCCGGGGACCGGCTCGGTGACCGCCACGCCCGCACCCTGCGTGGTGGCCCGCGCCTGCTCCCCGGCGGCGACCAGCTCCTGCAGGCCCGCGCGGAACGTCGCGCCGTTGGCCTCGTAGTCCTCCGCCCCGGCCGGGTCGACCTCGCCGAGGGCGGTGACCACCTCGCCGGCGAGGGCGTCCATCGCCTCGAGGTCGTACCAGACGTGCTCGTTGAAGCCCTCCGCCCCGGCGTCGAGCCCGGACGCCGCGACCGCGTCCAGCACGACGGCGTCGGTGCCGTCGGCGGCGACGAGGGCGTCCATGAAGTCGTCGTAGCCCCCGCCGTTCGCGACCACCAGATCGGCCCGGGACACCGCCAGCTGGGTGCGGGTGTTGGCCTCGAAGGAGTGCGGGTCGGCCGACGGGTCGTCGAGCACCGAGGTGACCTCGACGCGGTCGCCGCCGATGGCCGCCACCACGTCGCCGTAGACGTCGGTCGAGGCGACCGCGCGCACGCCGTCGTCGTCGGCCGTGTCCTCCTCCGAGCCGCAGGCGGCGGCGGCGGCGAGGGCGAGGGACGACGCCGCGAGCAGAGCTGCACGGCGGAACGGGGACGGCATCGGACCTCCGAGGTGGGAATGAGAATGATTGTCAGTAGCGTAACGCAGCCCGGGCAGTGAGCGGCGTCTCACCCGATCCGGGTTCGGTTCACGCGACCGGGGCTGTCCCGGCTCCGGCCCCCGCGGGCAGACTGGCCGCCATGGCCGACGACCGCGCACAGCGCCAGGAGGACATCCGCTCCCCGTCGGCGACCCCGGGGTCGCCCAGCGCTCCCGTCGCCCGCCTGCTGGCCAACCCGCGCCGGATCCGCCGGGCCTGAGCCCGCCCCCCGGGCTCGTCACAACGGCACCACCGACCCCCGTCGTCCCGGGGTTCGCCATGCGCCACGGCGGTGCGTGACGACGCCCGGGCCCGTCGGCGTGCCGCGAACCGCTCCGTCACGCCGTCCTGCACCATCGGCCGCGTGACCGCAGCCGCACTCCCCCTGCACACGACCGACGACGGTGCGCCGGCCCGTCGTTCCCGGGCCGAGCGCCAGGAGATCGTCCTGGACACCGCCGAGCGCCTCTTCTCGGCGCGCAGCTCGCGCAGCGTGGGGATGGACGAACTGGTCCGCGAGACCGGTCTGGGCAAGATGACGGTGTACCGGCTCTTCAAGAGCAAGGACGACCTCGTCGGCGCGTACCTGGCGCGCAAGGCCGCGACCGTGCTCGCCTACCTCGACGCCGAGCTCGCCCGGCTGGAGGGTGACCCGCGGGCGGCCCTGCTGGCGGTGGTGGACGTCGTGGAGCGGGACGTCACCCGCACCGGCTTCCGCGGCTGCCCCTTCACCAACGTGAGCAGCGAGTACGACGACCCGCAGCACCCGGCCCGCAGCGCCGCCGCCGACTACAAGTTCGAGCTGCACCTGCGGCTCGAGCGGCTGGCCGACGAGCTGGTCCCGGGCGGTGGCGAGGACCTCGCCGCCCAGATCCACCTGATCATCGACGGCATGTACCTGTCCGGCGGGCTGCTCGGTCCCGACGGGCCCGCCTCCCACGGCCGGCAGCTGGCCGAGCGGCTGATCGACGCGGCGACCGCCTGAAGAAGGGCCCATGACCGATCGCTCCCGTCCCGACCTCGACGACGACACCGTCACCGCCCTCGGCAAGCTCTCCGAGGCCCTGGAGACCGTGGAGCAGGCCCGCGGGCTGCTGTACGGGTTCCACCAGCTCACCGGCAAGGCCGACCTGCTGCTGCAGGACGCCGTCCAGCAGCTCCGGGACGCCGGCCACACGCAGCTCGCCGACGACCTCGACCGCGACCTCGTCGGCCGCAACGTCATCGCCGACCGCTGGACGTTCCAGGTCGTGGAGGACTACGACGCGACCTACTGGTCGACGTTCCGCGCCTTCGACGAGCGGGCCCGCACCGAGCTCGCCGACGGCGACCGGCACGTGTACGAGGCCCGGATGAAGCAGCGCGAACGCACGTCCGGCCACCCGCGGCACGAGGCGGGCCCGGCCCTCGACGGCTGAGCGCCGGCCCGTGCACCGCACCAGGGCGGCCCGCGGCGCATCCGGCCGACGTGCGACGCCCGACGCGCTGATGGCGGTCGACGAGGCCGCGTCCTGAGCCGTTTCCCCGACCGGCACGTGGGCATGGGGCTGCCATGAGCGACCCGCAGGGCAGCGACCGCATCCAGCAGGACGTCCCCACGGCCTCGGGGACCGGGGACGACAGCTCGACCGGCACCGACTCGTTCGGCGACGTCCCGCTGACCCGGGACGAGGCGGTCGAGCGTGACCAGGCCACCGGCGGCGACCAGTCCGCCCGGGTCACCGGTCAGCCCGAGCTCGCCGAGCGCGCGAAGAACCCGGCCGACTGACCCAGGCACCGACCTCTGGAGGACCCCATGACCGAGAGCGACAACACCGGCTACCAGGAGTCGCCGGACACGGCCGACGCCGACAGCAACCTGATCGACGGGCAGACCGGCGACAACGCCGGCGACCGCGGTGAGCAGGACACCGTCCTGCTCACCGACGACGAGGCGCAGCGCGACGACGACCTGACCCGCCCGGGCAACTCCGCCGGATGAGCACGTGCCCCGGCCTCGGCACCCGTCGCGGTGCCGAGGCCGGGGCTCCCGCCGGACCCCCACCGGTCGCCCGGACCCGGGCACCGCTCTACGGTGCCGCCATGGCGCACAACGACTTCCTGGCCGGACGACGGGCGATGATCACCGGGGGCGCATCGGGCATCGGGCGGGCGTGTGCCGTCCGGCTCGCCGACGCGGGCGCCAAGGTGCTGGTCGTGGACCGCGACGCCGCGGCGGCGGAGCGGGTGGCCGCGGAGGTGGGCGGCACCGCGGTGACCGTCGACCTCAGCGACCTCGACGCGGTGGACGCCCTGGACCTCGACGTCGACGTGCTGGTCAACAACGCCGGCCTGCAGCACGTCGCCCCGGTGCACGAGTTCCCGGTCGACCGGTTCAGCCTCATCCTGCGGCTGATGCTGGAGGCGCCCTTCCGCCTGGTGCGCGGGGCGCTCCCGTCCATGTACGAGCGCGGCTGGGGCCGGATCGTGAACGTCAGCTCGGTGCACGGGCTGCGGGCCTCGCCGTACAAGTCGGCCTACGTGACGGCGAAGCACGGGCTCGAGGGGCTGTCGAAGGTGATCGCCCTGGAGGGCGCCGAGCACGGCGTCACCTCCAACTGCGTCAACCCGGCCTACGTCCGCACCCCGCTGGTCGAGGGCCAGATCGCCGACCAGGCCCGGGCGCACGGGCTGACCGAGGACCAGGTCCTCGAGCAGGTCATGCTCGCGCCGGCCGCCCTCAAGCGGCTCATCGAGCCGGAGGAGGTCGCGGACGCGGTCGCCTGGCTCTGCTCGCCGTCGGCCACCTCGGTGACCGGCAGTTCGCTGGTCATGGACGGCGGGTGGACCGCGCACTGACCGTCCGCCCGGCGGGGACCCCGCTCCGGCGCACGCCGCCGGCAGGGGCGGGTCCCGCTCGCGGCGCGACCTACGCTGGCCGCGTGCCGCCGCTGCTCGACACCCGCCCCACGGCGCTCGCCGTCGACGACTGGCGTGCGCGCGAGGCGGCGTACCAGCGGCGGATGGACACCTGGCTGGAACCGCACCGGCAGCGCCGCCGGGACGGCGTGACCCACCCGGTGCTCGACTTCCTGTTCACCTACTACTCCGAGTCCCCGGGTCGGCTGCGCCGCTGGCACCCTGGTCTCGGCACGGCCCTCACCGGCGCGGCGGCCCGTGGACGGCTGGACTGGCCGATGTACGCCGAGGTGGCGGCGACCACCCCCGACGGGGAGGCGGTGCGCGCCGTGGGCCTGGACCGCCCCGCGTTCCTGGCCCGGCGCCGGGACGCCGCGGCGTGGATCGAGGGGCTGCTGGCCGCGACCGCCGGGCGGCCGGCGCAGTTCGGCTGCTTCGGGCTGCACGAGTGGGCGATGCTCTACCGCCCGGGGCCGGGCGGGGTGCGGCACGAGCAGCTGCCGCTGCGCCTGGGCCAGGACGGCACCGACGCCGTCGTCGAGCGGCACAGGGTGCAGTGCAGCCACATCGACGCGTTCCGCTTCTTCACTCCGGCCGCGCGGCCCCGGAACACGCTCACGCCCACCCGGGAGGCACAGCCGCAGCTGGAGCAGCCCGGCTGCCTGCACGCGACCATGGACCTCTACAAGTGGGCCTACAAGCTCAGCCCCGCGGTGCCCGGGGAGCTGCTCGCCGACTGCTTCACCCTCGCGTCGGACGTCCGCGAGATGGACATGCGCGCGTCGCCCTACGACCTGAGCGCCGCCGGCTACGAGCCGGTCGCGATCGAGACCCCTGCGGGGAAGGCGCAGTACGTCGCGGCGCAGCGGGGGTTCGCCACCCGCGGCAACGAGCTCCGGCAGCGGCTGCTCACGGTCTGCCGGGACCTGCTCGACGGCTGAGGGCCGCCGGTCAGCTGAGGACGACGGGTGGGAGGTCGTCGACCCCCGACCCACGACGCTTCCCGCAGCGTCGGCACACCTTCGACGGTCGCCCGAGCTGCTCGTCCACGGGGCGCGCGGTCACGTACGCGTGGAACCCGAGCCGGCACCACCACGGCCTCCTGGCCATGGAGGCGGCATAGGGCCGCCGGGCCGACCCGCTCGGGGTCCGGGACGCGCGGTCCGGGAAACGGCTTACGGTCGGTGGGTGACCGCCATCCGCACCGACCGCTGGATCCGCCTCGACGGGACGACGAACACCCGGGACCTCGGGGGCCTGCCCACGGCGGACGGCGGCGAGACGGTGCGCGGGCGCATCCTCCGCAGCGACAACCTGCAGACCCTCAGCCCGGACGACGTCCACCGGCTGGTCGCGGAGGTCCGGCTGACCGAGGTGGTCGACCTGCGCACCACCGCCGAGATCCTGCTGGAGGGCCGCGGCCCGCTGCGGGACGTCGACGCGGTCACCCACCGGCACTTCACGCTGCTGCCCGAGCGCGGCCGGCGCACCGACGTGTTCGCCGCGGAGGAGGAGGACGCGGCGCTGATCCGCGCCGGGCTGCCCGCCGACTGGGCCGAGTCGCTGCTGCCCCGCCAGGTCACGCCGGGTTCCGACGGCGAGCTGCCCGCCGTCCGCTCCTACCTCGGCTACCTGACCGACGGGGCGGAGAACGTGGTCGCCGCGCTGCACTCGCTGGCCGCCGGCGGGCCGGGCGCCGCGGTGGTGCACTGCGCCGCCGGCAAGGACCGCACCGGCGTCGTGGTCGCCCTGGCGCTCGCGGTGGCGGGCGTGGCGACGGAGGCGATCGTCGCCGACTACGCGCAGACCGCCGAGGTCATCGACGCGCTGGTGGCCAAGCTGGCGGCCAGCCCGACGTACGCCGAGGACATGACCACCCGGGGCGTCGCGCACCACACGCCCCGCGCCGAGTCGATGCGCCGGGTCCTGGACCTGCTCGACGAGCGCTGGGGTGGACCGGTGGGCTGGCTGGACCAGCACGGCTTCGGCGTCGACGAGCAGGCCGCGCTGCGCGCCCGCCTCCGGAACTGAGGAAGGCCCCGCCCGAGGAGGACGGGGCCTTCACGTAGGCCCCCTCGCAGGGGCTGCCGCGAGCGGCGGGGGGCGAGGGGGTCCTGGCTCAGCGCAGGTTGCTGAACGGGGCGCTGTTCGCCAGGGTCAGCAGCTCGTCGCGCAGGGCGGGGCTGCTGGAGCGGGCCATCGCGGCGGAAAGGGCCCGGCGCGTACGCGCCGCCATCCGACGCTGACGCCAGGTGGAGGTCACGCTGCTCATGTCACTGCCTTCTCTCGGTCGTGCCTGATGTGTGTTACACCCGTAGTAATACCGGTGGACGTACACATATTCCATAGGATCGAAGGGCGAGTCCCTAAGTCGCCGATGATCTGAGTCACTCGTCCGGGCGATGACCATGGAAACGTTGCTCAGGAGGCCGTTTCACCTCGGTTCGCCCGAACGCGGCAGAGCCCCGCCGGTCGGGTACCGGCGGGGCTCCGGCCCCGTTCGGGGGCCCGCGCTGAGCTTGCGGAGCGTGGAGGGAACGGGGTCCTTCCTCAGGCCTTCGCGAGCACCTCGCGGACGGCGGCGCGCGCCGACTGCGGGTCCGCGGCGGCGAGCGCCACGTCCGCGGCCTCCCGGCAGGTGGTCAGGTCGACCGTGGCCAGCCGGGCGCCGACCCCGGCGATCGAGGACGCCGCACAGGACAACGAGGTGATCCCCATGCCGACCAGCACGCAGGCCAGCATCGGATCGGCCGCGGCCTCGCCGCACACCCCCACCGGCTTGCCCACCTGCTGCCCGGCCGAGGCGGTCTGCGCCACCAGCGCGAGCAGCGCCGGCTGCCACGGGTCGGTCAGGTCGGCCAGGTCACCGGAGAGCCGGTCGGCGGCCAGCGTGTACTGCGACAGGTCGTTGGTCCCGATGGACAGGAAGTCCAGGTGCTCGAGGAACCGGTCGGCGAGCACGGCGACCGAGGGCACCTCGACCATGACCCCGGGCACCAGCCCGCGCTCCCGCACGTGCGCGGCGAAGTCGGCGGCCTCGGACACGGTGGCGACCATCGGCGCCATGACCCACGGCGCGGCACCGGTCTCCTGCGCGGCCTGGGCGACGGCGTCGAGCTGGCGGGTGAGCAGGCCGGGGTCCCGGCGGGCGGTGCGCAGCCCGCGGACGCCGAGGGCCGGGTTGGCCTCGTCCGGCGCCGTGGCGAACGGCAGCGGCTTGTCCGAGCCGGCGTCCAGCGTGCGGAGCACGACCTTGCCGCCCGGGAAGGCCGCGAAGACCTCGGCGTAGATCCGCGCCTGCTCCTCGACCGGCGGCTCCTCGGTGCGGCCGAAGAAGGCCAGCTCGGTGCGGAGCAGCCCGACCCCCTCGGCGTGGGCCGCAGCGGCCGCGCGCGCCCCGGGACCGTCCTGCACGTTCGCGAGCACCTGCACCGCGTGGCCGTCGCGCGTGCTGCCCGGGCCGCGGTACTGGGCCAGCGCGGCGGCCGCCTCCCGCGACGCGGCCACCCGGGCCCCGGCGTCCTGCAGGTCGGGGTCGACGGTCACCGTGCCGGCCTCCCCGTCGACCAGGACGACCGCACCCTCGGGCACGTCGTCGAGCCCGCCGACGGCCACGACGCAGGGCAGGCCCAGCTGGCGGGCGATGATCGCGGTGTGGCTGGTGGCCCCGCCCAGCCGGGTGGCCAGGGCGATGACCCGCGCGGGGTCCAGGCCGGCCGTGTCGGCCGGGGCGAGGTCGTCGGCGAGCAGCACCGACGGCGTCCCCGGCGTCGGTACGCCGGGCTCCCCCTGCCCGGTGAGCTCGGCGACGATCCGGTCCCGGACGTCGCGGACGTCGGTGGCCCGCTCCGCCATCACCCCCCCGAGGCTGGTGAACAGGTCGACGAACTGCGCGGCGGCCGCGACCGTGGCCACGGGCGCGGAAGAGCCCTCGCCGATCCGCTGCTCCACCGCCGAGAGCAGCCCGCGGTCACGGGCGAGCTGCGCGGTGGTGGCGAGCACCTCGGCGCTGACGCCGGTGGCGGCGGCGGCCCGCTCGGCCAGGCGCCGGGCCACCGCCTCCGCGGCGGCGCCGAAGCGGTCCTTCTCGGCCGCGCGCTCGTCCTCGGCGATCCACGGACCCTCGGTCGAGGGCAGCTCCACGGCGCCGACCGGGCGGATCACGGGCCCCACGGCGACGCCGGGTACCACGGGGGTGCCGGTGAGCACGACCGGCCGGGAGAGGTCCGCCGAGTCGAGCCCGGCGCGGGTCGGAGTGGTGGACATCGAGGGCCTCACTGTCTCTTGGGGCCAGCGGGAGTACGTCCGGGAACGGACGCTCGTCCTCGCGGCGGCACGGACTGGCGGATCGGGGACCGGCGGAACGACGATGGTGCTTCCGGTGACCAGAGTCACGAAGCGGTCTTGACTTGTCAACAGGTCCCACGTAGAACAACAGGAAGACAAGTCCGATCCCACATGACCGGGCACGCCCACGGCGTTCCGATCGCCCCAGCGCCACACCTGCCGGGAGGTGACCACCATGTACGCCGAGGAGCGACAGCAGGCCATCGCCGGGCTCGTCACGCAGCGCGGCCGGGTCGCCGTCACCGCCGTCGCCGAGCACTTCGGGGTCACCACCGAGACCGTCCGCCGGGACCTCGCCACCCTGGAGCGCGCCGGGCTGCTGCGCCGCGTGCACGGGGGCGCCGTGCCGGTCGGCGCGCTCACCGTCGTCGAGTCCGGGTTCGGCGAGCGGCGGGGCACCCGCACCGAGGCCAAGCGGCGGATCGCGAACGCCGCCCTCGCCCTCCTGCCCGGCCCGCACGGCAGCGTCGTCCTCGACGGGGGCAGCACGACGGCGGCACTGGCCGAGCTGCTGCCCGGCGACCGGTCGCTGACCGTCGCCACCAACTCCGTGCCGATCGCCGCCCGGCTGGCCCCGTCGCCCGGCATCTCGCTGCACCTGCTCGGCGGCCGGGTCCGCGGGATCACCCAGGCCGCCGTCGGGCTGTCGACCGTCGCCGCACTGGCCGACCTGCGGGCCGACGTCGTCTTCCTCGGCACCAACGGGATCAGCGCCGCCCACGGCTTCTCCACCCCCGACGAGGCGGAGGCCGGCGTCAAGCGGGCCATGGCCTCCGCCGGGCAGCGGGTGGTGGTGCTCGGCGACAGCAGCAAGATCGGCCGCGAGCACCTGGTGCGCTTCGCGGCCGTCGAGGACGTCGACGTGCTGGTCACCGATGACGAGGCCGATCCGGCCGTCGTCGCCGAACTGGAGCAACAGGGGATCGAGGTGCTCGTCGGATGAGGACGGAGTCGACCGGGCGGGTGGTCACGCTGACCGCCAACCCGAGCCTGGACCGGACGCTCGCGCTGCCCGGTCCGCTGGAGCGCGGCACGGTCGCCCGGCTGGGCCCCAGCAGCACCGAGCCCGGCGGCAAGGGCGTCAACGTGTCACGGGCGGTGGCGGCGGCGGGGGCCGACGTCGTCTCGGTGCTGCCCGCCGCCGACGACGACCCGATCGTCCGGGCGCTGCACGAGCTGGGCCTGCGGCTGGCCACCGTGCCGCTGGCCACCCCGGTGCGCACCAACTACACCCTCACCGAGCCCGACGGCACCACCACCAAGCTGAACGAGCCGGGCGCCCGGCTCGACGGCACCGCGCTGGCCGCGCTGGAGGCGGCGGTCCACGAGCACGCCACCGGTGCCCGGTGGGTCGTCCTCTCCGGGTCGCTCCCGCCGGGAGCGCCGGTGGACTGGTACGCCACGCTGGTCCGGGGGCTGCGCGACACCGGCGCACGGATCGCCGTCGACACCTCCGAGGCGCCGCTGCTGGCGCTGCTCGACGCGGGGCCGGACGCCGCCCCCGACCTGCTCAAGCCCAACACCGAGGAGCTCGCCCAGCTGGCCGGGGTCCCGGAGGAGTCGGTGGCGACCGACCTGCCGGCCGCGCTCGCCGCCGTCGCCACGCTGCACGAGCGCGGGGTCGCCGAGGTGCTGCTCACCCTCGGCGCCGACGGCGCCCTGCTCTCCACCGCCGACGGCGGGCTGTGGTCGGCCCGCCCGCCGCGGATCACCGTGCGCAGCACCGTGGGCGCCGGCGACTGCAGCCTGGCCGGCTACGTGCTGGCCGACCTGGCCGGCGCCGACCCGGCCGGGCGACTGCAGCACGCGGTCGCCTACGGCGCCGCCAGCGCCTCGCTCCCCGGATCGGCCGTGCCGACCCCTCCGCAGGTGGACCCGGCCGGGGTCCCCGTCACCGCCGGCCCGCCCGGCTCCCCCACTTCCGCCGCGGCCGTCCCGGCCGCCGGTACCGACGCCCGTTGAACCCGCAGGAGAGACCATGTCCGCACTGATCACACCCGAGCTGGTGGCGCTCGACGCCGACCTCGGGTCCGACAAGGGCAGCGTCGTGCGCCGGCTCGCCGAGCTGGTCGCCGGGGCCGGCCGGGCGACCACCGGCGACTCGCTGCACGCCGACGCCATGGCCCGCGAGGCGAAGGCCGCCACCGGCCTGCCCGGCGGGATCGCGATCCCGCACTGCCGGTCCTCGGCGGTCACCCAGGCGTCGCTGGCCTTCGCCCGGCTCTCCCCGAAGGTCGACTTCGGCGCGCCGGACGGCCCGGCGGACCTCGCCTTCCTCATCGCCGCGCCCGAGCACGGCGACGCCGACCACCTGACCCTGCTCACCGCGCTGGCCCGCGCGCTGGTGCGGCCGGAGTTCGTCGCCTCGCTGCGCGCGGCGAGCAGCTCGGAGGAGATCGTCGCCCTGGTGCAGGACGTCGTCTCCCCCGCCCCGGCGGCCGCCGCCCCCGCGGCCGCCGGCGGCGGCGCCACCGCGTCCACCGCCGCGCCTGCGGCCGCCGCGCCCGCCGCGACGGCCGCCGGGACGTCGTCCCGCACGGTCATCGCGGTCAGCGCCTGCCCGACCGGCATCGCGCACACCTACATGGCGGCGGACAAGCTGACCGCGGCGGCCAAGGAGATGGGCGTCGAGCTCCACGTGGAGACCCAGGGCTCCTCCGGTTCCACGCCGCTGGACCCCTCGGTGATCAGCCGGGCCGACGCGGTGATCTTCGCCGTGGACGTGGGCGTGAAGGACCGGGAGCGGTTCGCCGGCAAGCCGCTGGTGCAGTCGGGCACCAAGCGCGCGATGAACGAGCCCGAGGTGATGATCCGCGAGGCGCTGGCCGCCGCCGACGACCCCAACGGCCGCCGGGTGCCCGGCACCGCCGGCGCGGGCGGGGAGGCCCCGGCCGGGGACGGCGGGAAGCCGTCGCTGGGCGGTGAGGTCCGCCGCTGGCTGCTCACCGGCGTCAGCTACATGATCCCGTTCGTCGCGGCGGGCGGTCTGCTGATCGCGCTCGGCTTCCTGTTCGGCGGCTACCAGATCGTCAACTCCGACCCGTCCACCGACGGCCTGAGCTACGCGCAGAACTGGGCGCTGAACAACACCTTCTTCGACCTGCCGAGCGTGTCGGGCGTCGAGGGGCTGACCGACGGCTTCCTCGGCTACCTCGGCGCGGTCTGCACCGTGCTCGGCCAGGCGGCCTTCGGCTTCCTGGTCCCGGCGCTGGCCGGCTACATCGCCTACGCCATCGCCGACCGGCCGGGCATCGTCCCCGGCTTCGTCGTCGGCGCGGTCTCCCTCACCGTGGGCGCCGGGTTCCTCGGCGGCGTGGTCGGCGGCATCCTGGCCGGCTTCGCCGCGCGGTGGATCAGCGGCTGGAAGCTGCCCGCCGGGGTCCGCGGGCTGCAGCCGGTCGTGATCATCCCGCTGCTGGCCACGCTGATCTCCAGCGGCCTGATGGTCATCGTGCTCGGCCGCCCCCTGGCCGCCGCCCTCACCGGGCTCGGCAACTTCCTCACCGGCCTGGCCGGCACCGAAGCCATCCTGCTCGGGATCATCCTGGGCCTGATGATGTGCTTCGACCTGGGCGGACCGGTCAACAAGGCCGCCTACGTCTTCGCCACCACCGGGCTGGCCGGCGCGGCGACCACCGGCGGGGCACCGCTGGTCATCATGGCCACGGTCATGGCCGCCGGCATGGTCCCGCCGCTGGCCATGGCGATGTCCACCGCGATCCGGCCGAAGCTCTACACCCCGGCCGAGCGGGACAACGGCAAGGCGGCCTGGCTGCTCGGGCTCTCGTTCATCTCCGAGGGGGCCATCCCGTTCGCCGCGGCCGACCCGCTGCGGGTGATCCCCTCGATGATGGTCGGCGGTGCCACCACCGGCGCGATCGTCGCGGCCAGCGGCGTCGAGCTGCGGGCACCGCACGGCGGCATCTTCGTGTTCTTCGCGATGAGCAACGCCGTGCTGTTCCTGATCGCCGTGCTCATCGGTGCGGTCGTCGGCGCCGTCGCCGTGACCATCGCCAAGAGCATCGGGCGGCCCAAGGCCGACGACGTCCCCGAGGACGCCGTGGACCTCCAGCACGCGCACACGCCCACCCACGCCCCTGCTGCCCCGGCGGGTGCCGCCGCCGCGCAGCAGGCAAGCTGATCCCACCCACCGTCGATCCGAGAAGAGGCACGATGCCCTCCAAGACCGTCACCGTCGGCTCCGCCGTCGGCCTGCACGCCCGCCCGGCCGCCCTGATCGCCGAGGCGGTGGCCAAGTCCGGGGCGTCGGTCACGCTGGCCACTCCCGGCGGCAACCCGGTGGACGCCGGCTCCCCGCTGATGATCATGACGCTCGGCGCCAAGAAGGGCACCGACGTCGAGGTCAGCAGCGACGACGAGGCGGCCCTCGCGCAGATCGCCGAGATGGTCGAGCGCGACCTCGACGCGGAGTGAGCGGAGCCGGCTGACCCCGGTACGACGTGCGGCGGCGCCCGTCCCCTTGCGGGGGCGGGCGCCGTCGTCGTCCTGCCGGATGTCCTACTGGCGCGGGATGTCGCCGCGCCAGGCGCCGGTCTCGGTGCCCCGGCTCTCGATGAACTCCTTGAAGCGCTTCACGTCGGCGTTGATCTGCCGGTCGTCGACGCCGACGGCCGCGCCGACCTTCTCCACGACGCCCTCTGGCTCCCAGTCCAGCTGGACCATGATGCGGGTCGTCGTGTCACTGATCTTGTGGAACGTGACCACGCCGGCGTGCTTCGCCTCGCCGCTCGTGCTGCGCCAGGCCACCCGCTCCTCGGGGTGCTGCTCGGTGATCTCGGCATCGAACTCGCGCTCCACGCCACCGATCTTGGTCACCCAGTGCGTGCGCCGGTCGTCGAGCTGGGTGATCCGCTCCACCCCTCCCATGAACTCCGGGAACGACTCGAACTGCGTCCACTGGTCGTAGACCTGCCGGATCGGAACGTCCACGTCGATCGACTTCTCGACGGTCGCCACGTGATCTCCTCCTGTGCTCGGGGGCTCGTGCGTTTCGTCGCCCCCTACCCGGTCGCGCACCGCCGAATCACCGCCCGCGTGACGGACGGGTCCGACACCGCTCAGGAGGCGAGGACGGCGGCGGCGACGCTGCCGCGGACCGGGCGGCCGGGCAGCACCAGCATCTGCACCAGGTGGTAGGCGTCCGGCTTGCCCTCCCACGTCCCGGAGCCGACGGCGCCCTCCGGCGTCAGCTCGTGGTGCCAGCTGCCGGCGGCCGGGTCGAGGAACAGCCGGTCGCCCAGCTCCCCCCAGCGCTGCTGCAGGGTGGCCGCCCGGGGGTCACCGGTGACGGCGTACCGGACGGCGGCCGCCGCGACCGCCTCGCAGACGACCCAGTGCATGCGGGCGCCGACCACCGGCCGGTCGTCCCAGTCCAGCGTGTACGGGAAGCCCTCCTGCCCGTCGGCGGCCCAGCCGCGCTCGGCCGCGGCGAGGAAGAGCCCGTCGGCGTCGGTGCGCAGCCACCCGGGCGCGTGCTCGTCCAGCGCCGCCGCCAGGTGCAGGCACAGCCGCGCCCACTCGAACTGGTGCCCGATGGTCACCCCGTAGGGCCGGAAGGGGTCGGCCGGGCGGTCGCGGTTGAACTCCGGCAGCGGCTCCCAGCCGGAGGTGAAGTGCTCGGGGAGCCGCCAGTGCCGCTCCCGGGCCCAGCCGTGCACGATCCGTTCGGTGGCGCGCAGCGCGTGCGTGCGCAGCCGGGCGGCGGTGCCGGGATCGCTGGGTGCCAGCGCGTCGGCCGCGGCCAGCGCCGCCTCCACGCCGTGCATGTTCGCGTTTGCGCCGCGGTAGTCCTCGCTCGTCGTCCAGGCCCGGTCGAAGGACTCCGCGGCCAGCCCCTCGTCGTCGTCCCAGAACCGCTGCTCCCAGACGGCCATGGCCTCGTCGAGCAGGGCGCGGCCGCCGTCGATGCCGGCGGTCGTCGCGGTGGACCCGGCGAGGACGGCGAAGGCGTGCACGTAGGCGGCCTTGGTGTCGTCGTCGGTCGCCGCGCGCCAGCCGCCGTGCTCGCCGTCGTGCAGCGGCCCGCCGCGCAGCGCCGCGACCCCGTGCGCTGCGAGCTCCTCGGCCCCCGGGTGCCCCAGCAGGGTGGCCAGCGCGAACACGTGGGTCATCCGCGCGCTGATCCACGTCTCGACCGGCCGGCCGGGGACCACCCGGCCGTCAGCGCCGAGGTACCCGAACCCCTCGGGCACCCGGGAGCCCGCGGCGAAGGTCAGCACCTGCTGCAGGGCGGTCCGCATGGTCAGAAGGCCAGCGCGACGCCCGGGTCGTGCAGCAGTGCCCCCACGTCGGCCAGGAACCGGGACCCGAGCTCGCCGTCGATGATCCGGTGGTCGAAGGACAAGCCCAGGGTGGTGACCTGGCGCGGCACGACCTTGCCCTTGTGCACCCACGGCATCGCGCGGACGGCGCCGAAGGCGAGGATCGCCGACTCCCCGGGGTTGAGGATCGGGGTGCCGGTGTCGACGCCGAAGACGCCGACGTTGGTGATCGTGATCGTGCCGCCGGTCATGTCCGCCGGCGCGGTCCTCCCCGCGCGGGCGGTGCCGGTCAGCTCGGTGAGCGCGGTGGCCAGCTCGGGGAGGGAGAGGCGCCCGGCGTCCTTGACGTTGGGGACGACGAGGCCCCGCGGCGTCGCGGCGGCGATCCCGAGGTTCACCTGCCCGTGGACGACGATCTCCTGCGCCGCCTCGTCCCAGGAGCTGTTGACCATCGGGTGCCGCTGCGCCGCGAGCAGCACCGCCTTCGCGACCAGCAGCAGCGGGCTCACCTTGACGCCGGCGAACTCCGGCCGGGCGGCCAGCCGGTCGCGGAGCTTCATCGCCCGGGTCACGTCGACGGTGAGGAACTCGGTGACGTGCGGCGCGGTGAACGCGCTGGACACCATCGCCGCGGCGGTGTGCTTGCGCACGCCCTTGATCGGGATCCGCTGCTCCCCGGTGCTTGATCCCGGGAGAGCCCCGGTGGGGGTGGAGGTGGCGCCGCGGGCGGCGTCGACGTCGGCCCGGGTGATCACGCCGCCGGGCCCGGTGCCGGAGACCGTGGCGAGGTCGATGCCGAGGTCCTTGGCGTACTTGCGCACCGGGGGCTTGGCCAGCGGGCGCAGCGCGCCCCGGCCCGGCGCGGCGGCGCTCGACGGTGCCGCGGCCACGTCGCGCGTGCTGTGCGCCTCCGCGGCCCGCCCGATCTCCAGCCCGCCGTGCCGGACCGGCTTCACCGTGACGTCCGGGGCGGTGGCCAGCAGCGGCGGGCGCTCCGGCGCGCTGCCGTGGTCGGCCTCGGCCGGCACCTGCGGAGCGGTGGCCCGGGCGGCGGCGGACGTGCCGCTGCGGCGCGGACGACGGCGGGCCTCGGTGGTGCGGGGACCGTAGCCGACGAGCACCGCGGTGCGGCCGTTGGCGTTCGTCTCCCCGATCAGCCCCGACCCGGTGGACTCGGCGGACGTGCTCCCGCCGCCGTCCCCACCGACGTCGATGGTGATGATCGGCGACCCCACGTCGACCGTCGTCCCGGCCTCGTACAGCAGCTCGGTGACCGTGCCGGCGTAGGGCGAGGGCAGCTCGACGGCGGCCTTCGCCGTCTCCACCTCGCACAGCGGCTGGTTGACCGTCACCGTGTCGCCGACCGCGACCAGCCAGGAGAGGATCTCGCCCTCGGTGAGCCCCTCGCCGACGTCGGGCAGCTTGAACTGGCGCAGGTCGGCCATCAGAACCCCATCGAGCGGTCGACGGCGTCGAGCACGCGGTCGAGGTCGGGGAGGTACTCCTCCTCCAGCTTCGACGGCGGGTAGGGCGTGTCGTAGCCGCCCACCCGCAGCACCGGCGCCTCCAGGGAGTGGAAGCAGGTCTCGGTGACCCGGGCGGCGATCTCGGCGCCGAGGCCCAGGGTGACCGGGGCCTCGTGGACGACGACGCACCGGCCGGTGCGCCGCACCGAGGCGAACACCGGGTCGAGGTCCAGCGGGGAGATCGTGCGCAGGTCGATGACCTCGAGGGAGCGGCCCTCCTCGGCGGCGGCCTCCGCGGCCTGCAGCGCCGTCTTCACCATCGGGCCGTAGGCGAGCACGGTGACGTCGTCGCCGCCACGCACCACCCGGGAGCCGAACAGCGGGGGCGGTTCCCCGTCGAGGTCGACCGCCGCCTTCTCCCAGTACCGGCGCTTGGGCTCCAGGAAGACGATCGGGTCGGGGTGGGCGATCGCCTGCTGGATGCCCCAGTAGGCATCGGCCGGGGTGCTGACGGCGACCACCTTGAGCCCCGCGGTGTGCGCGAAGTAGGCCTCCGGGCTCTCGCTGTGGTGCTCGACCGCGCCGATGCCCCCGCCGAAGGGGATGCGGATGACGATCGGCATCGACAGCCGCCCCCGCGACCGGGCGTGGATCTTGGCCACCTGGGTGACGATCTGGTTGTAGGCGGGGAAGACGAAGCCGTCGAACTGGATCTCGCAGACCGGTCGGTAGCCGCGCATGGCCAGGCCGACCGCGGTGCCCACGATCCCCGCCTCGGCCAGCGGGGTGTCGACGACGCGGTCGTCACCGAAGTCCTTCTGCAGGCCGTCGGTGATCCGGAAGACCCCGCCCAGCCGGCCGATGTCCTCGCCCATCAGCACGACCTTCGGGTCGTCCTCCAGTGCCCGGCGCAGGCCCAGGTTGAGCGCCTTGCCGATGGTCAGCGTCTCCGTCATCGCTCGGCTCCGCCCTCGTTCCGCTCCTCGGTCGCTGGCGCTCCCTGCGATGCTCGCTCGGGCGTCGTCGTCGGGGTGGCCATCAGTGGGCCCCGCCCTCGAACGACGCGTGGTAGTCCACGAACTCGGCGCGCTGCGCCGCGAGGGTGGGGGGCATCTCGGCGTAGACGTGGTCGAAGATCTCCGTCCCCGCCGGGTCGGCCATGTCCAGGGTGCCCTTCCGGATCCGGGCGGCCAGCTCGTCGCCCTCGGCGTCGACCGCGGCGAAGAAGTCGGCGTCGGCGATGCCGCTGCGGGACAGGTACGCCTTCACCCGGGCGATCGGGTCGCGCAGCTTCCACTCCTCCAGCTCGCTGGCCAGCCGGTAGCGGGTCGGGTCGTCGGAGGTGGTGTGCGCGCCCATCCGGTAGGTGAACGCCTCGATGAAGGTGGGGCCCTGCCCCTCCCGGGCCGCGGCCAGCGCGGCCCGGGTGACCGCCAGCACGGCGAGGACGTCGTTGCCGTCGACCCGGACGCCGGGGAAGCCGAAGCCGGCGGCCCGCTGGTACAGCGGTACCCGGGACTGCCGCTCGATCGGCACGCTGATCGCGTACTGGTTGTTCTGGCAGAAGAAGACCACCGGCGCGGACAGCGACGAGGCCCAGATCATCGCCTCGTTGACCTCGCCCTGGCTGGTCGCGCCGTCACCCAGGAACGCCAGCACCGCGGACTCGGCGCCGTCGCGCTGGACGCCCATGGCGTAGCCGGTGGCGTGCAGCGTCTGCGCGCCGATGACGACGGTGTAGAGGTTGAACCCGGTCGCCACCGGGTCCCAGCCGCCGGCGTCGACCCCGCGGAACAGGCTGATCACCTGCAGCGGGTCCACGCCCCGGGCCCACGCCACACCGTGCTCCCGGTAGGTGGGGAAGGCCATGTCCGCCGCGGTCAGCGCGCGCCCGGCACCCACCTGGGCGGCCTCCTGGCCGAGCAGCGAGGCCCAGATGCCGAGCTCGCCCTGGCGCTGCAGGGCGGTGGCCTCGACGTCCCAGCGCCGGACCAGGACCAGGTCGCGGTAGAGGGCGCGCAGCTCCTCGTCGCCGATGTCGATGGAGTGGTCGGGGTGCTCCACCCGCTCACCCTCGGGGGTGAGCAGCTGCACCAGCGGGGGCTGCCCGGGGAGGTGCGGGGCACCGGCACCGGGCACCGGGTCGACCACCTCGGTGGTGTGCGACAACGCAGTCACGCGTGTCCTCCTCGCCGTCGGGCGGGCCCGGGGTCTCCGGGCAACCGTCGCTGGACGTGCTCTCGCGGCGCCCGGGATGTGGCACCGCTCACACATGGTGGCATGCCGGGGGCTCCGCGCAATAGATCACCCAGGTGCCGATCTGCGCAACAGCCGGCCGCACGACTGCGCACGATGGGTACTGCTAGGACGTCCACGCATGCCAGACTGCGCACCGTGCCCGCGAGTGCCGATCGGCTGGACGCCACCGACGCGCGGCTGCTGCTCGCCCTGACGGAGGACCCCCGGGCCACCGTGCTCGGCCTCGCGCAACGGCTCGGGCTGGCCCGCAACACCGTGCAGGCGCGGCTGGCCCGCCTGGAGGCCGGTGGCGTGCTCGACCCGTTCGAGCTGCGGGTGCGCCCGGAGTCGCTGGGCTACCGGCTGACCGCCTACGTGACGGTGCAGGTCGTGCAGACCAGCCTGGCCGACGTCGGTGCGGCGCTGGCCGGGATCCCGGAGGTGCTCGAGGTCACCGGCCTGTCCGGCGTCGTCGACCTGCTCGTGCGGGTGGTCGCCGTCGACGCCGACGACCTGTGGCGGATCACCGAGCAGGTGCTCGCCATCCCCGGCGTCCAGCGCACGGACACCAACCTCGCGCTCCGCCGGTTCGTCGGCCCCCGGATGATCCCGTTGCTCGAGCGCGCGGCCGGACCGGCCCGCGCCGAGGAGGGCTGAGCGGCCTCACCGGCATCGGCGCACCCGGACCGGCCCGCGGGCGGTGGCCACGTCGACCTCCGCACCCCGCTGGGTGACCTCGACGCGCCCGGCCGCCGCCAGCCGCCCCGCCGCCTCCCGGGCCGCCGGCATGAGGGCGCGCCAGCCCTCCGGATCGACCGCCCGGGCCGCCTCCGACGGGCAGATGGTGGTGCCGCCCGCGCGCCGGTCCAGCAGGGCGTCGATGGCCCGCTCCAACGCCCGGTCGACGTCGCCCACCCGTCCCAGGGTGCCCCGTCCGGCCGGGTCCGGCGCGTCGGGCCCGGTTCGGTTTCGGTCGCCACCCGGGCCGAGTAGCCGCCGGGCATGGCCACGCATCCGTCGCGAGGCGGCGTCGGCACCCGCAGGCGCGGCATCAGCACCGTGGGGTGGGTCCTGCGTGGCGCGGCGGCCGGCGCGGCCGGGACGAGCGTGCTGAACGCCGTCACCTACCTCGACATGGTCGTCCGCGGGCGCGGGGCCAGCTCCACGCCGGAGCAGACGGTGGAGAGGCTGGCGGACAAGGCGCACGTGGCGATCCCCGGGGACCAGGAGACCCGCTCGAACCGGGTGCAGGGACTCGGCCCGCTGACCGGGCTGGCCGCCGGCATCGGCATGGGGGTGCTCACCGGGCTCGTCCGGGCGACCGGCTTCCGCTCCCGGCCGCTGGTGGGCACCGGCTTGATCACCGCCGGCGTGCTCGTCGCCGCGAACGGCCCGATGACCGTCCTGGGCATCACCGACCCGCGCACCTGGTCGACCACCGACTGGGTCAGCGACGTCGTCCCGCACCTGGCCTACGCCGCGGTGGTCAAGGCGACGATGGACACCTGGGAGTGAGGACTACGTCGCCCAGCCGCGCTCGTCGACCCCGCCCGGCACCGGGGCGTCGGGGTCGTAGGGCGTCCGGGTGAGGACGAAGGTCGCCAGGTCCAGGTGGTCCGGGGCGATGCGCAGCGTCTCGCCGGCGTAGTAGCCGTCCAGCCCCACCCAGGTGCCGTCCGGCCGCGGGGCGAACCGGCTGGCCCGGCCCGCCCGCCCGGGCATCGGTCCCAGGTGCAGCAGCCCGCCGCCCTGCGCCCGCAGCACGTGCGGTGCCGGTCCCCAGAACCAGACGCCGAGCTGCTCCAGCGGCACCGGCGGCGGCTGCGGAGCCCAGGCGGCGACGATCCGCGGTTCGGCCTCGCGCAGGTCCCCGAGCAGCCCGGGGACCAGGGGGTCCAGCCCGCTGGTGGTGTTGGCCAGCGTCACCGCGCCGGCCTCCTCGACCCGGTCGACGAAGACACCGGCGAGGAAGCCGGGCATCGAGCCGCCGTGCCCGACCAGGGTCTGCCCGTCGACCCGCAGCACCTGCAGCCCCAGCCCGTAGGCCGACCAGCCCGGCACCGACGGGTCCACCCCCGCGGGCACCGTCATCTCCTCGAGGGTCGCCGGCGAGAGCACCTCCCCGGTGTCACCGAGCAGGAAGGCGGCGAACCGGCCGAGATCGGTCAGCGTCGCCCACAGCTGGCCGGCGGCCGCCATCACCCCGGCGTGGTGCTCGGGCTCGGGGAGGACGACGTCGGCCCACGGGTGCACGGCCGTCCCCGGGGCGGCGGCTCCGTCGGGCCGGGGCGTCGTGCGGGTCATGTCCAGCGGGGCGAGCACCTCGTCCCGGACGACGTCCTCCCAGGAGCGCCCGCGGTGCCGGGCGACGAGTTCCCCGAGCAGCCCGAAGCCCAGGTTGGAGTAGTGGAACCGCCGGGCGGTGCCGAGCACGACGTCGTCCTCGGTGAGCTGCAGGTCCGCCAGCGAACCGCCGGGCACCCGCTCCCACCAGCCGCCGGGGCTCTCCGACGTCACCCCGGCGAGGTGGGAGAGCAGCTGGCCGACCGTCCGGTCGCCGAGCGGCGTGCCGGGCACGTGCTCCTCGAGCCGGTCGTCGAGGCCCAGCCGGCCCTCGTCGCGCAGCCGCAGCACCACGACCGCGGTGACCGTCTTGCTGATCGAGCCGATCCGGTACTGGACGTCGGTGTGCGGCTCGGCGACGTCCCCCCGGCCCGCCGACCAGGCCAGCCCGCCGTCCCGGACCACCCCGGCCACCAGGCTCGGCGCCCGGCCGTCCCGCTGCACGCGGGCGGTGCGGGCGAGCAGCCGGCGGGCGGTGGCGGGCAGGACGGGTTCGACCATGGGCGGAGGCTAGCCAGCCGTCGCCGTCACCGCCCCGGACGGCAGGTGCCCGGCACGCTGCGCCCACCGCTCGAACCAGACGGTGACCAACGGGGGGACCGACGCGGCGAGCGCCAGCAGCGCCGTGCGCGGGCTCCAGCGCAGCACCCGCCAGGCGAGCAGGGCGAGGCCGACGTAGAGCACGAAGACGGCGCCGTGCACCGGCCCGGCCAGCTGGACGCCGAGCTCCGAGGTGCCCAGCACCCACTTCACGAACATGCCGGCGAGCAAGAGCACCCAGGACACCGCCTCGGCGATGGCGACGGCGCGGAAGGCGCGGGCGACGGTCGGGGGGTCCAGGAGTCGGGCAGCCACGACCGGGGTCAACGCACGACCGGGCGCGCGGGCTCCCGGATGTGACCGACGTCCCCCGGATGCCACGGAGCCCCGGTCGCCAGACGGCGACCGGGGCAACGCGACGTGCTGGACCGGGTCCTTACTCAGCCCGCGAGACGGCGCATCGCGGTGATCTGGCCCATGTAGTCGATGGAGACGACCTTGACGCTGCTGCCCGACGTCGGCGCGTGCACCATCTGCCCGTTGCCGATGTAGATGCCGACGTGGCTGACCGGGCTGTAGAACGCCAGGACGTCGCCGGGCTGCAGGTCGCCGCGGCTGACCGCGCGGCCCATCGAGGCCTGGCCCTTGCTGGAGTGGGGCAGCGGGATTCCCGCGGCGGCGTAGGCGTACTGCACCAGGCCGGAGCAGTCGAAGGAGTTCGGCCCCGCGGCGGCCCAGACGTAGGGGTCGCCGATCTGCGCCATGGCGGTGCTGACGGCGGCCTGCGCGGCACCGCTGCCGCCGACGACCGGGGGAGCCGGCGGGGTGCCGGGCGCGGGCGCCGCACCCGGCGGCAGGGCCGGGGTGGTCGGGTGCCGCTCCGCGTCGGCGCGGGAGGCCGCCTGCTCCGCGGCGTCCAGCCGCTCGTACTGGGCCTGGTAGTCGGCGATCTGCTCGTTGAGGTCGTCCTGCTGGGCAGCGACGCGGTCGACCTGCGCCTGGGCGTCGGCCGCGGCCTCCGCCGCGGCGTCCTGCGCCTGCCTGGCGGTGTCGTCGGCGGCCTGGGCCGCCGCGAGGACCTCGGTGTTGTGGTCGGCGATCACGTCGAGGGTGCCGACGCGGTCCATCAGCTCGTCGGACGAGGAGCTGCTGAGCATCGCCTCGAGCGTGCTCAGCTGCTCGCCGGTGTAGGCGCTGCGGGCCACCTGGCGGACGGAGTCCCGAGCGGTGGTCAGCGCGGCCTCGGCGGCCTCGACCTGGGCGGCGGCCTCGTCGGCCGCGGCCTGCTGGGCCTTCAGCTCCTCGCGGGCGTCGTTGAACTTCTCGGTGACGACCTCGAGCTCGTGCGCCTTCTCGGCGACCAGGGTCGCGGCCTCGCCCGAGGTGGTCGGGTCGGCCAGGGCCGGCAGCGGGGTGAGCGCGACGGCGCCGGCGGCGAGGAGCGTGAGGAGGACCCGACGAGGGGTGGCCCGCCGACGGGCAGGGCTGTGCGAACTCGCCATGTCTGGCGGGTGGTCCCTTCTTCCACGTGCCGCCTACCGAGTTAGCTGACGGGTTCGGGCGGGAAGACGCCCGGCACCAGCGGCCCGAGACGGGCCGCGGGTGCTTCACCCCAGTACTGCGGTGGGTCCCCGGTCCCCTGGCCCGCCGCGACTGCGCGGGCCGTGGAGTTCGGCGGCGGTCCGGCCGGTCGTCACCCGGGAGGGTGACCGAGGTGCCCGTCGGACCGCGGTCGACCCTAGGGGCGTTATGTGGTCGTGACAAACCCCTTCGGTCAATTTGTGGACAAACTCCCGGCGTGTGCTTCGACACGCTGGCGGAGCGTGACAGGCACGCGGTGCGCAGGGTCCGGCCCGGCGGGGGTTGTGCCTCGTCCTCCGCCGCCGGACGGCCGACACGCGACCCGACCTGGTCGCCTCCGCCCGGCCGCGACCGGGGGGCCGACCGGGACGGGGCGTGCGCTGCGTCCCGTCTCCGGCCGTCTCCACCACGCTCCGCGAGCACCGCGCGGACCACGCCGCGGACGGCGGTGCGGGGCCTGCTGCGCCGCGTGCACGCCGACCCGCCAGGATGAGCGCGTGCCGACGATCTCCCCCGCCGCCTGGGACGACCCGGAGGTCGCCCAGCTGACCGCCGCGCAGCAGGCCGAGCTGCGCTCCCGCCACGACGGCGCCGTCGAGGCGCTCAGCCGCGGCTGGACCACCCTCCGCCTGGAGACCGGTCCCCGGCAGCCCGAGGCCGTCGGCCTCTACACCCGGGCCGGGTACGAGCCGGCCGCCGCGTTCGGCTCCTCCGAGGACGACCAGGACTCCCTCTTCCTCGCGCGGGGGCTCACGTGACCGGCCCGGCCGCCCGCCACGACGCCGTCGTCGTCGGCGGCGGGCACAACGGCCTGGTCGCCGCGGCCTACCTGGCCCGCGCCGGGTGGTCGGTGCTGGTGCTGGAGCGACGGCCCGTGCTCGGCGGGGCCGCGATCAGCCAGCAGGTGTTCCCGGGGGTCGACGTCCGGTTGTCGGCGTACTCCTACCTGGTCAGCCTCCTGCCCGACCGGATCGTCACCGACCTCGACCTGCAGGTGACGCTGCTGGACCGCGCGGTCGCCTCCTACACCCCCCTGGTGCGCGACGGCGCCCACGGCGGGTTGCTGGTCGAGCGGGAGGAGGGCCCGGCGACGGCGGCCTCCTTCCACGCCCTCACCGGCGGGGACGCCGAGTTCGCCGGCTGGCGGCGGTTCTACGGCCGGCTGGCGACCCTGGCCGAGGACCTCGCGCCGACCCTCACCGAGCCGCTGCTCGGCGAGGCGGAGCTCGCCGGCCGGCTCCGCGACCCGGAGCTGTGGCACGACCTGCGGGAACGGCCACTGGCCGACGTGGTCGGTGCGCACCTGTCCGACGACGTCGTCCGCGGGATCGCGCTCACCGACGGGCTGATCGGCACGTTCGCCGACGTCCACGCCGCCGACGGGCTGGCCGGCCGGTGCTTCCTGTACCACCTGATCGGCAACGGCACCGGGCGGTGGCGGGTCCCGGTCGGCGGGATGGGCGCGGTGAGCGGCGCGATCGCCACGGCCGCGCGCGCCGCCGGGGCCGAGCTGGTCACCGGGGCGACCGTGACCGCGGTCGAGACCCGGCCGGACGGCGTCACGGTGCACTGGACCGACGACGACGGGACGGCCCGGGCCGCCGACGCGGGCTACGCGGTCTCCGGGGCGGCACCCGCCGTGCTCGACGAGCTGCTGGGCACCACCGCCCCTGCTCCCCGGCCCTCGGGCTCGCAGCTCAAGGTCAACATGGTGCTCGCCCGGCTGCCCCGGCTGCGCTCGGGCGGCGACCCGCACCGGGTGTTCAGCGGCACGGTGCACGTCGACGAGGCCGCCTCGCAGATCGACGCGGCGTACGCGCAGGCCGCGGCCGGCCGGCTGCCCGACGTGATCCCGTTCGAGGTCTACTGCCACTCGCTGACCGACCCGACGATCGTCGGGGACACCGGCCTGCACACGCTCACGCTGTTCGGGCTGCACACCCCGGCGGAGCTGTTCACCACCCACCCCGACGGCACCCGCGACGAGGCGGTCGCCCGGGTGGTGGGCCAGCTCGACGAGTACCTGGCCGAGCCGTTGCTCGACTGCCTGGCCCGGGACGCCGACGGCCGGCCGTGCCTGCAGGCGGCGTCCCCGCTGGACGTGGAGGCCTCGCTGGCCATGCCCGGCGGGCACATCTTCCACGGCGACCTGTCCTGGCCGGTGGCCGCCGAGCCCGCCGAGGCGGGCGGCTGGGGCGTGGCGACCGCGCACCCCCGGGTGGTCGCGGCGTCCTCGGGCGGGACCACCCGCGGCGGCGCGGTGAGCGGGCTGGGCGGCTTCGCCGCCGCGCAGCACCTGCTGGGGCGCTGACCGGCTGCCGCTGACGCGGGCGGCGAGGCGTGAGCGGTGGCCCACGGGGAACCCAGACGGAGCCGGTCCCCGGCCGGCTCCGACCGACGCCCCCTCGGGAGGCCGCATGAGCACGCCGTCCAAGCGCCCCGCCGACGAAGGCGGGGGCAAGCTGCCACGGAGCCGCGCGCGCACGCTGATCCTGGTCACGATCGCGCTGCTCATCGTCGTCGCGTTCGGCTACATGATCCTGGTGTCGGTCCTCGCCTGACCCCTCGACGGGCACGACGCCCGCCGACCTGGTGACATTGGTCGGTGCAGGTGGCGAGAGAGGTCCGCGGCCTGCTGGCCACCGTCCGGGTCCGGCTGCGCGGGCGGGACACCGCGCTCATCGCCGCGGGTCTCACCTTCTACGCGGGTATCGCCGTCGTCCCGGGACTGGTGCTGGCCCTCGGGCTGACCAGCTGGGTGACCAGCCCGGGGACCGTGCGGGAGCTGACCGACCAGCTGGCCGGGGTGCTCCCCGCCGAGCTGGGCGCCCCCCGGGCGCTCGCCCGGCTGGCCGAGGCCGGCACCGGGCTGACCGTGGTCGAGGCGCTGCTGACCCTGCTGCCGATCTCCCTCTACGGCGAGGGGCTGCGCCGGGCGCTGCTGCGCTTCACCAGCACGCAGGACCGGTTCACCGGCTGGCGCGGCCGCCTGCTGTCCCTCCCGCTGCTCGTGGTGGCGCCGCTCCTGACGTACCCGCTGCTGGTGGCCGGCGGGGCCCTGGCGCGGCTGTCGGAGGAGCCGGGGGTGAGCTCCGGCCTCGCCGCGTTCGCCGTCGGCTACTACTCGGTGCTCGCCGCGCTCACCGTTCCGCTGGTCTGGGTCTTCCGGGTGGTGGCGGCCGAGCGGCTGCGGTGGGCGGCCGTCGTCGTCGGCGCCGTGTTCACCGCGGCCTGCCTGTCCGGCTTCCTGCAGGGGTTCGTGCTCTTCCTGGCCCTGCCGATCGACCTGGGCGCCCCGTTCGGCGGGCTGACCGTGGTCGGCGGGGTGGTGGCGGTCGGCTTCTGGCTGTTCCTGCTGCACCTGGTCCTGCTGGCCGGCTGGCTGGGCACCCAGGCGCTGGACGAGCGGGTCCGCCGCGGCGCGCCGGCGCTCAGCCGCTGAGGGGCGGCTCCTCCAGCAGCCGGTCGCGCTGCTCGTCGACGTCCCACGGCGGCTCGGGCAGCCGGGGCTGCAGCTCGGTGAGGGTCTCCCGCAGCAGCCGCCCCACCGCCCAGTTGCGGTACCACTTGCGGTCGGCCGGGACGACGTACCACGGCGCCGCGTCGGTGTCGGTGCGCTCGAGGGCGGCGGCGTAGGCGCGCTGGTACTCCGGCCACAGCGCCCGGTCGTCGACGTCGGTGGGGTCGAACTTCCACCGCGAGCCCGAGTCGTCGAGCCGGGCCAGCAGCCGTTCCTTCTGCTCCCACGGCGACACGTGCAGGAAGACCTTGAGCACGGTGACGCCGTCGTCGGCCAGCCGGCGCTCGAACCGGACGACGTCCCGGTAGCGGCGTTCCACCACCTCCGGCGCGGCCCGCTGACGCACCCGGCTGACCAGCACGTCCTCGTAGTGCGACCGGTTGAAGACGCCGATCATGCCGGGGCCCGGCACCGCCCGCCGGACCCGCCACAGGAACGAGTGCCGCAGCTCCTCCGGCGTCGGCCGGCCGAAGGTGACCGCGTGCACGCCGTGCGGCTCCACCGCGCCGAGGACGTGCTCCACCACGCCGCCCTTGCCGCTGGTGTCCATGCCCTGCAGCACCAGCAGCACGCGGCGCCGGCCACCGCCGGTGGCCTCGGCGTACAGGCGCCGCTGCAGCTCGGCCAGGTGGGCGGCGTCGGCGCGCGTGGCCTCCTTCGTCGCCTCCTTGTGCCCGGGCGCCTGCGGGGTGGCCCGCGGGTCGAGGTCGGCCAGGACGACGGGGGCGGCGGGCGCGCGCAGCGCCCGGCGCAGCGAGGCGGCCATGCCGGGAGCCTAGGGAGCATCCACAGCCCACCGGGCACACCCGGACGCCGGAGGTGGGGAGGGGGGCTCCCGTCAGCCGGCGAGGACCTCCGGCAGCTCGCCGCGGTGCAGCACCACCATGCTGCTGACCGCCCGGGTGAGGACGACGTAGAGCCGGTTCAGCCCGCGGGGCTCCGCGGCCGCGATCGCGGCCGGCTCCACGACCACGACGTGGTCGAACTCCAGGCCCTTGACCAGCGACGCCGGGACGACGGCGGTCCGGGCCGGCGCGGTGCCGTCGTCGGCCACCGCGGCGACCTCCAGCCCGGCCGCGGACAGCACCGCCACCACCTCGCCGGCCGCGGCGTCCGCGCACACCACCCCCGTGGAGCCCTCGGCGGCCGCGAGCTCGGCCACCACCTCGGCCAGCGGCCCGGCCAGCGCCGACACCGGACGCAGCCGCAGGGAGCCCGGCTGGGACCGGGCGGCGGTGGCCGGGGGCAGCGCCGGGGCGATCAGCGGCAGCAGCCGGTTGGCGAAGTCGAGCACCTCCCCGGGCACCCGGTAGCCGCGGGTCAGCGGACGCACCGTCGTCCCCGGCCGGCCCAGCGCCCCGAGCGTGGCCGCCCAGTCCGCCGCCGACCACGGGCTGGTGGCCTGGGCGAGGTCGCCCAGCACGGTGAGCGACCCGGCGGCCAGCCTGCGGGCCACCGCCCGGCACTGCATCGGCGAGAGGTCCTGCGCCTCGTCGACCACCACGTGGCCGTAGCCGGCGGTGCGCTCGAGCATCCCGGCGACCTCGTCCACCAGCACCGCGTCGGCGGCGGTCCACGGCGCGGTCCGCACCGAGCGCGGCGCGCGGGGCCAGTGCAGCAGCGCCTGCTCCTCCTCGGTGAGGATGCCGCGGGCCGCGCGGGCCAGCCGCTCGGGCTCGGTGAGCAGCGTGGCGACCAGGGCGGCGGCGTCCACGGCCGGCCAGTGCGCGTCGAGGAAGGCCCGGACCTCGGGGCTGCGGGCGGCGCGGCGGGTCTCGGCGTCGCTCGGGCTGCCACCGCCGGCCTCCTTGAGCCGCCGGGCGTACTCGGCCAGCGCCATGCTCAGCCGTTCCCGGCCGGCGGCGTAGTGGACCAGCTGCTGGTCGTCGGCGGCGGTGCCCGCCCGGCGCAGGTCGTCGACCAGCCGCTTGAGGCGCTCCGGCCCGACCCGGTACCGGCGCCCGGCCAGCGGCACCTGCACCGAGTCGGTGGGCTTGCCGATCAGCCCCCACAGCGCTCGGTGCAGCACCCGGGCCATCCGGGTGTCCCCCTTGAGGACGGCGACCTCCGCGGGGTCCTGCGCGCGCACCGTCACCCGCGCGGTCAGGTCGGCCACCGTGGCCTGGTCGACGTCGACCTCCCCGAGCGCGGGCAGCACCTGCTCGATGTAGCGCAGGAACGCCCGGTTCGGCCCCACCACCAGCACGCCACTGCGGGTGAGCTGCCCGCCGTGCGTGTAGAGCAGGTAGGCGGCGCGGTGCAGCCCCACCGCGGTCTTGCCCGTGCCGGGGGCGCCCTGCACGCAGATCGACTCGCCCAGCGGAGCCCGGACGATGTCGTCCTGGTCGGGCTGGATGGTGGCCACGATGTCGCGCATCGGACCGCTGCGGGGCCGCTCGATCTCCTGCCGGAGGACCTCGCTCTCGTGCTCGTCCCCGGCGGCGAGGAGCTCGTCGTCGTAGCTGGTCAGCTGGCCGCCGGCGAACCCGAACCGGCGGCGGCGCACGACGCCCTGCGGATCGGCGACGCTCGCCTGGTAGAACGGCCGGCTCATCGGCGCGCGCCAGTCGATGACCACCGGGTCACCGGCGGCGTCCCGGACGTGCCGGCGGCCGATGTGGAAGGTCTCGGACCCGCCGTCTGTGCGACCGAAGAACGCGGGCACGCCGGGGTCGGACGCCAGCGACCGCAGCCGCTCGGCCCGGGCGGCGCCGAGCCGCTCGGAGGCCCAGGAGTCGACGCCGACGTCGGCGACGTCGACCGCGGAGGCGCGCATCCGGGTCAGGCAGTCGGCCGCGTGCGCGAGGTGCGCCCGCTCGGCGGTGAGGACGGGATCGGGGGTGGCCTCGGGGAGAGCGGGAGACTGAGACACGGTCGGAGGACGTTACGCGCGGCGACCGCCCCGCTCAAGCAGTCGGCGGCGATGTGTAGACCCCGCGGTGCCGGATCATCCATCGCCCATGGCCAGCGACTCCGCACTGCCCCCGGTCATCGGGGCGATCGCCGAGGACCGGGACGGCAACGCCCTGGGCACCGTCACCGCCGTCTTCGTGGACGACGCGACCGAGCGGCCCACCTGGGTGGGGCTCACCTCCGGGCTGCACGCCACGGCCGACCCGGACGACGTGGCGGTGGTCGCGCCGATCACCGACGCCGTCTTCACCGACGGGCGGCTGCGGCTGGCCGTGCCGGCGGCAGCCGTCCGGTCCGCTCCCCACCCCGCGTCCCCGGACCGGCTCGGTCCGGAGGAGGAGTCGATGCTGCGGGCGCACTACCGGGGGGACCGGACCGGGGCGGTCGCGGGGACCGACACCGCCCTGACCGATTCGGCCATGACCCGGTCGGAGGAGCAGGTGCGGGTGCGCACGGTGGTCGAGCCGTGGACCCGCGCGGTGCTGCGGGTCGAGGAGGTCACCGAGGAGGTGATGGTGCCGGTCACCGTCACCCGGCAGCGCGCCCGGATCGAGTACCGCCCCCTCGCGCCCGGCGACGCCGACCGCCCGGACCCGACCCCGGACGATGCCGGCGCGCAGCGTCGCACCAGCACCACGGAGTGGGTGACGCTCTGGGGCGAGCAGCCCCGGGTCACGATGGAGCGGGTGCCCGTCGAGAAGGTCCGCCTGGCTACCTCGTGGACGACGGAGGAGCAGCTGCACAGCGACCAGGTGCGCCGCGAGCAGATCGAGCTGAGCACCACCGACACCGACGCCACTCCGCCCCCTGCCCGTTGAGCGTCGGCAGCCAGCAGGCCCCGTCGGCGTCTCGCGCAGCCGTTCGCCGACGACCGACGCGGGAGTCGGTCGGCGTTGCCGGGAGCGCTCAGGATCCGACCTCCCGGATGCTCGTGCTCTGAGTCGTGGGGCGACTCAGAGCACGAGCACGCGGGGAGAAGGGTTTCGAGGGGGCCGGGTCAGCCGGCGCGGGCGCCCAGCCACCAGTCGAGCGCGGTGGCGACCAGGTGCGGGGTCAGCACGTGGCCGCCGGCGAACTCGTCGTAGGTGACGTCGTACCCGTCGGCGGCCAGGTCGGCAGCGACCCGCCGGCCGCACCGGGCGACCGGCAGCACCCGGTCGTCGGTGCCGTGGCAGATCCACACCCGGGGGCGTCCGTGCCGCCCAGGGGCGGCGAGGAAGCCGGGCGAGAAGCCGAGCAGGGCCTCGGCGAGGTCGCCGTTGGCGGCGCCGAGGGACAGCGCGTAGGACGCGCCGTCGGAGAACCCGCCGATCGCCACCCGGTCGACCGCGCAGCGGCCGAACACCTCGGCCAGCGCGGCGTCGAGGA
This sequence comes from Modestobacter sp. I12A-02662, assembly GCF_041028325.1. Classification (NCBI taxonomy): domain Bacteria; kingdom Bacillati; phylum Actinomycetota; class Actinomycetes; order Geodermatophilales; family Geodermatophilaceae; genus Modestobacter; species Modestobacter sp. I12A-02662. Next base: position 89,982 of record NZ_JABGDE010000012.1, on the reverse strand, counting down.
CGGCGACGTCCCGGCCCAGGCTGCCGGCGATCAGGTCCCAGGTGGTCGCGGCCGAGGTGGGGGCCAGGACCACCACCCCGCGGGCGGTGGCCTGCGCGGCGACGGCGGCCACCGCGTTCCCCGCCGAGCCGCCGGCCCCGTGCAGGAAGACCAGCAGCGGGCGGGGACCGGCGGCCCGCCCGTCCGGCACCGCGACGAGCACCTCCGCACCCGTCAACCGCAGCGCGGTGGTCCCCGCCGGCAGGGGCGGGCCGGCGGGCGCGGGCGCCGGGCGGCTGTGCAGGCGGCCGTCGGCGGCGCGCGCGGGGTCGGTCACCGCCGCCCCCTACCCGGACGGCGCCGCGGTGGACCCTTGCCCGGACGGCGGCGGGGTGGTGGTCTGCCGGGATGACCCGGCCGCTCCCGCCCGTCCCCGCCCGCGTCGTCGCCGCCCCGATGGCCGGCGGGCCCTCGACGGTGGCGCTGGCGGCCGCCGTCGGTGCCGCGGGCGGCCTGGGCTTCCTGGCTGCCGGCTACCGGACGGCGGAGCAGCTGGCCGCGCAGGTCGCCGAGCTGCGGGCGGTCAGCGACGCCCCGTTCGGGGTCAACGTCTTCGCCGCCGGTCCCGCCGCGGACCCCGCCGTCCTGACCGCGCACGCCGCGCGGGTCGCCGCCTGGGCGCAGCGGTACGGCGTCGCGCCGGGCACCCCCGAGCACGGCGACGACGACCTGGCCGCCAAGGTGGAGCGGCTGGTCGAGCTGGCCCCCGCCGTCGTCTCCTTCGCCTTCGGGCTGCCCCCGGACGGCGCGGTCGACCGGCTGCACGGCGCCGGGTCCGCGGTGTGGGTGACCGTCACCGACCCCGAGGGGGCGAGCGCCGCGACCGCCGCGGGCGCCGACGCCCTGGTCGTCCAGGGCTGGGAGGCCGGCGCGCACCGCGGTGGCGGCTCGGACGAGGAACCGGGGCAGCTCGGCCTGCTGCCGCTCCTCCGGCTGGTGCGGCGGGTCACCGACCTGCCGCTGGTCGCCGCCGGGGGCATCGCCGACGGCGCGGGGGTGGCCGCCGTCCTGGCCGCCGGCGCCTCGCTGGCCGCGCTGGGCACGGCGTTCCTGCGCACCCCCGAGGCGGGCACCACGCCCGCGCACGCCGCCGCGCTGGTCGCCGGGCCGGCGCCGGCGGGTCGGCCGACCACGGTCACCCGGGCGTTCACCGGGCGGCGGGCCCGGGCGCTGGTCAACCGCGCCACCGCCGAGCTCGGCGACGACGCCCCGGCCGCGTACCCGGAGGTGCACCTGATGACCGCCCCGGTGCGCGCGGCCGCCCGCGCCGCCGGGGACGCGGAGGGGATGCACCTGTGGGCCGGGCAGGCGCACGGGCTGGCCGAGGCCGTGCCGGCCGGGGAGCTGGTGCGCCGCCTGGCCGCCGACGCGCGGAGCGCCCTCACCGCGGCGGCAGCGCTGCTCGGCTAGGGCGCCCGCTCCCCCGGCTCCACGATGTGCACCCGCACCGCGCAGAACTGGGCGGGGGTCGTCAGCAGCACCGCCTTCGTCGGCTCGCCGACGTCCAGCGGCGCGAGCCGGGGCAGCTCGGCCAGCGGGCGCAGCCGCGGGTCGGCGAGCACCTCGGCGACCAGTCCCCGGTCCCCGCCGGGAGCCAGCGCGACGAGGCCGGGCACGTGCGGCAGGAGCACGCGGGCGGCGGTGTCCGCGGTCGCCCCGACGACGGCGTCCGCCTGGTGGCCCCGCCGCCGGGCGAAGCGCTGCTGCGACCAGCCCCCGGCGGCGGTGCGGCCCTGGACCTGGCGGGCGTCGACCTTGGAGACGACCAGCTCCGGCCCGTCGAAGACGCCCACCGCCCAGCGGCCGCGGCGGACCAGCAGGACGGCGGTGCGCCGGGGCTCCCGGGCGGCGGCGGTGAACGCCGTCAGCGGGGCCGAGCCCGGGGTCCAGCCGTAGGGAGCCGCCAGCCGCAGCGTCGTGGTGTCCGCGCAGGTGACCGCGAGGCTCCCGTCGTCCTCGACCCGGACGTCGGCGAACGCGCCGTGCCGTTCGGCGACGCCGTCCAGCCACCGGCCCAGCCGCTCCGGGGCGACGCCGAGCACCCGGCCACCGCCCGCAGCGGGGCGCCCACCCCTCGGGGGGCGGGCGGCGGGGTGGTCCTTGGGCACCGGGCGATCCTGCCAGGCGCCGACCCGACGGCGTCGGACCTGGCATGGTCCGACGTCGGCTGCCCCGGCCGTCGCGATCGGCGCCCTGACCGCGGCCGCCGGCGAACCCGCGCCGATCGACCTGGTTGCGTCGGTGAGGCTCCTCGCGGGACCCGTGGCCGCCACCACGCTGCGGCGTCAGGACTGTCCTGGCCGTGACGAACCGGACCCGAGGTGCTGTCGCGCCCCCCTAGACTGGCCGGATGACGACGTCCGACCCCGGGGCCGCAGCGGTTGCCGCTCAGGCGGTAGGCACCGGCGACCTGCTCAGCCGGGTCAGCATCGGGCGCATCTCCGAGGTCATCGTCGACCAGATCCGCCTGCTCATCCGGCAGGGTCGGCTCGCTGCCGGCGACCGGCTGCCCTCGGAACGAGAGCTGTGCGAGCGGTTCGGTGTCAGCCGGGTGACCGTCCGCGAGGCGCTGCGGGTCCTCGAGGCCAACGGCCTGGTCGAGATCCGCGTCGGCGCCCGGGGCGGGGCCTTCATCTCCGCACCGAGCAGCCGGCTCGTCGGTGAGGGCATCGTCGACCTCATCTCGCTGTCGTCGGTCAGCGCCCGCGAGGTGACCGAGACCCGGATGGTGTTCGAGCTGGGCATCGTGCCGCTGGTGTGCGAGCGCGCCACCGAGGAGGACGTCGCGGCGCTCTACACGATCTGCGACCAGAGCGATGCCGCCAGCAAGGCCGACGAGTACCCGCTGGAGCTGTCTGCGGCCTGGCACACCCGCTACGCGCAGTCGGCACACAACCGCGCCATCTCGATGTTCGTGGACTCCCTGCACGACCCGCTGCTCCGCTCGCTGGAGCGGGCGCGCGCGGCGGCGCCCTCGCACGGCCCGCACGGCGTCGTCGAGCACCGCGCCCTGGTCGACGCGATCACCGAGCGAGACGTCGAGCAGGCCACCCGGCTCATGCGAACGCATCTGAACCGGACGGCCGAGCTGGTCGGCAGGGCGGACGACGCCTAGGTCTGAGAGAGCGAAGCACTGCTCAGCGGGCGAGCGCCGGAACGGCGGCGTGCTCGGCGGGGACCCGGAGCAGCCGCTGGCCGGCGGCCACCACCACCGCGGCCAGGCCGGCGGCCACGGTCGCCACCAGGAAGCTGGCATTGGCCCCCGTGCTGTCGACGATCTTGCCGGCGAGCGAGGTGCCGATCGCGACGCCGAGGGCCAGCGCGGTACCGATCCAGGTGAACGCCTCGGTGACCGCGGCCCGGGGCACCAGCAGCTCGGCGAGGGTGAAGGAGCTGATCAGCGCCGGGGAGACGGCCACCCCGGCGACCACCACCAGGAGCAGCATCGGCCAGAAGGAGCCGACGAGCACCAGCGGGACGGTCAGCGCGGTGAGCACGACCAGGACCCCGACCAGCCGCCGCCGCAGCGGGAGCGTCCAGTGCACGCTCCCCCAGCCGATGCCCGACAGCATCGACCCGGCGGCCAGGCCGGCGATGAGCAGGCCGGAGAAGGACCGCGCCCCCCGCTCGTCGGCGAAGGCGACCAGGGCGATCTCCAGGGTGCCCAGCACCGCACCGATCGCCGCCCCCACGACGAAGAGCACCCGCAGGCCCTGCACCCGGATGGCCGAGGGCCCCCGCCGGTGCTCGTGCTCGGCCGGCGGCGGCTCGGTGTGCCGCTGGGCGGCGAACAGCAGGCTGCCCACCGCGGCCAGGGTGAAGGCGGTGACCAGACCCGAGGTGGTGTGCCCGGTGGTGGACAGGAAGGTGACCAGCACCGGACCGACGATGAACACGAACTCGTCGACCACGGACTCCATCGCCAGGGCCGTGGGGAGCCGGGGCGTGCCGCGGAGCAGGTGGGTCCAGCGGACCCGGATCATCGAGGCGACCGGCGGGATGCTGGCCCCGGCGACGCCGGCGGCGAGGAACACCGTCCACAGCGGCCACCCGTCGCGCACCGCGAAGAGGAACGCCACCCCGGAGAGCACGAAGACCACCAGGACCAACAGCAGCACCCGGCGCTGGGCGTGCGTGTCGGCCAGGCGGCCGATCATCGGCCCGGCGATCGCCGTGGTGATCGCGCCGAACGCGGCCACCGCCCCGCCCAGTCCGTACGAGCCCGTCTCGGACTGCACGAGGAGCACGCTGCCCAGCCCGATCATCGACAACGGCAACCGGCCGATGAAGGCCGCGACCACCATCGGCACCGCGTGCGGGGTGCGCAGCACGTGCAGGTACGGGTTGGGCACGAGGGGGAGGGCCTCCGTCAGGGGTGGGCGTGCCCCCGCCACGCTAACCGAGGAGCGGGTGGCCCGCGGTGCGGGCGCGCGACCCCGGAGAGCACGAGGTCCCGCCCCCCGACGGCGCTGTCGGGGGGCGGGACCTCGGCTCCTCCCGCTACGCGAGCCGGCTCTTGAGGATCTCCAGCTCGTCCCACATGGTGCTGGGCAGCTTCTCGCCGAACTTCTCGAACCACTCGGTGATCTGCGGGACCTCGGCGCGCCACTCGTCCGCCTTGACGGCCAGCGCCTGCCGCACCTGGTCGGGGGTCATGTCCAGGCCGGAGACGTCCAGGGAGTCGGCGGTGGGCACGTGCCCGACCGCGGTCTCCTCGGCGGCCGCAGTGCCCTCGATCCGCTCGACGACCCACTTGAGCACGCGGCTGTTCTCCCCGAAGCCCGGCCACAGGAAGCCGCCGTCGGAGTCCCGGCGGAACCAGTTCACGTAGAAGATGCGCGGCAGCTTGGTGGAGTCGTGCATCTTGCCGGTCTGCACCCAGTGGCCCATGTAGTCACCGGCGTGGTAGCCGATGAAGGGCAGCATCGCGAACGGGTCACGCCGGACGACACCGACCGCGCCGGTGGCCGCGGCGGTGGTCTCCGAGGAGAGCGTGGCGCCCATGAAAACGCCGTGGTTCCAGTCCCGCGCCTCGGTGACCAGCGGGATCGTGGTCTTGCGCCGGCCGCCGAACAGGATCGCCGAGATCGGCACGCCCCTCGGGTCCTCGTACTCCGGCGCGAGGATCGGGCACTGCGTGATCGGGGTGCAGAACCGGCTGTTGGGGTGGCTGGAGGGCTCGTCGGAGTCCGGCGTCCAGTCGTGGCCCTTCCAGCTGGTCAGGTGGGCCGGCGGCTCCTCGGTCATCCCCTCCCACCAGACGTCGCCGTCGTCGGTGAGGGCGACGTTGGTGAACACCGAGTTGCCCTGGTCGATGGTCCGCATCGCGTTCGGGTTGGTGTCCCAGCCGGTGCCCGGGGCCACGCCGAACAGGCCGTACTCGGGGTTGAGGGCGTAGAGGCGCCCGTCCTCACCGAAGCGCATCCAGGCGATGTCGTCGCCGAGGGTCTCGACCTTCCAGCCGGGGATGGTCGGCTCCAGCATCGCCAGGTTGGTCTTGCCGCAGGCCGACGGGAAGGCCGCGGCCACGTAGTAGCTCTTCTGCTGCGGGCTGGTCAGCTTGAGGATCAGCATGTGCTCGGCTAGCCAGCCCTCGTCGCGGGCCATCACCGAGGCGATCCGCAGGGAGTAGCACTTCTTGCCCAGCAGGGCGTTGCCGCCGTAGCCGGAGCCGTAGGACCAGATGGCCCGCTCCTCGGGGAAGTGCACGATGTACTTGGTGTCGCTGCACGGCCACGGGACGTCGGTCGCGCCGGGCTCCAGCGGGGCGCCGAGCGAGTGCATGGCCGGCACGAACGGCCGGTCGGTGCCCATCGCCTCGAGGATCCGGCTGCCGATCCGGGCCATCACCCGCATCGAGACGACGACGTACTCGGAGTCGGTGAGCTCGACGCCGAACATCGGGTTCTCGGCCTCGACCGGGCCCATGCAGAACGGGATGACGTACATCGTCCGGCCGCGCATGCACCCCCGGTACAGCTCGGTCATGATCGACTTCATCTCGGCCGGGTCCATCCAGTTGTTGGTGGGACCGGCGTCGGCCTCGTCGACCGAGCAGATGAAGGTGCGGTCCTCGACCCGGGCGACGTCACCGGGGTCGGAGGCGCACCAGAAGGAGTTGGGCTTCTTCTCCAGGCGGGTGAAGGTGCCCGCGTCGACGAGCCGCTGGGTGAGCCGCGCCCACTCCGCCTCGGTGCCGTCGACCCACACCACCTGGTCCGGCGTCGCCAGCTCAGCCATCTCCCGCACCCAGGAGAGGAGGCGGGCGTGGGTCGTCGGGGCGTTGTCGAGACCTGGGATGGCCACGGAAGTCACGGCGTCTCCTCCTGGGGGGACCGTCGGTGCGGCGCTCACAGCGGCGCCAGGAATGCGTCACCCCCCGGCCACGACGCTGGAGCCGGGGGGATCGGGCCAGGTTAGGAGCGTGGGACGCTTACGTCTAGGACGTCTACCTGGAGTGTGACCTACCTCCCTGCGGGATGTCACCCGACGGCCTGGCAGTTGTCGCCCACCGTGACCACACGACGACTCCTGGAGCCCCTGACCCTGCGCGGCGTGACGGTGCCCAACCGCCTCGCCGTCGCCCCGATGTGCCAGTACAACGCCACCGACGGCCAGGTCGGCGACTACCACCTGGTGCACCTCGGCCGCTTCGCCCTGGGCGGCTTCGGCCTGGTGATGGTGGAGGCGACCGGCGTCACCGCGGAGGGCCGGATCAGCCCCGGGGACGTCGGCCTCTGGGACGACGCGCAGGTGCCCGGCCTGGCCCGGATCGCCGCGTTCCTCCGCGAGCACGGCAGCGTGCCGGCGATCCAGCTGGCGCACGCCGGCGGCAAGGCGAGCACGCTGCGCCCGTGGGACGGCGACGGCCCGGTGACCGCCGGGAACGCCCGGCCGGGCGACGTGCCGTGGACGGCGGTCTCGCCGAGCGGTGTGCCGATGGGCGAGGGCTGGCCGGCGCCGCACCCGCTGACCGTCGCGGAGATCGCCGACGTCCGCGAGGCGTTCGTGGCCGCGGCGCGGCGGTCGCTGACCGCCGGCTTCGAGATGGTGGAGGTGCACGCCGCGCACGGCTACCTGCTCAACCAGTTCCTCTCGCCGCTGACCAACCGCCGGGACGACGAGTACGGCGGCTCGCTGGTGAACCGGATGCGCTTCCCGCTCGAGGTGGTCGACGCCGTCCGCGCGGTGTGGCCCGAGGAGCTCCCGCTGGTCGTGCGCGTCTCGGCGGTCGACGCGTCCCGCGACGGCACCACGCTGGAGGACACCATCGCCTTCGCCCGCGAGCTGCGCGCCCGCGGCGTGGACGCCGTCGACGTCTCCGGCGGCGGTATCGGCACCGGGTGGCAGCACCCGATCGGCTACGGCTACCAGGTGCCCTACGCCGCCGCGATCCGCGAGCGGGCCGGGATCCCGACCATGGCCGTGGGCCTGCTCGTCGACCCGCACCAGGCCGAGGCCGTCGTCGCGACCGGCCAGGCCGACCTGGTCGCCTTCGCCCGCCAGGCGCAGGACGACCCGAACCTCGCGCTGCACGTGGCCCGCGAGCTGACCGGGGGCTCCTACGCGACCTGGCCGGTCCAGTCCGGCCCGCGGCTGGCCTCGCGCGACCGGCTGCTGCACCGGCTCGGCCCGTGGACCGGCCCGGACCCGGTGCGCACCGAGCCGGCCGCCCAGGCCTAGCCGCCGTAGGCGGGGCGGCGGGCAGCCAGGAACTCCTCCCAGCTCCCCGGCCCCGCCCCGCCGGACACCTCGGCGCCGAGCTTGTCGAGGTACCAGTGCCAGCCCAGCACGTAGTCGCCGGCGTCGGTGCCCGGGGGGAAGACCTGGGTGAACAGGAGCACGGTGCGGTCCTGCTCCTCGGTCAGGTCGAGCTGGATCCGCCACGCCTGCTCGGACTCCCACTGGACGACGAGCCGGCGGGGCGGATCGCACTCGACGATCCGCATCGGCTCGCCGGCCGACTCCCCCTCGTGGGTCATCGTGAGGGTGCCGGAGCCACCGACCCGCCGCTCGCCCTCGTAGCTGCCGAACCAGCGCGCCGTCCGGTCGTCCTCGGTCAGTGCGGCCCACACGTCCTCGATCGGGTCCGGCCAGCTGCGCCGGAACTGCACCTGCACCCCCTCGGGCACCTCGGTGACCCGGCCCAGCCGCTCGTCGCGCGGTCCCGTCATCGACCGTCCTCCTCTGCCCGGGCCCGCCGGCCGCGGGCCATCTCGGTGTCCAGGGCGTCCAGCCGCTGCGCCCACAGCCGCCGGTACGGGGCCAGCCAGGCGTCCAGCTCGGACAGCGGGCCGGGGTCGAGTGCGTAGACCCGTCGCTGCCCCTCCGCCCGGACGCGCACCAGACCCGCCTCGCGGAGCACCCGCAGGTGCCGGCTGACCGCCGGCCGGCTCACCGCGAAGTGACCGGCCAGCTCCCCGGCCCCCTGCTCGCCGGCGGCGAGCAGGGTCACGATCTCCCGCCGGATCGGGTCGGCGAGCGCGGCCAGGGCGTCCACCCCGCCTGTGTAACAGAGGACTTACGTAGAGGTCCAGTTACAATGGCGCGATTGGGCCGGCGGGCCGGGGGGCAAGCGACGGCCATGACCGTCACCGACCCCGACGTGCCCGATCCGCTCAACGACCCCCGCACCACCCAGGCCGACCCTGGCGCGCTCGGCCAGGGCGAGGACCTCGCCTCGGCCGCGGACGACCCGGTCACCAGCGGCGAGGACGAGCTGGCCTCCGCCCGGACCGAGGCCGACGAGGCCGGCGGCGGCGACGTCACCGGCGGGGCGTTCGGCGAGGCGCCACCGGCCGACCGCGCCTGACCGGCTGCCCGCGAGCTGCCTCGGCGCTAGTGTGACGCTCGTCACGTCCCGTTCCGAGGAGGCAGCCATGGCCACTGGCGAGACCGGTTTCGCCGACGTCACCTACGACCTGATCTCCGTGCAGTACCACGCGTTGAAGGGCGGTCACGACTACGGCCAGTACGTCCGGGACGCCGAGAACGCGAACCTGGACGACCTGGCGCAGTTCTTCCGCGAGGTCATGGAGCAGGACTCGGCGCGGGCCAAGCGCTGCCACGAGTTCCTCGCCAAGCTCGCCGGCAGCGAGCACGGCGGCCCCGCCACCCAGTAGCACCCGTGTCTGCGGACGCTCGTGCTCTGAGTGCACCCCGCACTCAGAGCACGAGCGTCGTCGGGGAAACCCCGTGGCGGCACTCCGGCTGCGTTCCGTAACCTCCGGCGGCTCCTGCCCCGCCGTCCCCCGGAGGTCCCCGTGCTCGCCCTGACCGAGGCCGCGATCCGCCGTTCGCTGGTCAACTGCTCGCGCAGCGAGGCGGCGGCGATGGCGCTGCCCCGGGACCTCGACGCGTTCGACTGGGCGAACGCCGACGTGCTCGGCTGGCGGGACCCGAAGGCGGAACTCCGCGGATACCTGGTGCACGAGCACGAGGGGCGGACGGTGGGGGTGGCGCTCCGCGCCGCCGACACGAAGATGTCCAGCCGCCGCTCGGCCATGTGCCTGCTGTGCCACACCGTGCAGACCGCCGCGGCGATCTCGCTGTTCACCGCCCGCCGGGTCGGCGAGGCCGGGCGCAACGGCAACACCGTCGGCACCTACATCTGCGCCGACCTCGACTGCGCGCACCGGGTGCTCGAGGTCCCGCCGACGGCCCTGCCCCTCGACGAGGAGCTGCAGGCCCTCGCGGCCGAGGAGCGGGTCGCCGGCCTGCGGCAGCGCCTGCACGCGTTCACCGCCGACGTCCTGCGTCGCTAACGGGCGGACCCCGTCCGTCCCACCCCGCGCACGCTCGGAGCGGCGCCCTGGACGGGGCCGCGCTCGGCCCAGGCCCGCTCGAGCAGGCGCAGCAGTACGTCGGCCGGCTGCGCGCCGGCGGCGCCGTACGTGCGGTCGACGACGAAGAACGGGACGCCGGTCGCGCCGAGCATGCGGGCGGTGCCGACGTCCTCCCGGACGGCGGGCAGGAACCGGCGGTCGGCCAGCGCGGCCCGCACCTCCGCCTCGTCCAGCCCGACCTCGACGGCCAGGGGCACGAGGGACTCGACGTCGAACACCGACCGGCGCTCCTCGAAGTGCGCGTGCAGCAGCCGCTCCTCCATCGCCCCGCCCAGGCCGTGCGAGGCGGCGAGGTGGACGAGCTCGTGGGCGAGCAGCGTGTTGCCGCTGACGCCGGCGGCGAGGTCGTAGTCCAGCCCCTCGGCGGCCGCGAGCTCCTGGACGCGCGCCATGGTGCCGCGCATCTGCTCGACGCTCGCGCCGTACTTCGCGGCGAGCGCCGGCAGCGTCTCCTCGGTGTGGCCCTCGGGGATGCTCGGGTCCAGCTGGAAGGAGCGCCAGACCACCTCGACCTGGTCGGCGTGCGGGAAGCGGTCGAGCGCCGTCTCCAGCCTCCGCTTCCCGATGTAGCACCACGGGCACACGACGTCGGACCAGACCTCGACCTGCACGTCCGCCGCAACCGGTGCCCGGACCGGCCGATTCCGGCCCGCGACCGGGGTCACTCCCACGGGGCCTCCGATCAGCGGACGCCGACGAGGTCCACCACGAAGACGAGCGTCGCGCCGGGCTTGATGACGCCGCCGGCCCCGCGGTCGCCGTAGGCCTTCTGCGGCGGGATGGTCAGCCGGCGCCGGCCGCCCACGCGCATGCCCTGGATGCCTTCGTCCCAGCCCTGGATGACCATGCCGACCCCGAGCCGGAACTCCAGCGGGTCGCCGCGGTCCCAGGAGGCGTCGAACTGCTCGCCGCCGTCGTGGGTGACGCCGACGTAGTGGGCGCTGACCAGGCTGCCCGCGGTGGCCTCGGTGCCGTCCCCCTCGACGAGGTCCTCGATCACCAGGTCGGACGGGGCGGGGCCGGTCGGCGGCTCGACGTCGGGGCGGGTCAGCTCTGCCACGGGGATCTCCTCTGGTCGGCGCCAGGTCTCTCCCGGCGGGCCGGAGCCCATCCAACCCGCCCGGACCCGGCCCGGGCCAACCGGTGGCCGGCCCCCACCCCGGGACGGCCAGGTAGGTTGCACCCCGCGGGTCCGGTCGCGGGCCGCGACCCCGCGCGTCCCCGTGCGGGGCCGCCCGGGGCTCGCTGCGCGCTGTCGAGACCGGTGGGAGGTGTGCGTGGCCCTCGATCCGCCGTCTGCGCCGCCGTCCGGTCCGCCGGCCGGTGACCTGTTCGCCGGGGGCGGCGACGCCGGACGGCTGATGGCGGCGCTGGACTGGGCGGCCACCCCCGTCGGGCCGGTGGGGTCGTGGTCACCCGGCCTGCGCTACGCCGTCCGCACCGTGCTGGCCTCGCGCTACCCCATGGTGCTGACCTGGGGACCGCAGTACACGCAGTTCTACAACGACGCGTACGCGCCGTTCATCGGCGCCAAGCACCCCGCGATCGGCGAGGACATCCGGGTGACCCTCGCCGAGGGGTGGGCCTCGCTGGCCGAGCCGGTCGACCGCGCGATCACCACCCGCGAGGCGTCCTGGCTGCCCCGCCTGCCGTTGCTGCTGGAGCGCGCCGGCTACCGCGAGGAGACCTACTTCACCGTCTCGCACGCGCCCGCCTTCACCGACGACGGCTCGGTCGGCGGCATGCTCGGGGTCTGCACCGAGGTCACCGGCGAGGTGCTCGGCGAGCGCCGGCAGCGGCTGCTGCGGGACCTCTCCGACGCCGGCTCCGCCCTGGGCGACGAGGCGGGCACGCTCGCCGGGCTCGGCCGGGTCCTGGGCCAGGACCCGCTCGACGTGCCCTTCGCCGCGGTCTACCTCGACGACCCCGGGACCGGCCGGCTGCAGCGCGCCGCGACCGCCGGGGTGCGCCCCGAGCAGCTGCCGGCCGGCGTCACGGACGCGGCCGAGCTGCCCGGGCCGGTCGCCGACCTCGGCCTGGTCGGCGGCTTCTGGCGGGACCCGGTGACCGACGCCCTGGTGCTCCCGCTGACCGGGCCGGCCGGTGAGCGGGTCGGGTTGCTGGTCACCGGGATCAGCCCCAACCGCCGGCTCGACGACGAGTACCGCACCTTCCTGGAGCTCGTGGCCGGCCAGGTCACGACCGCGGTGCTCAACGCCCGGGCCTTCGAGGCCGAGCGGCGGCGGGCCGAGGCGCTCGCCGAGCTGGACCGGGCCAAGACGGCGTTCTTCTCCGACGTCAGCCACGAGCTCCGCACCCCGCTCACCCTGCTGCTCGGCCCGCTCAGCGACGTGCTCGCCGATGCCGCGCAGCCGCTGGCCCCCGCGGTCCGCGACCAGCTGGCGCTGGCGGTGCGCAACGGGCAGCGGCTGCAGCGGCTGGTCAACGACCTCATGGACTTCGCCAGCATCGAGGCCGGCCGGGCGGCCGCCGTGCGGGTGGAGACCGACGTCGCCGGCTTCACCGCCGAGCTGGCCGGGGTGCTGCGGTCCGCCGCCGAGCGGGCCGGGCTCCGGCTGACCGTCGACTGCCCGCCGCTCCCGCGGCCGGCCGCCGTCGACCCGCGGATGTGGGAGAAGGTCGTCCTCAACCTGCTGTCCAACGCGGTCAAGTACACCTTCGTCGGCACCATCGAGGTCCTGCTGCGCGGGACGGAGGACGAGTTCGTGCTCACCGTGACCGACACCGGCATCGGCATCCCCGCCGAGGAGCTGCCCCTGGTGTTCGACCGCTTCCACCGCGTGCCGGGATCGGTGGCCCGGACCCGGGAGGGCACCGGGATCGGGCTGGCCCTGGTGCGCGAGCTGGTCGCGCTGCACGGCGGGACCGTCTCGGTGACCAGCGCGCCGGGCGCGGGGAGCACCTTCGCCGTCGCCGTCCCGTACGGCCGCCCGGACGTCGCCGGCGATGTCCCCGCCGTGCCGTCCGAGGCCGCCCGGGGCACCGCCGAGGTGTGGGAGCACGACGTCGCCCCGCCGGAGCAGCCGGCGGCGCCGGCCGGGGCGACCGCGACCGTGCTCGTGGTCGACGACAACGCCGACATGCGCGACTACGTCACCCGGCTGCTGTCCCCGCTGTGGCGGGTCCGGGTGTGCGCGGACGGCGAGCAGGCGCTGGCGAGCGTCGCCGAGGAGCTCCCCGACGTCGTGCTGACCGACGTGATGATGCCGCGGGTCGACGGCTTCGAGCTGCTCCGCCGGTTGCGCGCGGACCCGGCGACCCGCTCGATCCCGGTGGTCATGCTGACCGCCCGCGCCGGGCAGGAGGCCGCGGTGGAGGGCTTCGCGGCCGGCGTCGACGACTACCTGGCCAAGCCCTTCCGGGCGGCGGAGCTCATCGCCCGGGTCCGGGTGGCCGTCGAGCGCGCCACGCACGGCCGCGAACCGGCCCCGCCGCGGGACACCGGGGTGGTGGCGCCGTCCGCTCCCGTCCTCCCGCCGACCGCCGACGTGCGCGCGCTGGTCCCGGCCAGCCGGCCCCCTGCGGTGCCCGCACCACCGCCGTCGCCGGAGGTGCGGCGGGAGCGCTGGCGCTTCCCATCGGTGCCGCAGTCGGTCGCGGCGCTGCGCCGGGCGCTGCGCCGGCTGTTCGCCGAGGTGGAGCTGGACGAGGACCTCGCCTACGACCTGCTGCTGGCCGCGTGCGAGGCGGTGACCAACGCCGTCGAGCACGCGCAGGAGCCGACCGAGCCCTTCGTCGAGGTGACCGCCGAGGCCGGCGGGGGCGCGGTGCTCATCACCGTCCGGGACACCGGGCAGTGGCGGGAGCGGGTACCCAGCATGGACCGCGGCCGCGGCTCGACCCTGATGAGCGCCTTCGCCGACGTCACCGCCGTCCCCGGCCCGGAGGGGACGACGGTGACCATCCGCGCCCCCCGCACCGGCGACCCGGTCTGACCGGCCCACCCGCCGGCGGACGGTTCAGCCCACCCGGCAGGGCGGGAGGGCGGTGTGCCAGTCGGTGCGCTGCTGGAACCAGGCGCCGGCGTCCAGCAGCAGGTCCTCCCCGCCGACCGGCGCGGTCAGCTGGGCGCCCACCGGCATGCCGGAGCCGGGGTGCCGGCCGACCGGCAGGGCGAGCGTCGGGCCGGAGTGCAGCGACCAGGGGGCGGTCAGCTGGATCAGCCGGCGGGTGGTGGCCAGCACGTCGTCCCCGTCGGCGGCGCGGGGGACGTCGACCGGCAGGGTGGGCGTGAGCAGGACGTCGACGTGCTCGAAGACCTCGTCGACCGCCCGCTGGTACTCCGCGCGGGCCTCCAGCGCCGCCACCCGGTCGCCCTCGCTGACCCGGCTGCCCACCCGCATCCGGGTGAGGGTGTCTGCCTGGAACAGCTCCGGACGCGCCAGCCGCTCGCCGTGCAGGTCGGCCAGGCCGGAGTAGACGATCGTGTAGAGCACGTCCTGGGCAGCGCTGATCCCGGCCACCTCGACCGGCACCAGCTCGGCACCGCCGTCGGCGAACACCCGGGCCGCCGCCGCGACCACCGCCTCCACGCCCGGGTCGAGGTCGTCGAACCACAGCCGCGGCACGCCGATCCGCGCCGGCAGCGCCGGCTGCAGGTGGCGCGCCGGGCGCCCGGCGAGCACGCAGAAGGCCCGGCCGACCAGCTCGACGGTCCGGGCGAGCGGGCCGATCGTGTCGACCAGGTCGCACATCGGGAAGGTGCCGGCGTCGGGGACCACGGCGATCCCCGGGCGCAGCCCGGTCACCCCGCAGGCCGCCGCGGGGAGCCGCACCGATCCCCCGGTGTCCGTGCCCAGCGCCACGTCGACCAGGCCGGCGGCCACCGCGGCGCCCGATCCGCCGCTCGAACCGCCCGGCACCCGGGTGAGGTCCCAGGGGTTGCGCACCGGCCCGGACGCGGAGTTCTGCGAGGTGATGCCGACGGCGAACTCCGACAGGTTGAGCTTGGCGACGACCTCCGCCCCCGCCTCCACCAGCCGGGTGACCACGACCGCGTCGGCGTCGGGCACCCGGTCGGCGAAGAACCGGGAGCCGCAGGTGGTCAGCACCCCGGCGGTGTCGATGTTGTCCTTCACGCCGACCCGGACGCCGGCCAGCGGCCCGTCGGCGGCGTGCGGCAGGGGCGGGTCGATCGTGGTGACGACGGCGTTGGTGGCCGCCCGCACCGCCGCCTCCCGCTCCTGGCGGGTGCCGGGTCCGGAGCTCACCGCGCGGGCGTGACGCACGGTGGGGTGAGGGGCCGGTTCGTGGTCACAGCGCGTGAGCATGCCATCCGGCCGCCGCGCGCGTCAGCCCGGCCGCTCAGCCGCTCTCGGCGGGCGTCGGTACGGCGATCGACGGGCGGTCGCGGAACAGCGGGGGGAGGAACCGCAGCATCAGCACCGACCAGGTCAGGTGCGAGAGCACCGGGGCCTGGATGCCGCCGCTGGCCCGGCGCTGCAGCGCGAAGAGCAACCCCATGGGGGCCGAGGCGAGCACCAGCGCCGGGTTGCGCGTGGCCACGGTGGCCAAGGTGTAGACGACGCTGGACTTCAGCACCGGCGCCTCGGCACCGACTGCCGCGTAGAGCGCGCCGCGGAAGAAGACCTCCTCGGCGATGCCGTTGGCCAGCGTCGTGGTGAGGACGAGGGCCGGCGTCCCCTGGTGGGCGTACCGCAGCACCCGGGAGATCGCGGCGTCCAGCGGCGGGATGCGCCGGGCCACCAGCGCGGCGCCGTAGAACAGCCCGAAGGCGCCCACGCCGGCCAGCACCGGGGTGAGCAGCGGCCGGCGCAGGGTGGCCGACGGGGTCTGCACCCAGCCCAGGTGCAGCGGCCCGGACGCCAGTCCACCGGCGACCCAGGTGCCGGCCACCCCCAGCGTGAGCCCGTAGAACGCCGGGGAGTCCGGCTTCTGCGCCAGTGACACGCCCAGCAGCCCGGCCCCGGCCACGGACACCCCGGCGGTCACCCGCCGCCGGCGGCGGAAGGCCTCATCGGACTCACGGTGGTCGCGGGGGACCTTGTCCACCAGCCACGACGGCAGCCGGGCCAGCAGCCGGGTGAGCTCGTCGTCGGAGACGAGCGCGGCTCCGAGCCGGCGTCGGGCGCGGGTCACCGGGTCCGCCCGGCGGGCCGCCCCTGACGGGCGGCCCGGCGGGCCCGGGCGCGTTCCCCCAGGGCGGTGAGCACGGCGTCGTCGTAGTCCATCGGCTCGAACGGCACGACCCGCCGGATGGCGTCGTCGCGCACCACGACCTCGTTGGTCATCGAGTCGATCAACGACCGGCCGGTCTGCACGTCCACGTCGGTCACCAGCGACAGCCACCGCGACGACAGCTGCGGGCTCAGCAGCGGGACGGGGACGATGAGCAGCCGCCGGCCCTGGATCTCGGCCAGCCGCTTCAGCATCTCGACGTACTCCAGGACCTCCGGCCCGCCGACGTCGAAGGCCCGCCCCGCCGCCTCGGGTGCCTCCAGCACGCCGACCAGGTAGCGCACGACGTCGGCGATGGCGATCGGCTGGGTCCGGGTGTGCACCCAGCGCGGGGTGACCATGGCCGGCAGGTGGGCCACGAGCTGGCGGGTCATCTCCCAGGAGATGCCGCCGTGGCCGACCACGATGCCCGCGCGCAGCGTCGTGACCGGCACCCCGCCCTCGGCCAGCAGGCCCTCCACCTCCCGGCGGCTGCGCAGGTGCGGGGAGAGCTGGTCGGCGTCGTTGCCCAGCCCGCCGAGGTAGACGATCCGGCCGACCCCGGCCGCCGCGGCGGCCCGGGCGAAGGCGCGCGCGGCGGCGGCGTCCCGGGCGGCGAAGTCTGCGGCGGCCAGCGAGTGCACCAGGTAGTAGGCCGCCGCGCACCCGTCCAGCGCCGCCCGCAGGGACCCCTCGTCGGCCACGTCGCCGCGCACCGGGCGGCCCGCCCCGCGGTAGCGCTCGGGGTTGCGGGTCATACCGAGCACCTCGTGGCCGGCGTCGTCCAGGGCCGTCGCCAGCCTGCTGCCCACGAAGCCGGACGCCCCGGTCACCAGTACCCGCACCCGTCCAGCCTGCGGGCCGGATCGGCGGCGCGCGACTCAGAGGTGCACGACCGGCGGTGGCGGCGCGATGATCGGCGCATGGAGCCCTCCGGCGAGGCACGCAACGTGCTGGGCGGACCGCTCGAGCCCTGCGGCACCGACCCGATGACCGGCTTCACCCGGGACGGCTCGTGCCGCAGCGGCCCGGCGGACGCCGGCAGCCACACCGTCTGCGCGGTCGTCTCCGCCGAGTTCCTCGAGCTGCAGCGCCGGCTGGGCAACGACCTGGTCACCCCGCGCCCGGAGTGGGACTTCCCCGGGCTGCGCCCCGGGGACCGCTGGTGCGTGGTCGCGGCGCGCTGGCTGCAGGCCCTGGAGGCCGGCGCCCCGGCCGGCGTGGTCCTGGCGTCCACCAACGCCCGGGCCCTGGAGGTCGTGCCGCTCGAGGCGCTGCGGTCACAGGCGGTCGACGTCCCCGACGACCCGTCGTCCCTGGGCGACCAGCCGCCCGACCGCTGATCAGCTGGGCACGGCCTCCGGCACCACCGTGGCCGGTGCGGCGCGCGCGGTCTGCGCCAGCGCGATGCCGGTGAGGACGACGACGCCCCCGGCGATCTGCCAGGCCGTGAGCACCTGCTCCACCCACAGCCAGGCGACGATCGAGGCGAGCACCGGCTCGACGGTCGCGACCAGGCCGGCGGTGGTCGGGGGCAGGTGCCGCAGCGCGGCGAGGGACAGCCAGAACGGGACGACGGCGCCGAGCAGCACGATCCACAGCACGAGCGCGCCCACCGGCAGCCGCAGGTCGCCGAGGGAGACCGGCACCGCCTCGGCGAGCACCCCCGGGTCGAACTCCCACCACGGTGCGGCGACGGCCCAGAACACCGAGGCGGCCACGAAGCTCCAGGCGGTCAGGGCCACGGGATCGCGGTCGGCGGTGCCCCGCTCACCCAGCAGGTAGTAGGTGGCCAGGCACAGCGCGGCGGTCAGCCCGGCCGCGACACCGAGGGGGTCCAGCGAGCCGCCGCCCTGCCAGACCTGCGCGACGAGCACCAGCCCGGACAGGGACAGCAGCAGCGCCACCCACACCCGGCTGCGCACCTGCTCCCGGCGCACCAGCCGCACGTACAGGGCGATGAACACCGGCGCGGTCATCTCGAACACCAGCGCGATGCCGACCGGCAGGCGGCCGATCGCGACGTAGTACAGGAACTGGGTGAGGGCCACGCCGATCACGCCGAACGCCGCGACGAGGGGGACCTCGGCCCAGCTGATCCGGAGCCGGCGCGGGGAGACGACGGCGAGGGCGACCACGAGGGCGACCGCCGCCCCCGTGCACCGCAGCGCGGTCAGCCGGGTCGCCGGGATCCCGGCCTGGAGGGCGAGCGTGGAGACGGTGCCGTTGACCGCGAACAGGCCGGCGGCGCCGACGGTGAGGGCGTAGCCGACGGAGGGACGGGCGCGGGGCACCGGGGGAAGGTAACGGGTGCCCCGCGCCGGCCCGCCCGCCGACGGTCAGCCCTCGACCGCGGCGGGGTCCATCCAGACCGCCTCCCAGACGTTGCCGTCCGGGTCGGCCCAGCTCGTGCCGTACATGAACCCGTGGTCCTGGGCCGGCCGCCACGGCTTGCCGCCGTTGTCCAGCGCCCGGCTCAGCAGGTCGTCGGCCTCCTCGCGGCTGGCGGCGGAGATCGCGTTCAGGACGGCGGTCGCCTCCGCCGGGTCCCCGGCCGGCCCGGCCAGGAAGCTGTTGAACTTGTCCCGGGTCAGCAGCATCACCACGATGTTCTCCTCGATGACCATGGCCGCCGCGGTCTCGTCGGTGAACTGGGCGTTGTTCTCGAAGCCGAGCGCGGCGTAGAAGGCCTTGGCGCGGTCCAGGTCGGTGACCGGCAGGTTGACGAAGATCATGCGCACGGGGTGTGCTCCCTCGGGTCGGCGCGGCACGGCGGCCGGCGTGGGGGGCCGTCGTCCGGCCCGTCCCCCCTCGGACCGGCGGCCGCGTCCGAACTCATCGGTCGGCACTCCGTCCGCCCCGCCGGCCGACGTGCCGGGGCACCGTGGCGGCGGCCCCGGGAACGGTGCTGTGAGGATGGACGTCAGTACGACAGGATGGCGGCCCCCAGACGAGGAGCGCGGACGTGAGCACGTCGAGGAGCAACCGGGTGAAGGCGGCCATCGGCACGGTCAGCCTGACCGGCGCCGCCATGGGCTTCCTGGCTGCCTGCGGCACGGGCGAGGACGAGCAGGAGGCGCGGACCGTCTACTGCGTCGACGAGCAGGACCGGGTGGTCGACGAGGAGCAGTGCGAGGAGGCCGAGCGCAACGGCGGCTACGTCGGGGGCCTCCCGTTCTTCTTCCTGCTCGGCGGGTTCGGCGGCAACCGGTACGCGGTCGGGCAGACGATCCCCCAGCAGTACACGGGCGGGGCGACGCGGATCAACCCGGCGGACTCCTCGGCCCGCAGCCGGAACGGCATGCCCGGCTCCGGCCGGGTCTCCTCGGGCACCCGCATCTCCGGCGGCATCGGCTCCGGCGGGGGTGGCGGCGGCTCGTGAGGCGCCTGTACGGCAAGGCCCGGATCGGCTGGGAGGCCGAGATCGAGTCGCAGGGCCTGGTCTACAACAAGACCTCGCTGCCCGACGGCGACGTCCGCTCCTACTGGCGGGAGGACGTCTTCTACGACTTCTCCGCCGCGGAGATCGACCGGCTCGCCGACGCCACCGAGCTGCTGTTCGCCGCCTGCGTCGAGGCCGGGGACGTGATACTCGGCGACGAGCGGCTGCTGGACCGGCTGCGGATCCCGCGCGACGCCCGCGACGTCGTCCGCGCCAGCTGGGACGCCGAGCCGCCGAGCATCTACGGCCGGTTCGACCTGTGGTGGGACGGCGCGGGCGAGCCCAGGCTGCTGGAGTTCAACGCCGACACCCCCACCTCGCTGGTGGAGGCGGCGGTGGTGCAGTGGGCCTGGCACCTGGAGACCGGGCAGGGCCGCGACCAGTGGAACCAGCTCGACGACCGGCTGGTGGCGGCGTGGCAGCGGAACCTGTCGCGGTGGGAGGCGCACTTCGGCCGCCGTCCCCGCCGGGTGCACCTGGCGTGGACCGAGGGCGACCCCAGCGGTGAGGACTGGATGACCGTCGCCTACATGGCCGACTGCGTGCAGCGGGCCGGCTACGAGGCGGTGGTGATGACCACCGAGGAGATCGGGCTGGACACCGGCGACGCCCGGTTCTACGACCCCAGGGGCAACCGGCTCGAGGTCGTCTTCAAGCTCTACCCCTGGGAGTGGCTGCTGGCCGACGAGTACGGGCCCTCCGTCGTCGCCGACCTGCGGTGGGGCGACACCGCCTGGATCGAGCCGATCTGGAAGACGCTGTGGTCGACCAAGGGCCTGCTGCCGGTGCTGTGGCAGCGCTACGAGAACGACCCGGTGGTCTCCCGGCACCTGCTGCCGGCGTTCTTCGGCGACGACCCGCGCGCCGCCGAGCTCGACGCGACCGGGTTCGCCCGCAAACCGCTGCTCGGCCGCGAGGGCAACAACATCGAGCTGGTCGGCCCGGGCGGGGACGTGCTCGCCCAGCAGGGCGGGCGCTACGGGGCCGAGGGCTGGGTGCTGCAGCAGCTGTGCCCGCTGCCGGACTTCGCCGGGCCCGACGGTCCGCACCACCCCGTGCTCGGCACCTGGGTGGTCGACGGCGAGGCGGCCGGGCTGGGCATCCGCGAGTCGGACGGGCTGATCACCGACAACCTGTCCTACTTCGTCCCGCACACCATCGACCACCGGGCGGCCTGGGAGCAGCCGGGCCGCTAGGTGCCCTGCCCGGTCGCGTCCCACCCCCGGGAGCGGCACTCCTGTCCGGCGGTCGTCGTGCTCTGAGTGCGCCCGGCACTCAGAGCACGAGCGTCGACGGGGAACTCCGTGGCGGCCCCCCGGCCGCGTTCCGTGACCGCCGAGGCACGATCAGGTCCCATCCGCCCGCGCCCTGCCGATGAGGAGCGGTGGCAGTGCTCCACGGAGGGGGACCACCGATGACGTCGGCGGCAACGGTGACCAGGACGGCGCGGGACCAGCGGGTCGCCCTCCTCTCCTCGGTGCTCGCCGAGCAGGGCCTGTCCTACGACGAGTTCGTCTGGTCGCTGATCGCCCGGGGAGGGTCCTGAGATGGGGCTGCTGTCCGCCCGCTCGGCGGCGTCCCCGTCGGCGAGCGAGGAGCTTGCGGTCTACCGGGCGTTCGTGCGCGAGGTGAGCCGGGTGTGCCGGGACGCCGCGGCCGGCGACCTGGAGGCCCGCAGCCGCGCGGTGGCCGGCTCGCGGGAGGTCCCCGAGCTGCGCGAGCTGCAGGACGGCGTCAACCAGCTGCTCGACGTCTCCGACACCTTCGTCCGGGAGGCCGGCGCGGCGCTCACCTCGGCGGCCCAGGGCCGGTTCCACCGCCGGGTGCTGCAGCGCGGCCTGTGCGGGGCGTTCCGTCGCGGCGCGGGGATCCTCAACGACGCGGGGGACGTCATGCACTCCTCGACGACCCGGGTCGCCGAGGCCCGGAGCACCCGGCTCACGCTCGCCGACGAGTTCGAGTCGGTGGTGCTCTCGATGTCCGAGCAGCTCGCCACGGCGGCCACCGAGCTCAGCGCGTCCGCCGCCGGGCTGACCGGCGCGGCCGCGACGGCGAGCAGCGAGGTCGCCCGGGCCCGGGAGACGATCGCCTCGCTGAACCGGTCCTCCACCGAGATCAAGGAGGTCATCGCGCTGATCGACGCGGTGGCCGCGCAGACCCGGCTGATCGCGCTCAACGCCACCATCGAGGCCGCCCGCGCCGGGGAGGCCGGCAAGGGCTTCGCCGTGGTCGCCTCCGAGGTCAAGGACCTCGCCGACCAGACCGCGCGGGTCACCACCCAGGTCGAGTCGGTGCGCACCGCCTGCGACGACGTCGCCGAGGTGATGGACACCGTGGGGACGACGGTCGCGGACATGACCGGGGTCGCCGACGGGATCACCGCCGCGGTGGACGGCACGGGCACCGCCGGCGCGACGTCCCCGGGCCTGTCGCAGATGGCCGAGACGCTGCGCTCGGAGATGACCGGCTTCCTCGCCGAGATGCGCAGCTGACCTGCTCACCTCGACCGCTGAGCGCCCGTCAGGTCGTGGTCAGGTCCCGGGAGGCGGTGGCGAACCGCACCAGGTCCTCGCGGGTCGGCTCGACCAGCACCCGGCCGTCCGGGCCCAGCACGACCGGCACCGTCCCCCCGTCCTGGCCGGTCTCGGCCAGGATCCGGCGCGCCACCGGGTCGTCGGCCGGGTCGAGCCACTGGTGGGCGATCCCCTCGTCGGTGAGGACCTGCCGCAGCTCGGCGCTGGCCGGCCAGCGCCGGTCACCGACCACCCGCAGGCCGCTGGCCTGGCCGATCAGCATGGCGCGGCGCAGCAGGAACGAGCGGGTGATCAGCTCCCCCAGCTCCCGGTTGCGGGCGAAGACCGCCCGCAGCTGCTCGAGGGTGATCACCAGCACCTCGCCGGGCGCCGCGACGACGAGCGAGCGGACCGGCCGCTGCCCGGCCAGCATGTTGAGCCCGCCGAAGAAGCGCCCCGGCCCGTTGATGCTGATGACGTGCGGGCGCCGGCCGTCGGCGAGGCCCTCCAGCGGGCCCTCGACCACGGCCACCCGGCCGGAGAGGACGACGAAGAAATCGAACTCCGCCTGGCCCGAGCGCAGCAGCACCTGCCCCTCGGTGGTGCTCATCCGCCGGCCCACCCGGCGCAGCGCCGCGAGGTGCTCCTCGGACAGCCGCGGGGAGGTGCCGTCCCCGGGGGTCTCCGCGTAGCCCTCGACGCTGGGCAGGGCCACCGCCGGGGAGACCAGCACCGCCGCGCGGGTCGGCCCGGCGGGCTCCGGCTCGGGCAGCGGGTGGTGGTCCGGCCCCCGCGGGTCGGTGGCCAGCAGGGCGGCGGCCAGCGCCTCCGTCGTCGTCCGGCCGTCGTGCCGGACGCCGTTGACGAAGAAGGTCGGCGTGCCCCGGACGCCGCTGGCCTCGGCGCGGGCCACGTCCGCGCGGACCCGCCCGGCGTGGGTGCCCTGCCCGAGCTCCTCGGCGAAGCGGCCCAGGTCCAGCCCGAGCGCGGCGGCGTGGTCGAGCAGCTGGTCGGCCTCGAGCTGGTCCTGGTGGGCGAACAGCCGGTCGTGCATCGCCCAGAACGCGCCCTGCGCGCCCGCGGCCTCGGTGGCCTCGGCGGCGAGCTCGGCGTGCGGGTGGACGTCGGGCAGCGGCAGGTGCCGGAAGACGTAGCGCAGGTCGTCGCCGAACCGCCGGCGCAGCTCCTCGACCACGCCGGTGGCCCGGCCGCAGAACGGGCACTCCACGTCGCCGTACTCGACCAGGTCCAGCGGCGCGTCGACCGGGCCGCGCACGTGGTCGACGGCCGGGTCGACCGGCGGCTCCAGCCGGTGCGGCCCGGTCGTGTCCGGCCGGGGCGCCCGGCGTCCCAGCTGCCAGAACCACACCGAGCCGAGCGCCGCGGCCACGACGGCGGCGGACAGCACCCCCACCATCGCCTCCTCCCGCAGCACCGGGTCCTCGAAGGCCAGGTCGGTGACGAACAGCGAGACGGTGAAGCCCAGGCCGGAGAGCGCGGCGCCGCCCCACACGCTGGACAGCGAGACCCCCGGCGGCAGCTGCCCCATCCCGGTCCGGACCGCGAGCGTGGCGGCCAGCCCGATGCCCAGCAGCTTGCCGACGACGAGCCCCAGGAAGACCCCGATCGTGATCGGTGAGGTCAGCGCGCGCCCCAGCAGCTCCGTGTTCAGCTGCACCCCCGCGTTGGCCAGCGCGAACACCGGGACGACGACGTAGCTGCTCCACGGCACCAGCTGCGCGCCGATCCGCTCGTTGGGCGAGATGGCCCGCTCCACCGACAGCTTCGCCCGCCGGGCCAGGACGACGTCCGGGGACTGCCGGAACGCGCGGGCCAGGCTGCCCGCGGACTCCACCTCGTCCCGGCGGGGCGGGTAGGCGCTGACCAGCAGGCCCAGGACGACGGCGCCGATCGTGGCGTGCACCCCGGAGGCGTGCATCGCCAGCCACATCACCACGCCGACCGCGAAGTAGGCCGGCCCGCGCCACACCCGCAGCCGGGTGAGCAGCTGGAACGCCACGATGCACAGCGCCGCGATCGCCAGCGCGAGCAGGTCGATGTCCGCGGAGTAGAAGACCGCGATGGCGGTGAGCGCGCCGATGTCGTCGACGACCGACAGCGACAGCAGGAAGACCCGCAGCTGGGTGGGGGTGTGCTGCCCGACCAGGGCGAGGGCCCCGAGCACGAACGCGGTGTCGGTGGCCATCGGGATGCCCCAGCCGTGCGCGCCCGGGCCGCCGGCGTTGATCGCGAAGTAGATGAGCGCGGGCAGCACCAGACCGGCGATCGCCGCGAGGGCGGGCACCGACAGCCGGCTGCGCTGGGTGAGCTCCCCCATGCTCAGCTCGCGGCGGACCTCCATGCCGATCAGGAAGAAGAAGAAGCACATCAGGCCGTCGTTGACCCAGTGCCGCAGGTCCTCGCTGACCTGGGCGGATCCCAGCCGCAGGGTGAGCTCGGTGTGCCAGAACCCGTCGTAGGAGCCGCCCCAGGGCGAGTTGGCCCAGGCCAGCGCGAGCACCGTGCCGAGCACGAGCAGGGCCGCGCTGGACGCCTCGGTCCGCAGGAACCGGCGGACCGGTGCCGACAGCTGGGCGAGCAGGTGCCCGGAGCCCGACGAGCGGCTCACGGTGCGGGGTGCGGACGTCACCGGGTCTTCCTACTCCGCGCATGTGACGCCGAGGAGTCGCCGGGACCGGGCGGCTGTCCCGGCCGGCCTGCGGACGGCATGCTCCCCCGGTGACCTCCGCGTTGGACCACCTCTCCGCCCTGGCCGTCGAGCAGGAGGCCTTCGCCGCGCTCGCCACGACCGCCGACGCGGACCTCCCGGTGCCGGCCTGCGCGCCGTGGACGGTGGCCGACCTGGTGCGGCACCTCACCGGCATCCACCGGTGGGCGGCCGCTGCAGCCCGGCTCCCGCCGGACGCGGCCATCCCGGACGAGGACGACGACGAGGCCGGTCCTCCCGACTACGCGGCAGCCGCCGCGGACGTGCGCGCCGCGCTGGCCGATGCCGCCCGCCCCTGCCCGACGCTCGCCGGTCCCGGCACCGCCGCCTGGTGGGCCCGCCGGCAGCTGCACGAGACCTTCGTGCACCGCCTCGACCTGGCCGCGGCGGTCGGCGTCCCCCTCGAGGCGGACGCGGCCGTGGCCGCCGACTGCGTGGCCGAGGTGGTCGACACGATGCAGCCCCGGCAGGTGCGCCTGGGCCGGATGCCCGCGCCCGCCGTCGGAGTGCGGCTGACCACGCCCACGGCGACCTGGGTGCTCGGCGCCGCGCCGGTCGCCGAGGTGGCCGGCCCGGACCTCGCCGTCGCCCAGCTGCTGTGGCGGCGCACCCCGCTGGACGACCCGCGGCTGACCGTGACCGGCGACCGGGCGGCCGCCGGGGGCCTGCTGGCGGACCGGCTGACGCCCTAGCCCAGGACGACGAGCAGGTCGCCGCCCTCCACCTGCTGCACCGGGCTGATCGCCACCCGCTTGACGCCCCCGGCCCGCGGGGCGGTGATCGCCGCCTCCATCTTCATCGCCTCGATGGTGCCGATCGGCGCCCCGGCCTCCACCTCGTCGCCCTCGGACACCGAGAGCGTGACCACGCCGGCGAACGGCGCGGCGACGTGGTCGGGGTCGTTCCGGTCGGCCTTCTCCGCCGGCTGGACGTCGGACGTGACGGACCGGTCCCGCACCGACACCGGCCGCAGCTGCCCGTTCATCGTGCACATGACCGTGCGCAGGCCGCGCTCGTCGGCGTCGGACACCGCCTCGATGCCGATCAGCAGCCGGACGCCGGGCTCCAGGTCGACCGAGTGCTCGGTGCCCGACCGCAGCCCGTAGAGGAACTCCTTGCTCGGCAGCACGGAGGTGTCGCCGTAGGTGTCGCGGTGCTGCTCGAACTCCTTGGTCGGCCCGGGGAACAGCAGCCGGTTGAGGGTGCGCCGCGGCTCCTTCGCCAGCCCGTCGCGGTCCTCGTCGGTCAGCTCGGCCGGCGGCTCGGCGGGACGCCGTCCCTCCAGCGCCTTGGAGCGGAACGGCTCCGGCCAGCCGCCGGGCGGGTCGCCGAGCTCGCCGCGCAGGAAGCCGACGACGGAGTCGGGCAGGTCGAAGCGGTTGGGCTCGGCGGCGAAGTCGTCCACCGAGACCCCGGCGCCGACCAGCTGCAGCGCCAGGTCGCCGACGACCTTGGACGACGGCGTGACCTTCACCAGGTGGCCGAGCAGCCGGTCGGCGGCCGCGTACATGCCCTCGACCTCCTCGAACCGCTGGCCCAGGCCGAGGGCGATCGCCTGCTGGCGGAGGTTGGACAGCTGCCCGCCGGGGATCTCGTGGGTGTACACCCGGCCGGTGGGGGCGGGCAGCCCCGACTCGAACGGCGCGTAGACCCGCCGCACCGCCTCCCAGTAGGGCTCCAGGTCGTTGACCGCCCGCAGGTCCAGGCCGGTCGCCCGGTCGGTGTGGTCGGTGGCCGCGACGATGCTGGACAGCGCGGGCTGGCTGGTGGTGCCGGCCAGCGCGGCGCTGGCGCCGTCCACCGCGTCGACGCCGGCCTGCCAGGCCGCGAGCAGCGTGGCCAGCTGCCCGCCGGGGGTGTCGTGGGTGTGCAGGTGCAGCGGCAGGTCGAACCGCTCCCGCAGCGCGCTCACCAGGGTCGCGGCGGCGGGGGCGCGCAGCAGGCCCGCCATGTCCTTGATCGCCAGCACGTGGGCGCCGGCGTCGACGATCTGCTCGGCCAGCCGCAGGTAGTAGTCCAGGGTGTACAGCCGCTCGGCCGGGTCGGACAGGTCGCCGGTGTAGCAGAGCGCGACCTCGGCGACCGCCGTCCCGGTCCCCCGGACGGCGTCGATCGCCGGCCGCATCTGGCCGACGTCGTTGAGCGCGTCGAAGACCCGGAAGACGTCGATGCCGGTGCTCGCCGCCTCCTGCACGAACGCCGTCGTCACCTGCTCCGGGTAGGGCGTGTAGCCCACGGTGTTGCGGCCGCGCAGCAGCATCTGCAGGCAGACGTTGGGCACCGCCTCGCGGAGCGCGGCCAGCCGGTCCCACGGGTCCTCGTGCAGGAACCGCAGCGCCACGTCGTAGGTGGCGCCGCCCCAGGCCTCGATCGACAGCAGGCCGGGCAGCAGCCGGGCCTGGTGCCCGGCGACGGCGAGCAGGTCCTTGCTGCGCACCCGGGTGGCCAGCAGCGACTGGTGGGCGTCCCGGAACGTGGTGTCGGTGACCGCGAGCGCCGTCTGCGCCCGCAGGTCGGCGGCGAACCGCTCGGGTCCGACGTCGCGCAGCCGGTTGCGGGACCCGGCCGGCGGGTCGGCGTCCAGGTCCACGCGCGGCAGCTTGCTCACCGGGTCGACCAGGTGCGGGCGCTCGCCGTGCGGCCGGTTGACCGTCACGTCGGCCAGGTAGGTGAGCAGCTTGGTGCCCCGGTCGGCCGAGGAGCGCGCGGTGAGCAGCTGCGGCCGCTCCTCGATGAACGACGTCGTCACCCGGCCGGCCCGGAAGTCGGCGTCGTCGAGCACCGCCTGCAGGAACGGGATGTTCGTGGCCACCCCGCGGATGCGGAACTCGGCGACCGCGCGGCGCGCCCGGACGACGGCGAGGTCGAAGCTGCGGCCGCGGCAGGTGAGCTTCACCAGCATCGAGTCGAAGTGCGCGCCGACCTCCGCGCCGAGGGTCGCCGCACCGTCGAGCCGCACCCCCGCGCCGCCCGGCGAGCGGTAGGCGGTGATCCGGCCGGTGTCCGGGCGGAACCCGTTGGCCGGGTCCTCGGTGGTGATCCGGCACTGCAGCGCGGCGCCGCGCAGCACGATCGCGTCCTGGGTGAGCCCCAGGTCCTCGAGGGTCTCCCCCGCCGCGATCCGCAGCTGGCTCTGCACCAGGTCGACGTCGGTGACCTCCTCGGTGACCGTGTGCTCCACCTGGATGCGCGGGTTCATCTCGATGAAGACGTGCCGGCCCTGCGGGTCGACCAGGAACTCCACGGTGCCGGCGCAGCTGTAGCCGATCGCCCGGGCGAACGCGACGGCGTCGGCGCAGATCCGCTCCCGCAGCGCCGGGTCCAGGTTGGGGGCGGGTGCCAGCTCGATGACCTTCTGGTGGCGGCGCTGGACCGAGCAGTCGCGCTCGTAGAGGTGGATCACGTTCCCGGCGCCGTCCGCCAGGATCTGCACCTCGATGTGCCGCGGGTCGACGACGGCCTGCTCCAGGAAGACCGTCGCGTCCCCGAACGCGGACTCGGCCTCGCGCATCGCCGCCTCGATGGACCCGCGCAGCTGCGCCCGGTCGTCGACCCGGCGCATGCCGCGCCCGCCACCGCCGGCGACCGCCTTGACGAAGACCGGCCCGTCGATCGTCCCGGCCGCGGCGAGCAGCGCGTCGACGTCGGCGGTGGGCTCGGTGGAGGTCAGCACCGGCAGGCCGGCCTCCCGGGCGGCCGCGATGGCCCGCGCCTTGTTGCCGGTGAGCTCCAGCACCTCCGCCGACGGCCCGACGAACGTGATGCCCGCGGCCGCGCACGCCTCGGCCAGCTCGGGGTTCTCCGACAGGAACCCGTAGCCGGGGTAGACGGCGTCGGCCCCCGCCCGGCGGGCGGCCCGGACGATCCCCTGCACGTCCAGGTAGGCCCGCACCGGGTGCCCGGGCTCCCCGATCTCGTAGCTCTCGTCGGCCTTGAGCCGGTGGACGGAGTTGCGGTCCTCGTGGGGGAAGACGGCGACCGTGCCTGCGCCCAGCTCGTACGCCGCCCGGAAGGCGCGGACGGCGATCTCACCACGGTTGGCGACCAGGACCTTCTCGAACACGGGGTGTCCTCTCGGTCGGGGGGGCCGGCCGGCGCCGGCCCTCCTCGTGTGGGCAGACGGTAGCGGCGGACCCCGGGGCCGGCGGCAGTGAGCCTCGTCACTGCCAGGAGCGTCCGGCGCGGCGCGCGTGCCGCTGCCGTGGCGGGGGTACGGCCGGGCGGTGAGTGCTGAGCAGACGGCATCCCGGTCCACCCCGCCACCACCTCCGGCCGACGGCGAGGTGGTCCTGGTCGTCGGCGGTTCCAGCGGCATCGGCCGCGCCAGCGCGCAGGCGTTCGCCCGCCGCGGCGCCGCGCTGGTGCTGTTCTCCCGCAGCCCGTCGTCGCTCGCCGAGGCCGCTGAGGAGTGCCGGGCCGCCGGTGCGCGGGCGGTCGAGTGCGTGCCGGGCGACGTCCTGGACCCGGCCGCCGTGGGGGCCGCGGTCGAGCGGGCGACCGGGACGTTCGGGCGGCTGGACGTCGTCGTCCACTCCGCGACGGTGATGGCCTACGGGAAGCTGGAGGACCTCGACCCCGACGTCTTCGAGCGGGTCGTGGACACCGCCATCCAGGGCACCTTCCACGTGGTCCAGGCGGTGCTGCCGGTGTTCCGGGAGCAGCGGCGCGGCTCGCTCGTCGTCGTCAGCTCGCTGCTCGCCTCGGTGACGACGCCGACGATGGGCGCCTACGTCACCGCCAAGTGGGGCCAGCTCGGGCTGCTCCGCACCCTGCAGCAGGAACTCCGCGACCTGCCCGACGTGCACGTCTCCGCCGTCGCGCCCGGCGGGACGACGACGCCGATCTACAAGCAGGCGGCGACCGTGCTGGGCAACACCGGCCACCCGCCGCCGCCGGTCTACACCCCCGAGCGGGTCGCCCGGGCGGTGGTCGACCGGGTGGCCGACCCCCGCCGGCTCAAGCAGTCCGGCTTCACCAACCCGCTGATCATCGCGGGGTTCCGGCTGTTCCCGCCGCTCTACGACGCCCTGGTCGGCCCGCTCCTGCGGATCTTCGGCAACGCCCGGGACTTCGCCCCGCCGACGACCGGCAACGTCTTCGCGCCGGTGCCGGAGAAGGAGGCGACGCGCGGCCCGTTCTTCGGCCTCTGACCGCCGGGGCCGGCCGCATCGGTGAGGATCGGGGCATGCCCGACGCGTTCCTGCCCACGGCCGGCCGGCCCTCCGCCGACACGGCCTCCGCCGACACGGCCTCCGCCGACACGGCCTTCGCCACCGAGGTCGACGCGGCCGTGCGGCGGCTGGCCGGCGTGGCCGAGCGCACCCCGCTGCAGCGCAACGCGCGGTTGTCCGAGCTGACCGGCGCGCAGGTCTGGGTCAAGCGCGAGGACCTGCAGGTCGGCCGGTCGTACAAGGTGCGCGGCGCGTACAACACGATCAGCCGGCTCGACGCGGCCGGCCGCGCGGCTGGGGCGGTGTGCGCGAGCGCCGGCAACCACGGCCAGGGCGTGGCGTACGCGTGCCGGGTGCTGGGCGTCCAGGGCCGGGTCTTCGTCCCGGGGACGACGCCGCGGCAGAAGCGGCAGCGGATCGCGGCCCTGGGCGGGGACGCCGTCCAGCTGGTCGTCACCGGGGACACCTACGACGACGCCGCAGCGGCCGCGGCCGCCTCCGCGGCGACGACCGGGGCGACGCTGGTGCCCGCGTTCGATGCGCTGCCCACGGTGGCCGGGCAGGCCACGGTGGCGGTGGAGGTGCTGGACCAGCTCGGTGCGCCGCCGGACGTGCTGGTGGTCCCGGTCGGGGGCGGCGGGTTGCTGGCCGGCTGCGCCACCTGGCTGCGGCAGCACAGCCCGGGCACCCGGCTGGTGGGGGTGGAGCCCGCAGGTGCGGCCAGCATGGCGGCGGCGCTCGCGGCCGGCCGGCCGGTGGACCTGCCCGCGATCGACACGTTCGTGGACGGGGCGGCGGTGCGCCGCGCCGGCGCGGTCACCTTCCCGCTGGTCGAGGCCAGCGGCGCGGAGCTGGTGACCGTGCCCGAGGGGCATGTCTGCACCGAGATGCTCGAGCTGTACCAGGTCGACGGGGTGATCGCCGAGCCCGCCGGGGCGCTGGCCACCGCGGCGCTGACCGGCGGGCAGGTGACCGTCGAGCCGGGGCAGACGGTCGTCTGCCTGCTGTCCGGCGGCAACAACGACGTCAGCCGGTACGCCGAGGTGGTCGAGCGGTCACTGGTGCACCAGGGGCTCAAGCACTACTTCCTGGTCGAGTTCCCGCAGGAGCCCGGTGCGCTGCGGCGCTTCCTGGACGAGGTGCTCGGTGCCGACGACGACATCGTGCTGTTCGAGTACGTCAAGCGGGACAACCGGGAGACCGGCGCCGCGCTGACCGGGATCGAGCTGGGCAGCCCGGCCGGCCTGGCGCCGCTGCTGGCCCGGATTGACGCCGGGCCGCTGCGGATCCAGCACCTGGAGCCCGGCAGCACCGCCTACCGCTACCTGGTCTCCGGCCCCAGTCTCTGACTCCCGCCATTCCAGCTGGAAAGGCGGGACTATCCCCGGGCGTAGCGCACGGCCGCGCGCTCGCGGGCCTGGGCGGCGAGCACCTCGCGGTCCTTCGGTGGCGCGCTGGTGACCAGGTCGGCGAGCAGGTGCTCGGTGGCGTGGGCGATCTCCGCGACGGCCCGGTCGAAGGCGGCCTGGTTGGCCTGCGAGGGCTTGGCGTAGCCGCTGACCTTGCGCACGTACTGGAGCGCGGCCGCGCGGACCTCGTCCGACGTCGTCCCCGGCTCCAGGTTGTGCAGGACGTGGATGTTCCGACACATGCCGCCACCCTAGGGGCCGAAGTCGCGACTTCGGCCGCCCTCCTCAGCGGGCGAGGGCGAGGGGGGTGCCGGGGGTGACGGTCGTCGTCCGGACGTCGTCCCGGGCCAGCGCCCGGCTGATCACCAGCCGCTGGATCTGGTTGGTGCCCTCGAAGATCTGCATGACCTTCGCCTCGCGCATGTACCGCTCGACCGGGAAGTCGCGGGTGTAGCCGTAGCCACCGAGCACCTGGACGGCGTCGGTGGTCACCTTCATCGCGTTGTCGGTCGCCACCAGCTTCGCGATCGCCGCCTGCTGCCCGTACGGCTGCCCGGCGTCGCGCAGCCGGGCGGCGGCGAGGTACACGGCGCGAGACGTCTCGACGGCGGCGGCCATGTCCGCGAGCAGGAAGGCGAGCCCCTGGTGCTCGATGATCGGGGCGCCGAAGGTCTCCCGCTCCCGGGCGTAGGCGACCGCGTCGTCCAGCGCGCGCTGCGCCAGGCCGGTCGCGACGGCGGCGATGCCCAGCCGGCCCGCGTCCAGCGCGCCCAGCGCCAGCGCCAGCCCCTGCCCCTCGGCGCCGATCAGCCGGTCGGCGGACACCCGGACGCCGTCCAGCCGCATGGTCGCCGTGGTGGAGCCGGTCAGCCCCATCTTGCGTTCCGCGGCGTCGGCGGACAGGCCGGGCGCGTCGCCGGGCACCAGGAAGCAGGAGATGCCGCGCGAGCGGTCCTCGGAGGTCCGGGCCATCACCGTGTAGAAGTCGGCCTCCCCGCCGTGCGTCGTCCAGGCCTTGTCCCCGGTGAGCACGTAGTCGTCGCCGTCGCGCACCGCGCGCGTGCGCATGGCCGCGGGGTCGGAGCCGGCGTGCGGCTCGGAGAGGCAGTAGGCGCCCAGCAGCTCGCCACCGAGGAGCTCCGGCAGCCGCTGCTGCTGCTCGGGGGTGCCCGCGGTGGCCAGCGCGACGCAGGACAGCCCGTGCACGCTGACGCCGACGGCGACGCTCGCCCAGGCCGCGGCCAGCTCCTCGAGCACCTGCAGGTACACCTCGTAGGGCTGCCCGCCGCCGCCGTGCTCCTCGGCGAAGGGCAACCCGAGCAGCCCGGCGCGGCCCAGGGTCCGGAAGACGTCGCGGGGGAACGCCTCGGCGGCCTCGTCCGCGGCCGCCCGCGGCGCGAGCTCCTCGCGGGCCAGCTGGCGGGTCAGGTCGAGGAGGTCGGCGGCCTCCTGGGAGGGCACGAGACGACGGACGGGCACGGCACACCTCCGGCAGCGGCCGGACGACGTCGTCCGGCCTTCGGTACTGGAGAACGATACGCAGTACTGCCACGAGTACTCCACCGCCGGCCGTTGCTACCCTCCGGCACCCCCCGAGGAGGCCGCCATGACATCGCTGGACACGCGCACCGCCCGCACCCGGCGGCGCGCGGAGCTGCTCGACGAGCTGGTCGCCCTCGTGCTGGCGGAGGGCTTCGCGTCGTTCACCCTCGACGACCTCGCCCGCCGGCTGCACTGCTCGAAGAGCACGCTGTACGGCATCGCGGCCAGCAAGGAGCAGCTGGTGGTGTCCGCGGTGAAGCGGTTCTTCCAGACCGCGACCGCCGCCGTGGAGTCCCGGATCGCCTCGACCGGCGACCACCGGGAGCGGATCAGCGCCTACCTGCTCGCCGTCGCCGAGCAGCTGCAGCCGGCCTCCCCGGCGTTCTTCGCCGACCTGGCCGCGTTCGCACCCGCCCGGGAGATCTACGAGCGCAACACCCGTGCGGCCGCCGGCCGGGTGCAGCAGCTGGTCGGCGAGGGCGTCGCGGCCGGCACCGTGCGGCCGGTGCACGCCTCGTTCGTCGGGGTCGCGGTCGCCCAGGTGATGGCGGCGATCCACCGCGGCGACGTGCTCACCGCCACCGGGATGGACGACGCCGCCGCCTACCGGGAGCTCGCCGACCTGGTCGTGGCCGGGATCGCCCCGCGCTGAGCAGGGGCGGCAGGTAAGGTCAGCCTAACCAGTTCGCCGTCCCCCAGGAGCCGCACGTGGCGCAGCGCACGGCCACCCGGCCCGTCCAGACGGCGGACCAGCCCCGTCGGGGCCTGCTGCGCGGCGGGCTGTCGCGCACGGGCGGGCTCTGGCTGCTCGTCCTCCTGGTACTCGCCGCGTGCGCGCTGAGCACCGCCGTCGGCACCCGGTCCATCGGGCTCGGCACCGTCTGGCAGGCGCTCACCGACTCCTCGCTGCCGGGCGACGACGCGATCATCGTCCGGGAGCTGCGGGTGCCCCGCACGCTGCTCGGCCTGCTCGCCGGGGCCGCCCTCGGGATCTCCGGCGCGCTCATGCAGGGCCACACCCGCAACCCGCTCGGCGACCCCGGGCTGCTCGGCGTCACCGCCGGAGCCGCGTTCGCCGTGGTGCTGGCCATCTCGCTGCTGGGCATCACCTCGCCCAGCGGCTACGTGTGGTTCGCCTTCGCCGGCGCGCTGCTCGGCAGCGTCGCGGTCTTCGCGATCGGCGGCTCGGGCCGGGGCGGCGCGACCCCGGTCAGCCTGGCCCTCGCCGGCGCCGCCCTCACCGCGCTGCTGTTCGCGCTGGTGCAGGCGCTGACCATCCGGGAGCAGACCACCCTCGACGCCTTCCGGTTCTGGATCGTCGGGGCGCTGGCCGGCCGGGACCTCTCGATCGCCACGCAGGTCGCGCCGTTCATCGTGCTGGGCGTGGTGCTCGCGGTGGTCAACGCCCCCGCGCTCAACACCCTCAGCCTCGGTGAGGACGTCGCCCGGGGCCTGGGCCAGCGGATCTGGCTGGCCCGAGCCACCGGGCTGGCCGCGACCACCCTGCTCACCGGCGCCGCCACCGCCGCCTGCGGGCCGATCGCGTTCGTCGGGCTGGTCGTCCCGCACGTCGCCCGGGCGATCACCGGCCCCGACCACCGGTGGCTGGTCCCCTACGCCGGCCTGCTGGGCGCGGTGTCGTTGCTGGTCGCCGACGTGCTGGGCCGCGTCGTGGCCCGCCCCGGCGAGCTGCAGGTCGGGATCGTGCTCGCGGTGGTCGGCACGCCGTTCTTCGTCGCCCTGGTCCGCCGCCGCCGGCTGGCGCAGCTGTGACGCTCACCGCCCCCACCCGGACGCCGGGGACCTCTGCCCGGCCGCGTCGCGCGCTGCGGGTCGGTCCCGTCTCCGGCGCCTACCGGCTCCGCCCGCTGGCCGTCCCGCTGGCCGTGCTGGCCGCCCTGGTGCTCGCCTGCGCGGTCAGCCTGGGCCGCGGCGACTTCCCGATCAGCGTGCCGGAGGTGCTCGGCGCCCTGGTCGGAGCGGGTGACGACACCCAGCGGTTCATCGTGACGGAGCTGCGCGCCCCGCGGATCGTCGTCGGCCTGCTGGTCGGCCTGGCCCTGGGCGTCTCCGGCGCGCTCATCCAGACCTTCGCCCGCAACCCGCTGGCCAGCCCGGACATCCTCGGCGTCACCGGCGGCGCGGCCGTCGGCGCGGTGGCGCTCATCGTGCTCGGTGGGGCCGGCGGCGCCGGCGCCGTCCTGGGCGGGTTCGGGACGCCGGCCGCGGCGCTGCTCGGCGCACTGGCCGCGGCGGCGCTGATCTTCGGCCTGGCCTGGCGTAAGGGCATCGACGGGTACCGGCTGGTGCTGGTCGGCGTCGGCCTGTCGGCGTTCGCCCAGGCGCTGGTCAACTACCTGCTCACCCGCAGCGAGATCACCGACGCGGCGGCCGCCAACGTGTGGATCTCCGGGTCGCTGCACGGCCGCGGCTGGGGCCAGGCGCTGCCGCTGGCGCTGGCGCTGCTGGTCCTGTTCCCCGCCGCCCTGGCACTGACCCGGGTGCTCGGGGTGCTGCAGTTCGGCGACGAGACCGCCCGCGGCCTCGGGATCCGCGTGCCGCTCGCCCAGGGCACCGTCGTGCTCGTCGCGGTCGGCCTGGCGGCGTTCGCGGTCGCCGCGGCCGGCCCGATCCAGTTCGTCGCGCTGGTCGTCCCGCAGATCGCCGTCCGGCTGACCGGCGGCTCCCGGCCGCCGCTGGTCGCCTCGGCGCTCCTCGGCGCGCTGCTGCTGGTGCTCAGCGACCTGGTCGCCCGGACCGCGTTCCCCGAGACGTTCCCGGTCGGTGTGGTCACCGCCGTGGTCGGCGCGCCCTACCTGCTCTGGCTCCTCGTCCGCGGAAGGCGGCGATCGACCCTGTGACTGCCCTGACCTCCCCCTCCGCCGGGACCTCCACCGGCGCGGCGCCCGCCGTCCGGCTGGCCGCCGACGGCGTCCGGCTCGCCTACGGCGAGAAGGTCGTCGTCGAGCAGCTGGACCTCGGGCTCACCGACGGGTCGTTCACCGCGATCGTCGGGCCCAACGGCTGCGGCAAGTCCACCCTGCTGCGCGCGCTGGGGCGGCTGCTGCGGCCCACCGAGGGCACCGTGCTGCTCGACGGCCGGGCGATCACCGCCACCCCCACCCGCGAGGTCGCCAAGGTGCTGGGCCTGCTGCCGCAGACCCCGCTCGCCCCCGAGGGGCTGACCGTCGCCGACCTGGTGGCCCGAGGGCGGCACCCGCACCAGACCTGGCTGCGCCAGTGGTCCTCGGACGACGAGGCGATCGTCACCGAGGCCCTCACCTGGACCGACATGGCCGAGCACGCCGACGCCCCGGTCGACGCCCTCTCCGGCGGCCAGCGGCAGCGCGCCTGGATCTCGATGGCGCTGGCCCAGGGCACCGACCTGCTGCTGCTGGACGAGCCCACGACCTATCTCGACCTGGCGCACCAGGTCGACGTCCTGGAGCTGATCGGCCGGCTGCACACCGAGCGGGGGCGCACCGTCGTCGTCGTGCTGCACGACCTCAACCTCGCCGCCCGGTACGCCGAGCGGCTGGTCGCGATGAAGGACGGCGTGCTGGTGGCCTCGGGCACGCCGCGCGAGGTGCTCACCGAGCAGCTGCTCGCCGACGTCTTCGAGCTGGAGGCGCGGGTGGTCCCCGACCCGGTGTCCGGCACGCCGATGGTGGTGCCGGTCCGCCGGCTGCGGTAGATGAAGGACCCCTCTGCCCCCCACCCCTCGCGAGCTCGCGGCGGGGCCCTGCAGAGGGGCCATCGACGAGCCGTCCTCAGCCGCCGAGCTCGGCGACCAGCGCCTGCTTGATCGCCGGCCGTGAGCCGAACACCAGCAGGAACAGCGCCTCCCGGGCCAGCCGCTGGGCGTGCGCACCCGCCAGCACGGCCCGGCTGCCGGTGACCGCCACCAGCAGCCCGGCGGCGCGGTGGGCCAGCGCGGAGGCGTGCGCCCGGGCGGCGGGCAGCTCCTCCGGACCCGCGGCGTCGAGCCGGGCCCGCGCGGCGGCGAGGTCGCCGTCCAGTGGTGAGGGGCCGATCAGCCGGGCGCAGCGCGCGACCAGGCCGAGCGCCAGCGAGCCGTTGAGCCGCAGCCCCGCCGGGTCGCCGGCGAGCAGGTCGGCCAGGGGGACGGCGACCAGCAGCCGGCCCGCGGGCACCCGGTGGCCGGTGAGCACGAGCTCCACGGTGGCGCTGGCCTCGACCGCGACCATCCGCTGCGGGGTCACGCCGAGGCTGGGCCCGGCCACCGCGTCGACGAGCACGAAGCACACCTGGTCCCCGTCCCGGGCGGCCACCAGGAGCAGGTCGACGTGCCCCCATCCGGTCACCCACGGGACGGCGCCGTCCAGGACGAGCTGCTCCGCCTCGCGGCGCACCCGGATCGCCGGCGGCCCGGGGCGGACCGCGGCCTGCAGCGCGATGCCCGCCCGGCGGCGGCCGGCGCACAGGTCGGCGAGGAACGTCCGCCGCAGCTCCGCCGAGCCGTCCCCGAGCATGCCGGCGACGCCGAGGTGCTGCAGCCAGACGAACGTCGTCGTCAGGTCGCCGGCGGCGAGCTCCTCCACGACCGCGGCGACCGTGGCGGGGTCCGCGTCCAGCCCGCCGGCGTCGGCGGGGCCGGTGAGGCCGTACAGGCCGGCCGCGGCGAGCGCGTCCAGGGAGCCGGCCGGCACGGCGCCGGCCGCCTCGACCGCCGCGGCGGCGGGGAACAGCAGGTCGTCGGCGAGGGCGCGGGCACGGGCGACGACGTCGGTCATCCGCTCATGGTGCCGGGGCCGCGCAAGGACCCGGCGCCCTGCCCGTGGGCTCGCCGTTGTGCGCGCACGGTCGCCTCAGCCCGCGTGAGGCAGCCATGAGCGCACAACGGCGGAGGGGCTCAGCCCCGCGGGCGGCCGGCCGGGACGTCCTCGGGGAGCGGGGCGACCGTGTTGGGCGTCGCCTCCGGAGGCGGGGCGGGCTCGACCACCAGCCCGAAGTCGTCGCCGTGCCGGGTGATCCCCTTGACGACGGCCTGCTCGACGGCGCCCGTGGCGTACGCCCGCCGCAGGACCAGCGGGTCGGAGCGCAGGTCCTTGGCCAGCGCGACGGCCATGCCGACCATGACCAGCGCGAACGGCAGCGCCGCGATGATCGTCAGGTTCTGCAGCCCGGTGAGGGCGTCGTCCCCGCCGACCAGCAGCATGATCGCCGCGACCGCGCCCATCACGACGCCCCAGAAGACGACGATCCGCCGGCTCGGCACCAGCGTGCCCCCCTCGGACAGCGAGCCCATGACGATCGAGGCCGCGTCGGCGCCGGACACGAAGAAGATCGACACCAGCAGCACGACGAGCACCGTCATGACGGTGGCAGCGGGGAACTGCCCGAGGACGCCGAACAGCTGGCCCTCCGAGGTCGACTGCCCGGCGACGTCGACGCCGTCCTGCTGCGCCCGGATGCCCGCCCCACCGAAGACGGCGAACCAGAAGAGGCTCACCACGCTGGGCACCAGCAGCACCCCGGTGACGAACTGGCGGATGGTCCGGCCGCGGCTGATCCGGGCGATGAACAGCCCGACGAACGGCGTCCAGCTGATCCACCACGCCCAGTAGAAGACGGTCCAGCCGCGCAGCCAGGTCGCGGTGGCGTCGCCGCCGGTGGCCTCGGTGCGCCCGACCATCGCGCCGAGGTCGGACGCGTACGCGCCGATCGCCTCGGGCAGCAGGTTGAGGATGAACACCGTCGGGCCGACCAGGAAGACGAAGAGGGCCAGGACGACGGCCAGCACCATGTTGGTGTTCGACAGCCACTGGATGCCGCGGGCCACCCCGGACACCGCGCTGGCCACGAAGGCCGCGGTGAGCACGGCGATGATGGCGACCAGGAAGCCGTTGCCGACGTCCCCGGCCCAGCCGAGGATCTCCACGCCCGAGCCGATCTGCAGCGTGCCCAGCCCCAGCGAGGCGGCCGAGCCGAACAGGGTGGCGAAGACGGCCAGGACGTCGATCAGCTTCCCGGCCGGGCCCTCGGTGCGGCGGCGGCCGATGAGCGGGGCGAACGCGGCGCTGATCAGCTGCCGGCGGCCGCGGCGGAAGGTGCCGTAGGCGATCGCCAGGCCGACGACGGCGTAGATGGCCCACGGGTGCAGCGTCCAGTGGAACAGCGTGGTGGCCATCGCCGTCCGGACGGCCTCGGCGCTCTCCCCCTCGACGGTGCCCGGCGGCGGGGTGACGTAGTGGGCCAGCGGCTCGGCGACGCCGTAGAACATCAGCCCGATCCCCATGCCGGCGCTGAACATCATCGCGATCCAGGAGACGGTCCGGAACTCCGGCGCCTCGCCGTCGCGGCCCAGCGGGATCCGGCCGTACCGGCTGGCCGCCAGCCACAGGACGTAGACGACGAACGCCGAGGCCAGCGTCACGAACAGCCAGCCCAGGTTCTTCTCGATCCAGACCAGCGCGGTGGTGCTCGCCCCGCCGAGTCCGGCCGGGGAGGCGAACCCCCAGGCGACGAAGGCCAGCGCGACGACGGCGGCCACGCCGAAGACGACCGTGTCCAGCCCACCCCGATCGGCCGCCGGAGCCGGTGGCTCGGCCAACGCCGGGTGCGCGTCCGCGATCGTCTGATCACTGTACGTGACGAGCGGAGGTCGCTCGCCCCCATGCGGTGCGGGGGATGTGCTCACGGGTGGATGCGGCGCTCTGGTCGGGCGCCTCTCCCTTCCTCAGGTCGGTACGACAGCGACGGCGGCCCTGGGGCTGGGGACCGGTCGTTCTCCACCGTGCGCTGGGAAGGGAGCGGCCGCAAACCGAGTTGATCTCGACTTCATCACCCAGAGTCATCACCGGCTCGCCCCGGGGCGGCATCCGCGGGACACCGGACGGCCCCCCGGGGCGCATGTGACCGGGGCGACGGGCCAAGATGGGTCCGGGATGGAGGTGCACCGATCGAAGCGCTAGAGGACGTCTGGAACTGGTTCCGCGGGGCCGGTCTCGAGGCCCTGCTGATCCTGCTCGGGGCCACGCTGCTGGCCCGGTTCGTGAGCTGGGCAGGCAACCGGATCACCGACCGGATCGACGCCAGCTACACCGGCTCCGACGCCCTGGTGCGCTCGGAGGCGGCCAAGCACCGGCACTCGCTGACCCAGGTGATCACCTGGGCGGGGATCGTGCTGATCTGGTCGATCGCGTTGTTCTTCGTGCTGGAGACCCTCGGCGTCCCGGTCACCGGGCTGGTCGCGCCGGCCACGGTGCTCGGCGTGGGCCTCGGCTTCGGTGCCCAGCGGATCGTCGGCGACGTGCTGGCCGGCTTCTTCCTGATCACCGAGCGGCAGTACGGCTTCGGCGACGTCGTCTCCATCCAGGTCGTCGGGGGCGGCGACCCCGCGGACGGGACGGTCGAGGACGTCACGCTGCGGATCACCCGCCTCCGCTCGGTGAACGGCGAGGTCGTGATCGTGCCCAACGGCCAGATCGTCAAGGTGGTCAACCTCTCGCGCGACTGGGCCCGCGCGGTCGTCGACGTCCCGGTCCCGGCCACCACCGACGTCAACCGCGTCCAGGAGGTCCTCCGCGAGGTGGGCACGAAGGCGTACGACGATCCCCGCCTGCACCGGCTGCTGCTCGACGCGCCCAGCGTCATGGGCGTGGAGAGCCTGGCCCTCGACGAGGTCAACCTGCGGATGGTGGCCCGGACCCTGCCGGGCAAGCAGTTCGAGGTGGGGCGTGACCTCCGGGCGCGCGTGGCGCTGGCGCTCTCCCGGGAGGGCGTGGCGCTGCGCGCCACCTCGACCGGGGACGGCGACGCCCGGAGCGTCCAGGAGGAGGCCCTGGCCGAGGACCGGGCACGCAGCGGAGGAGCGGCATGAGCCCCCGGCACTCGCAGGACGACCTGCCGACCACGGTGCAGCAGCAGACCGCGGTGCAGCCCGCCGTCGCCGCCGTGCCGGCCACCCGGCACTCGCGGCTCTTCCCGGGCGGGCGGCTGCCCGCCCGGATCGGCCGGGCCCGCACCTCCACCCTGGCGCTCGGCCTGCTGTTCGTGCTGCTGTTCGCGCTCTACGTCGCGGTGCGACCCGACCCGGTGGAGTACACGACGGTGACCACCACCAGTGGTCAGACCCTGCGGGTACCCGCGTCCGACGTGCTGCCCCCGCCCACCAGCCCGGTCCCGGGCCCGGAGTCGACGCCGGCACAGACTCCCGACCCCGCAGCGCCGACGAGCGACCCGGCGGACACCACCAGCACGGAGCCGACCGCCCCGACGACCACCGGCCGGCAGACCCCCACCACCGCGGCTCCGCCGACGGACGACGAGGAGGAGTCGACGACCTCGGCGCCTCCGCGCTCCCGGGCCACCACCAGCGCGCCGGCTCCCACCAGCGACGCCCCCGCGGAGACGGCGGAGCCGACCGGCTGACCCGCGCGCTCAGGGCTGCGCGTCGTCCCCCCTACGGCGGCTGACCAGCCACGGCTGCAGGTCCTCGAAGCCGCGCACCGAGCGGCGCTGCAGCGGCACGACCCGGTAGCGGGGGTGCCGCTGCAGCCGGGCGGCCAGCTCCCGGTCGACGAGCACGCTGCCGGCGCGGGCCACGGTGGTCAGCCGGCTGGCCAGGTTCACCACCGACGAGTACACGTCCCCGAGCCGGGTGAGCACCCGGCCGTGCGCCAGGCCGACCCGCAGCGGCGGCCGGTCCCCGGCCGCCCACCGCTCGGGCAGCGACAACCCGATCTCCGCCGCGGCGGCCGGGTCGGTGGCGGTGAACAGCACCCCGTCCCCGACGTTCTTCACCACCTGGCCACCACCGCGGGCGACCACCTCGGCGGCGGTCGCCTCGAAGTCCTCGACCATGACCCCCAGCTCGGCGCCGCTCATGCCGCGCGTGCGGGTGGTGTAGCCGACGAGGTCGGCGAAGCCGACCGCCAGCACGCGCACCTCGCCGGCAGCGGGCGCCATCGGTGCCCGCTCGACCCCGGCGGCCAGGTGCCGGCGCCACACGTAGTCCTGCACCCCGCCCAGCAGGGTCAGCAGCGCGTCGGCCGTGGGTGGCACGTCCCAGGGCGCGGGGTGCGACCCGTCGGGCCGCCCGGCGCGGTCACGGGCCAGGGCGCCGGTGAGCAGGGCCGTCTGCCAGTCCGCCAGCCGCGCCAGCGGCTGCGCCAGCGCCCGGGCGAACGACGCCTCGGTGCCCGGGGCGACGAACCCGGCGTCGACGAGATCGGCGAGCGTGCGCAGCGCGGTGACGTCGTCGTCGGTGAACACCACGTCGTCCTCGGCGGCCTCGGGGAAGCCCAGCGCGTGCCACAGCCGGCCGAAGCGGTCCGGCGGCATGCCGGACAGCTCGGCGACCTGCGCCCGGGTGTACCGGCGACCACCCCCGAGCAGCAGCCGGTCCACGCCGGCGCCGGTCGGGGTGGCGCGCGTGCTGCCCTCCTCCTGCACCTCCCGAGTGTGGAGCACGGGCCCCGGGTCGTACCGCGAGTCGCCGCGCCGGGAGCGGCCTCGGACCGCGGTGACGACGGCGATGCCAGGTCGGCGCACCGCTGTCCACGGTTGACGGGAGGTGGCAGGCCATGCACAATCTCGCTTAGTTTCTAAGCGAGTTGGTGAGGTGGATGGCTCGAGGGAGCGACGCGCACCTGGCGCGCCTGGCGCAGCTGACCCGCCGGCACAGCACGGCCACGGTGCTCTACCACCACGCCATCGCCGAGCGGCTCGGGCTCGGGCCCTCCGACCACAAGTGCCTCGACCTGCTGCTGCAGCACAGCGAGCTCACCGGCAGCAGGCTCGCCGCGATGACCGGGCTCACCACGGGCGCCGTCACCGGGGTCGTCAACCGGTTGGCGGCGGCCGGCTTCGTGCGCCGCCGTCCGGACCCGGCCGACGGACGGCGGCAACTGCTGGAACCCGTCCCGGAGCGGGTCGGGGAGGTCGCCGCCGTCTTCGCGGAGAACGGCCCGGCACTCGACCGTCTCACCGACGGCATGACCCCGGACCAGGTCGACGCGGTGCTGACCTTCCTGGCCCGCGCGACCGAGGAGCTCCAGGAGCGCACGACCCGGCTCCGCGGCCGCGCGCTCCTCGGCGGCACCGACCGCGCCGCCGGGCGCAGGCCCACCCGTCCGGACCGAGCGGAGGAGGACTCCTGATGGCGATCGTCGCCAGGGCTGCAGACGCGACGCTGACCGAGCTGTTCGACCGGATGTGCGCGGCCTGGACGGCCGGCGACGCGGACGCCTACGGGGCGTGCTTCACCGAGGACGCCGACTACGTGTCCTACGACGGCACGCACGCGCGCGGCCGACAGGCCGTGGTCGACAACCACGACCGGCTGTTCCGCGGCGTGCTGACCGGCTCCGCGCTCGTCGGCCGCGTCGAGTCGATCCGCCACCTGCGCCCCGACGTCGCCGTCCTGCACGCGACCGGCTCCGTGCTCATGCCCTGGCGGGCCAGGCTGCCGGAGCGGCGGCTCTCGCGGCAGACGCTCGTCGCCGTGCGGGATGACGGCGCCTGGCGGATCGCCGCGCTGCACAACGGGCGGGTCCGGCCGGTCACCATCCCCGAGCCGGCGTCCATGCCGTCCCGCATGTCCCGGGCGATGACGGCGACGGCCCGGGCACTCGGGATCGGTCACGCCTCCAGCGGCCGTTGAGCACGGCTCCGTCCCCCGTGCCGGCCGTGCTCAGAACGCGGTGACGACGGCGATGCCCGGCTCGCCGCCCACGCCCGCCAGCGCCGGCCCGGCGTCGGCCAGCGTGAGCTCCCGGGTGACCAGCAGCTCCGGGCGCAGCCGCCCGGCGGAGATGAGGGAGAGCATCGCCGGGTAGTCGGCGGCGGCCATCCCGTGGCTGCCCAGCACGGCGAGCTCCCCGGCGACCACCGCCTCCATCGGGATCTCCGGGCGGCCGAGAACCGGGGGCAGCAGGCCGACCTGGACGTGCCGTCCGCGCCGGCGCAGGCTGCGGATGGAGTTGACGCAGGTGACCGCGGCACCCAGCGCGTCGAGGGAGACGGAGGCGCCGCCGCCGGTGAGCTCGACGACCGCCGTCGGCACGTCGGCCACCGACCCGTCGACGACGTGCTCCGCGCCGAACGCCGTCGCCAGCTCCCGGGCGCCCGCCGCCACGTCGACGGCGACGACCCGGGCCCCGGCGGCGACCGCGACCTGGACCGCCGAGAGCCCCACCCCGCCGCAGCCGTGCACCGCCACCCACTCCCCCGGCCGCACCCGGCCGACCCCGGTGACGGCACGGAAGGCGGTGGCGAACCGGCAGCCCAGGCTGGCGGCGGTGCTGAACGGCATGTCCGCGGGCAGCGCGACCAGGTTCACGTCGGCGGCGTCGAGCGCGACGTACCCGGCCAGCGAGCCCCAGTGGGTGAACCCGGGCTGGGTCTGGCGCAGGCACACCTGCCCGTCGCCGTCCCGGCAGGGGCCGCACCGCCCGCAGGCGCACACGAACGGGACGGTGACCCGGTCGCCCACCGCCCAGGACCGGACCCGCGCGCCGACCGCGGCCACCGTGCCGGCCAGCTCGTGACCGGGCACGTGCGGCAGGTCGACGTCGGGGTCGTGCCCCGACCAGGCGTGCCAGTCGCTGCGGCAGATCCCGCTCGCCCCCACCTCCACGACCACGCCGTCCGGGGCCGGCCGCGGGTCGGGGACCTCCTGCACCGTCAGCGGACCGCCGAACTCCTCGAACACGAGTGCGCGCACGCCGACAGCCTGCCCGAGCCGGTCGGCGATCCGCGGCCCGCGTGGCGGGCCGGTCGTGTGCCACCTACCGTCAGGTCCACGCGGTGCTCAAACCATGCGGTAGCGCGGACTCCTTCCGGCCGGATCGACGGCACCGCCCTGCTCCGCGGGGCCCTTCCAGAGAGCACCCATGACCTCATCTGCACTCGAGGCGTCCCCTCGAGCGGCCACCGTCCGCCGCGCCCGCGACCGCCAGGTCAGCGGGTACGCCGAGCTCTCCCGGCAGGTGCGCGACGCCGGGCTGCTGAACCGCCGGCGGGGCTGGTACCTCGGGGTGATCGGCCTGACCGTCGCCGCCTTCGT
This sequence comes from Modestobacter sp. I12A-02662, assembly GCF_041028325.1. NCBI lineage: Bacteria > Bacillati > Actinomycetota > Actinomycetes > Geodermatophilales > Geodermatophilaceae > Modestobacter > Modestobacter sp. I12A-02662. Next base: position 45,064 of record NZ_JABGDE010000012.1, on the reverse strand, counting down.
GAGCACCTGGGTGGCCGTCGTCCTGCTCGGGGACACCTGGTGGCAGCTGGTGCCGGCCGCCGTCCTGGCCGTGGTCTGCACCCAGTTCGGCTTCCTCGGCCACGACACGGCCCACCGGCAGGTCTTCGCCTCCCACGCGGCGAACGCCTGGGCCGCCCGGGTGCTGTCCTGCGGCTTCGCCGGGCTGAGCTACGGCTGGTGGATGGGCAAGCACAACAAGCACCACAACGCGCCCAACCAGGTCGGCAAGGACCCCGACATCGGCCCCGGCCCGCTGGCCTTCCACCCCGAGGCCGCCCGGGGGCGCACCGGGGTGGCCGCGTGGTTCACCCGCCACCAGGGCTGGGCGTTCTTCCCGCTGCTCACCCTGGAGGGCGTGGCCCTGCACGTGGCCAGCGTCCAGACGCTGTGGCAGCGCAAGGACATGCCGCACAGGTGGCTGGAGCTCGGGATCATCGGCGTCCGGCTGGCGGGCTTCGTGGCGGCCGTCTTCCTGCTGCTGCCGGCCGGCATCGCCGCCGCGTTCATCGGGGTCAACCTCGCGGTGTTCGGCGTGCTGCTCGGCGGGTCGTTCGCGCCCAACCACAAGGGCATGCCGCTCGTGCCGGAGCAGGCCAAGGTCGACTTCCTCCGCCGCCAGGTGCTGATGTCGCGCAACATCCGCGGCGGCCGGTTCACCGACCTGTTCATGGGCGGCCTCAACTACCAGGTGGAGCACCACCTCTTCCCGAGCATGCCGCGCCCCAACCTGAAGCTCGCCCAGCCGCTGGTGCGGGACTTCTGCGCCCGCTCCGGGGTGGTCTACACGGAGACCTCGCTGCTGGGCTCGTACGCCACCGTGGTCAAGTACCTCAACCAGGTCGGGCTGGCCGAGCGCGACCCGTTCAGCTGCCCGCTGGTGCGCCAGTACCGCGTCTGACCGTCACCGGGCCGGGCGCCGGGCGAGCTCGTCGACGGCCCGCAGGCAGATCACCGAGGCCAGCGCTGCGGGGTCGTCCAGGCGTCCACGGGGGCATCCGAGCACGCGGATCGGGACGCGCACCGTCCTCGACCCACTGTCCTCAGCCCACCGTGAGCAGCACCAGGAGGACCACGGCGGCGCCGAGGACCGCGAGCGCCGCCAGGCCGGCGCGGTGGCTCCGCTGCGCCCGCCGGTCGGCCGCCACGCGGTCGAGCAGCCCGGCCGGTGCCGCCCCGTCGACCTCGGCGGCCCGGTGCGACAGGTCCCGGCGCAGCGCCGCCTCGACGTCCGGCTCCCCGAGCAGCTCCGCGAGCCGGGCCAGGCCCTGGCCGGCCAGCCCGGCGACCGCCGCCGGCCGGCCGACCGCCGGGCCGACCACCTCATCGGGCAAGTCCTCGCCGTACCGGAGCACCAGCACCGCCCGCGTCCGCGCCGGCAGGCGGGCGAGGGCCGCGGCCACCGGGCCGGGGCCGGGCGTCGCCGGCCGGGCGGCGCCGGGCCAGCTGAACGCCGCGGTGGCCTCCACGACCCCCTCGCGCCGGCTGCGGCGCAGGTGCTCGGTGACGAGCCGGCGGCGGTCGACCGTCCCCCCGGCCACCAGCACGGCCAGGACCAGGTCCTCGGCGGCGGCCCGGTCGCCGGTGAGCAGGTACGCGGTGCGCAGCAGCGCGGTCGCCTGCCCGCCCGCGTCCGGGCCGTCGCCGGACACGGTCAGGACAGCCGGCGGACGGCGCGGTGCCGGTCGATCCGGTCGGTGTAGCTGACCGCGTTCGCCTTGATCGCGGCGACGTCGTCCTCGTTCGTCTGCCGGCGGACCTTGGCCGGCACCCCGGCGACCAGGGAGTTCGGCGGGATCTCGGTGCCCTGGGTGACCACGGCGCCGGCCGCGATGATCGACCCGGTCCCGATGTGCGCGCCGTTAAGCACGGTGCTGCCCATCCCGACGAGCACCTCGTCGTCGACCCGGCAGCCGTGCAGCACCACGCCGTGCCCGACGGTGACCCGCTCGCCCAGCACCAGGGGGAAGCCGGGGTCGCTGTGCAGCGTGGAGCCGTCCTGCACGTTGGAGTCCGCGCCGATCTCGATGACCTCGGCGTCGGCCCGGGCCACGGCTCCGTACCAGATGCTCGACCGCGGGCCCATCGTCACCTTGCCGACCACGACCGCGGTCGGCGCCACGAACGCCTGCTCGTCGATCTCCGGGGACCCGAAGTCCAGTTCGCCGATGTAGTGGTCCGCCACCCTGCTGCTCCTTGCGCATTCCGCGGGCCGGTCCCACGGCGAGAGGTCGTGTCTACCCCACCCCGCGGAGGAGCTCACGCCCGGCCGGTCGGTCCCCATCCGGCGAGGAAGGTGGGGAGGTCCTGCTCGGCCAGCTGCCGCTGCACCAGGCGCAGCATGTCGCCGGGCACGGTGGGGTCGCCCGCCGGCACCCGCAGGACCTCGGTGCCGTCGTCCCGCCGGGTGACGACGACGTCGCTCAGCGAGGGTGCGGGCAGCAGGCCCATCGCCAGCTCCGCGATGAACGCGGCCAGGAACCGGGTGCTGCGCAGCAACCGGCCGCCCGGCCTGGCCACCAGCTCCGCCTCGAGCACCTCGGCCGCCGGGCGGCCCGTCTCCGGGGTCGTCGTCACCGGGTCAGGCTGGCCCATCCGGCGCTCCGGAGCCAGCAGCCCCGCCGCGGTCAGAGATCGACCTCGGCGAGCACCCGCGGCACCTCCGGCGGCAGCTCGCGGGCCAGGAACCCCAGCCGGCCGACCCGCGCGGCCAGCCGCTCCCCCGCCCGGCCGTGCACGTAGGCGGCCCAGACCGCGGCCTGCGCGGGCTCGGCACCGCGTGCGAGCAGCCCGGCCACGATGCCCGCCCGGACGTCACCCGAGCCCGACACCCCCAGCCCGGCGCCGCCGGTCTCGTCCTCCCACAGCCGGCCGTCGGGGGCAGCGATCCAGCTGGTCTCCCCGCCCAGGCCCACGACGGCCCGCGACTTCTCCGCGAGCTCCCGGGCGGCGCCGGCCGGGTCCTCGGCGAGGTCGTCGGGTCCGGTGTGCAGCGCGATCCCGAGCTCCGTCGGGTTCGGCGTGAGGACGGCGCGGCCCTCCAGGTGGTGCATGCAGCGGGGGTCGGCGGTGACGGCGGCGAGCCCGAGCGCGTCCAGCGCGACCGGCCCTTCCAGCTCGGGCAGCAGCGCCTCCACCAGCCCCCGCGTCTCCGCCTCGTCGGCCATGCCCGGACCGATCAGCACCGCCGACGCCTTCTGCGCCAGGTCGAGCACCAGCTCGGCCGACGAGGCGCGGATGGCGCCCTCCTCGGTGGACGGCAGACCCCGCACCAGGGCCTCGGGCAGCGAGATGGACACGTGCGGCGCGACCTTCGACGGGACGGCGACCTGCAGCTTCCCCGCTCCGGAGCGCAGCGCCGCCTCGGCGGCGAGCAGCACCGCGCCCAGGGTCTCCGTGCTCGCGCCGACCACGAGGACCGACCCGCGCGAGTCCTTGCCCCCCGTCGGCTCGGGCAGCCGCCAGCCGCGGAGCACCTTGGCGGTGACCAGGGTCGACTCACGCCGGGGACGGGACATCGTTCTCCTCGGTGACCGGGGCGCCGGCGTCGTGCTCGTCGGCCGCCAGGTGCGGAACGGCGTTGTACTCGACCAGCCGGAAGGACCCGCCGTCCCCGCGGACGTACCGGGTCACCGACGTGTTGGCGACCGGCTCCCCCTGGTCGATCTCCAGCAGCTCCGCCTCGGACAGCTCCTCCAGCACGTACCGGAAGACCATGAGCACCGCCTGGTGGGAGACGCACAGCAGCCGCTCGCCGTCGTGCCGCAGCGCCTCGGTGGCGAGCAGGCTGCGGATCCGCAGGGCGACGTCGGCCCAGCTCTCCCCGCCCGGCGGGCGGTAGTAGAACTTGCCGAGCAGCGCGCGGCGGCGGGCCTCGTCCGGGTACTCGGCCCGGATCCCGGCGCCGGTCATGCCGTCGAAGGCGCCGAAGTCCCGCTCCCGCAGCCGCTCGTCGTACCGGATCGTCAGGTCCAGCCCGCCCGCGTCGAGGACCCGCTGCGCGGTCGTGGCGGCGCGGGTGAACGGCGAGCTCAGGACCGTGGTGGGGCGCTCGTCCGCGGGCAGGCCGGCCAACCAGCGGCCCAGTGCGTCCGCCTGCGACTCACCGGTGGGGGACAGCGGGACGTCGGGGTCGCGGACGTCGAGCTCGAGGCGGCCCGCGCCGCTGTCCTGCGCGGCCGCGTCCGCGACGTTGCCCATGCTCTCCGCGTGCCGCACCAGCCACAACGCCGCCGGGCCCGGTTCCCGCGCCATGTGCCTCCCCGATCCCGCCGCCGGTCCTCGGCGTCGTCCGGTCCCCGGTAGCCGGGCATGCGACCGGTGAAACGGTGCGGGCGGACCTGGACGGACCCGGCGCGGCTCACCACCATGACCGGGTGCCCGACGAGAGCCGCTTCGCCACCCGCGCCTTCGCCACCGCCGCGGACCTCGAGGAGTGGCTGGCGGCCGAGCACGACCGCGCGCCGGGCCTGTTCCTGCGGCTGGCCAAGCGCTCGGCAGGTGTGCCGTCGGTGACCCTGACCGAGGCCGTGGAGGTCGCGCTCTGCTTCGGCTGGATCGACGGGCGGGCGAACCGGGTGGACGACGACTGGTACACCGTCCGCTTCACCCCCCGCCGGCCGCGGAGCGTGTGGTCGCAGCGGAACGTGGGGACCGTCGCCCGGCTGGTCGCCGAGGGGCGCATGCGGCCGGCCGGCCTCGCCGCGGTGGAGTCGGCCCGGGCCGACGGGCGGTGGGACCGCGCCTACGCGGGACCGGCGACGATCACCGTCCCCGACGACCTGGCCGCCGCCCTGGCCGCCGAGCCGGCCGCCCAGGAGGCGTTCGCCGGGCTGGACGGCGCCAACCGGTACGCGGTGCTGTGGCGGGTGCACACCGCGGCGACGCCGCAGACGCGGGCCCGGCGGATCGCGGCCACCGTGCAGATGCTCACCGAAGGCCACCGCCCCCACTGAGGGCGCAGCGTGGATCAGGTGCCGCCGGGTCAGCCGGTGACGCGGCGGGCGCTGACGTAGCCGCCCTTGTCCACGCTGGTCACCGCGACCGGGCGGCCGGGCACGCTGGCGTGCACCATCTGCCCGTTCCCGATGTAGATGCCCACGTGGCTGATCGGGTTGTAGAAGAAGACCAGGTCGCCGGGCTGCAGGTCGGCCCGCGCGACGGGGACCCCGACCCGGGACTGGGCGGCGCTGGAGTGCGGCAGCGCGACCCCGGCGGCCGCGTAGGCGTACATCGTCAGCCCGGAGCAGTCGAAGGCGTCCGGACCGACGGCGGCGTGCCGGTAGGAGTCCCCGAGCTGGGCCAGCGCCGTCTGGACGGCGGACCCGGCCGCCGCGGTGGGTGCCGGGGCGGCGCTGGCCACGACCGCCGGGCCGGCGAGCGCGGTGTGCACCAGGACCTGGTCGGCGGCCGAGAGCCGGGCGAGGTCCGCCTGGTAACCGGCGAGGTCGGCCTCGAGCTGCTCCTGGCGGGCGGCCAGCTCGGCGGCGGCGGTCTCCGCGGCCACCGCGGCGTCGGCGGCGGCCCGCTGGGCCTGCTCGGCGGTCGTGCGGGCGGCCGCCGCGGCGGCCACGACGTCGTCGGCGTGGTCGGCGAGCTCGTCGAGCGTGTTCAGCTGCTGCACCAGGTCGTCGACGGAGCCGCTGGTGAGGAAGGCCGCGAGCTGGCCCCGCGTCGTCCCGATGTACCCGGCCTGGGCGATCGCCGCCAGGGCCGGCCGGAGCTGGTCGAGCTGTGCCTGCGCGGTGGCGGCGGCCACGGTGGCCTCGGTCGCCGCGACCTGCTGCTGCTGCGCCGCGGCGGCGGCCTCGTTGACCTGCTCCCCGATCGCCTCCAGTTCCTGGGCCGCCCGGGTGACGGACTGGCGGGCCTCCTCCGTCGTGGTGGGCGTGGCCGAGGCCGAGACGGGGGCGAGGACGATCGCCGCGGCACCCACGCTCAGCGCCAGCGCCGCGCCGCGGGTCCACCGGCGGGTGGTCGAGCGGGTCACCGGGCCTCCAGGTGCGCACCGTCGCACCCGGGAAGGGGAGCTGGTAACTGCGCGCGTCGGAACGGACGGTAAGGAGACCGCTGCTGGCAGCTCCGCCGAACGCGCCGGGACCGATCAGTCCACCGTCGTCCTCAGTCCCACAGGCCCCGCCCGCCCCTCCCGTTGCGCGCCGACGGCACGATCCGGTCGGCGACGACCCCGGTGGCGAAGGAGTAGACCGCCTTGTGCCCGACGTCGACCACCTGGTCCTGGCGCGACCAGGTCCACGGCGGGGCGCCGACCCCGGTGACGTTCTCCAGCGTCTGGTCGACGGCCAGCCGGACGGCGGTGTGCCAGGCCGACGCGCGCCACCCGCGCAGCCCCGCCGCGGACCAGATCCCGCGCAGCGCCCCGACGGCCGCTCCGGTGCCCCAGTGCATGAGGTGGTTGCGCACCGGCGGCCGTGCCGACTCCGGCAGCCGTCGTCCGGTGGTCAGCGCGGTGAGCGTCCGGGCCGGCACGTAAGAGTCCGGCCGCCCGGTGACCGCCTGCTCCACCTTCTCGCCCGCGGTCATCACCGCGACGCCGACCAGTCCCGCCACCGCGCCGCGCAGCGCTGCCCGTGCCCACATGCCAGCGGGCTACCCGGCCCGGTGCGGGGGGAACCAGGCACGGACGACGACGAGCCGCCCGCCGGTCCCCCCGGCGGACGGCTCGTCCGGTGCGGTCCCGGCCTGCGGCCGGGGAGGTCGTGCGGCCGGGTCAGCCGATCGAGGGCTCCTGGGCCTGCAGCGCCTCGAGCACCGCGACGTCGCGCAGGATCGCCGAGAGCTCGCTGGAGGTCCACGCCTCGCAGCAGGCGCAGTCGCCGCTGTCGGTGAAGCTGACCAGGCCCAGCTGGCCGGCGGCCTGGTCCTCGGCGAGGGCGAGCTGGCCGTCGTCGGGGTTGCGGTGGCACCGGCAGCTGGAGGCGCACATGCCCAGCCCCCAGCCGGAGACGACCACGGCCGGGCCGTTGTCGTGGACCTTGCCCAGCTGGAAGATCGAGGGCTTCTGGCGGTACGTCATGGAGGCTCCCCTCGCCGTCCTGCCGGGGGCAGGTGGTCGTCGTCGGCGTCAGGAAAAAAGTAGCCGCGCTCGAGGTTTGAGGACGGCGACACCCGGGAACGGACGGCGGTTCTGTCGTCCGTTGCTGAGCTCCTGCCACACCCGCCCCGCACACCCCGGCAGCCCCGGGCCGGCACCCCGCTCCTGGTCACCCGCCACGCGCGACGTCCACGTCCCGCGCCGGAGTGGTCATCCGCGGGTCCCGAGGTCCAGCTGCACCTCGGGGTAGAGCGGGTGGACGGCGAGCAGCTCCGCGGCCCGGGCCCGCACCCGCTCGGCGACCCGCGGGTCCAGCCGGTAGCGCACCTTCGAGTCGGCGTCGGGCTCGGTGGCGGCCAGGACGTCGGCGATGAGCTCCCCGACCTCTCTCAGCTCGTCCTCGCGCAGCCCGCGGGTGGTCAGCGCGGGGGTGCCCAGCCGGATGCCGCTGGTGTACCAGGGTCCGTTCGGGTCGGCCGGGACGGCGTTGCGGTTGGTGACCAGCCCGGCGTCCAGAAGCGACGCCTCCGCCTGCCGGCCGGTCAGCCCGCCCGCGCCGACGTCGGCGAGCACCAGGTGGTTGTCGGTGCCGCCGGTGACCAGCCGGACGCCGCGGCGCAGCAGCCCCTCGGCCAGCGCCCGGGCGTTGGCGACGATCTGCTGCGCGTAGCCGGCGAACTCGGGACGGCGCGCCTCGGCCAGCGCCACCGCCTTGGCGGCCATCACGTGCGGCAGCGGGCCGCCGAGCACCATCGGGCACCCGCGGTCGACCGAGGGCGCGAACTCCTCGGTGCACAGCACCATGCCGCCGCGCGGGCCGCGCAGCGACTTGTGCGTCGTGGTGGTGACGATGCCGGCGTGCGGCACCGGGTCGAAGTCCCCGGTGAGCACCTTGCCGGCGACCAGCCCGGCGAAGTGCGCCATGTCGACCATCAGCGTGGCGCCCACCTCGTCGGCGATCTCCCGCATCGCGGCGAAGTCGACCAGCCGCGGATAGGCGGAGTAGCCGGCGACGAGGACCAACGGCCGGAACGCCCGGGCCCGCTCGCGCAGCGCCGCGTAGTCGATCAGCCCGGTGGACGGGTCGGTGCCGTAGCTGGACTGCTCGAACATCTTGCCGGAGATGTTCGGCCGGAAGCCGTGGGTGAGGTGCCCGCCGGCGTCCAGGGACATGCCGAGCATCCGCTGGTCGCCCAGCGCCCGGCGCAGCCGCTGCCAGTCCGCGTCGGTCAGGGCGTCGACGTTCTTCACCCCGGCCTCGGCCAGGGCGGGGCTCTCCACCCGGTGGGCGAGGACGGCCCAGAAGGCGACCAGGTTGGCGTCGATGCCCGAGTGCGGCTGCACGTAGGCGTGCTCGGCGCCGAACAGGTCCCGGGCGTGCTCGGCGGCCAGCCGCTCGACGGTGTCGACGTTCTGGCAGGCGGCGTAGAAGCGCCGTCCCGGGGTGCCCTCGGCGTACTTGTCGCTGAACCAGTTGCCCATCGCGAGCAGGACGGCCGGGGAGGCGTAGTTCTCGCTGGCGATCAGCTTGAGGCTGTCGCGCTGGTCGGCGAGCTCCTGGCCGATGGCCGCGGCGACGCGCGGCTCGACCTGCGCGATGACGTCCAGGGCGCTGGCGAAGGCGGCGGTCTTGCGGGTGTCGGTGCTGGTCACGGGCTCTCCTCAGGGAGTTCGGGGAGCCCAGGCGCGCGGCACGTCCACGGGGCCGCTCCCCGGTGGTGGTCCACCTGTCTGCGCCAGTCACGGCCCGCGACGAGGGTAGCCAGGTGCCCCCGCCGTCCACCAGGGGCCCAGGTGAGGGCTGCCCGCCCGGTGGTCAGTGCCCGACGGCGGCGCGCAGGAGCTCCGGCAGGCGGGGGTCGGCGAGCACCAGGCCACCGAGCTCGTCGGGGCTGAGCCAGGCGAGCGCGTCGTGCTCGTCCGGAGCGCAGTTGGTCGGCTCGCCCGCCCACCGGTCGACGACCCAGACGTCCATCCGGAAGTCCCGGCCCCGGACGGAGGCGAAGGGCTCACCGACCACGTCGACCTCGACGCCCAGCTCCTCACGCAGCTCACGCCGCAGCGCGGAGCCGGGCTGCTCACCCGCGCCGACGTGGCCGCCGGGGAGGTCCCAGGCGCCGGGGTACCAGCGGCGGTCGGGGGTCCGGTGCGCGAGCAGCACCCGCCCGCCGCGGCGGAGGACGCCGGCCACGACGTGGTGGGGAAGAGCAGTGCCGGCGTCGCTCATGGTGAGCTCGTGGTCAGCTCGCGGGGGACACCGAGCTCATGTTGAAGTCCGGCACCCGCAGCGTGGGCATCGCCGCCCGGGTGAACCAGTCGTTCCACTCCCGCGGGAGCGTCCGCTCGGTGCGGCTGGCCTGGGTGACCCGCCCGAGCAGGTCGACCGGCGACTCGTTGAACCGGAAGTTGTTGACCGCGCCGGTGACCTCGCCGTCCTCCACGAGGAAGACGCCGTCCCGGGTGAGGCCGGTGAGCAGCAGGGTCTGCGGGTCGACCTCGCGGATGTACCAGAGGGTGGTCAGCAGCAGCCCGCGCCCGGTGCCCGCGATCATCTCCGCCTGCGACGCGGTCGCGTTCGGGTCCTCCAGGAGGAGGTTGCCGACGGCGGCGGTGGGCGGCGCGGTCTGCTTGAGCGCCCAGGCCCGCGGCCGGATGAGGTTGGTGAGGACGCCGTCGCGGATCCAGTCCACCGCCGGGGTGGCCATGCCGTTGTCGAACACCGACGCCGTCCCCGAGGAGGAGCCGACCACCTGGAAGGGGGCGGTCTCCAGGCCCTTCGCGTACGGGTCGCTGCGCAGGGTGAGCGGCAGCTGGGCGAGCCGGTCGCCGATCCGGTTCCCGCCGCCGGCCTTGGCGTAGACGTTGCGGCCCTCGTCGGCGTCCCGCGCCTCCATCGTCCAGTAGGCGTAGATCATCAGGTCGCTGACCGTGGACGGCGGCAGCAGCGTCTCGTACCGCCCGGCCGGCAGCTCCACCCGCCGCTGCGACCAGGCCATCCGCTGCCGCACCTCGGCGGCGAGGTCGGCGACCGAGACGTCGGTGAAGTCCCGGGTGCCGACGCCCGCCCACACCGAGCGGGTGAGGTCGGAGCTCTTCCCGTTGAGCTCGACCCGGCCGGTGGGCTGGTCGTGCCGCAGCCGCAGACCGGTGGAGCTGCCCAGGTAGGTGGTGGCCATCGAGTGCTCGGCGAACCCGAACAGCAGCTCGTCACGGCCGCGTGCCTCGCCGAACGCCTCGCCCAGTGCGGGGGCGAAGTCCGCGAACACCCCGATGGAGGTGCCGGCGGCCTCGTCGTCCCAGGCGCCGGAGCCCTCGGGTGCCTCGCTGATCAGCGGCATCGCGTCCTCGGCCGGACCGGCGTCGCGGGCGGCCTGCTCGCTGGCGGCGACCAGCTCGGCGATGTCCGGGGAGCCGGTGCGGGCGACGGTGCCGGTGGCCGTCCCCGTGCCGCCGTCGACGAACGAGACGACGACGACCTGCCGGGACCGCATCGCGCCGTTGGTGGTCAGGCTGTTGCTCGCCCAGCGCAGGTTGGCCTCCGAGCTCTCCACGACGAAGGCGACCTGACCGTCGGCGGAGGAGGCGTCCAGCGCCCGCTCGACCAGCTCCTGCGGGGTGGACTGGCTCATCGGCCGGACTCCTGACTCGTGTTGAGGATGGCGATGTCCTCGAACAGCGCGCTCGGGCAGCCGTGGCTGACCGGCGCGACCTGGCCGGGCTGGGCCTTGCCGCAGTTGAAGGCGCCACCGAGCACGTAGGTCGACGGCCCGCCGACCACGCGCATCGAGCCCCAGAAGTCCGTCGTCGTCGCCTGGTAGGCGACGTCCTTGAGCTGCCCGGCGAGCCGGCCGCCCTCGATCCGGTAGAACCGCTGGCCGGTGAACTGGAAGTTGTAGCGCTGCATGTCGATCGACCAGCTCTTGTCGCCGACGACGTAGATGCCCCGCTCGACCCCGGAGATCATCTCCTCCGTGGTCGGCCCGTCGGGCGCCGGCTGCAGCGAGACGTTGGCCATCCGCTGCACCGGCACGTGCGACGCCGAGTCGGCGAACGCGCAGCCGTTGGACCGGGACGACCCCACCTTGGGGGCCGTGTTGCGGTCGACCTGGTAGCCGACCAGCACGCCGTCCCGGATCAGGTCCCACCGCTGGGCGGCGACGCCCTCGTCGTCCCAGCCGACGGTCGACAGCCCGTGCTCCGCGGTGCGGTCGCCGGTGACGTCCATCAGCGGCGAGCCGTACTGCAGGGTGCCGAGCAGGTCGGGCGTGGCGAAGGAGGTGCCCGCGTAGGCGGCCTCGTACCCCAGCGCCCGGTCCAGCTCGGTGGCGTGGCCGATCGACTCGTGGATGGTCAGCCACAGGTTGGAGGGGTCGACGACCAGGTCGTGCCGGCCGGGCTCGACCGACGGCGCCTTGGTCTTCTCCCGCAGCAGCTCCGGGAGCTCGGCGAGCTCGCCGCGCCAGTCCCAGGAGTCGCCGGTGAGGAACTCCCAGCCGCGGCCGACCGGCGGGGCGAGCGTGCGCATCGACTCGAACGCCCCGGTGGTCCGGTCGACGGTGAGCGCGGTGAACTCCGGGTGGATGCGCACCCGCTGCTGCCGGGTGCGGGTGCCGGCGGTGTCCGCGTACCACTTCTGCTCCTTGACCTGCAGCACGCTGCTCTGCACGTGCTCGACGCCGTCGGCGGCCAGCAGCCGCTCGGACAGCTCGGTCATCAGCGCGGTCTTGTCGGCGTCCGGGACGGCGAAGGGGTCCACCTCGTAGGCGGAGACCCACTCGCCGTCCGGGTACACCGGCTCGGGCGCGAGCTCGACCCGGTCGGTGTTGATCGCCGCGGACACCGTCGCGACCGCGACCGCCTCCTCGGCCAGGCGCACCGCCTCGGCCGCGGTGAGCACCACGCCCGCGGCGAAGCCCCAGGTGCCCTGGAAGACGACCCGGACGGCGAGGCCGAGGTCCTCCCCGTCGGCCAGCGACTCCAGGCGGGCGTCGCGCAGGCTCAGCGACTGCGTGCGGATGCGCTCGACCCGCAGGTCGGCGTGCTCGCAGCCGAGGTCGACGGCGCGGGTGAGCGCGGCCTCGGTGAGCGCGGACAGCGGCAGCGCGAGGAAGGACTCGTCGACCGAGCGGGGGTGTGGCACGGGTCCGTGTCTACAGCAGGCCGGGTGCAGGACGCGCGCCCAACGGGTAGCTGGGCGACCATGACCGCACCCGGGGACGACGTGACCCTCACCTTCGGCGGCACCGCGACGACCCTGCTGCGGCTCGGCCCCTTCACCCTCCTGACCGACCCGAACTTCCTGCACCGTGGTCAGCGGGCCCACCTCGGGTACGGGCTGCGCAGCAAGCGGCTCACCGACCCGGCCCTGGTGCCCGCGCTGCTGCCGGAGCTGGACGCGGTCCTGCTCAGCCACATGCACGGCGACCACTGGGACCGCGTCGCCACCCGCTCCCTGCCCAAGGAGACCCCGGTGGTGACCACGCCGGAGGCCGCGCGCTGCCTGGACCGGCGGGGCTTCACCGCGACCGCCGACCTGCGCCCGTGGCAGACCCACGAGATCACCCGGGGCGCGGACACCCTCCGGGTCACCAGCGTCCCGGGGGTGCACGGCCCGGGCTTCCTGGACAAGCTGCTCCCCCAGGTGATGGGCAGCGTGCTCGAGCTCGTGCACCACGGGGAGGTCACCTGGCGCGGGTTCATCAGCGGCGACACCCTGTACCGGCCGTTCCTCGGCGAGGTGCTGCAGCGGTGCGGACCGCTGGACGTGCTCATCCCGCACCTGGGCGGCACCCGGATCGCCGGCGTCCTGCTCACCATGGACGGCCGGCAGGGCGCCGACCTGGTCGAGCTGCTCAAGCCGCCGGTCACCGTGCCGGTGCACTTCGACGACTACCCGGTCTTCACCAGCCCGCTCGGGGACTTCGTCGCCGAGGTCGCGAAGCGGCGCGCGCCGGGTGAGGTGCGCACGGTCACCCGCGGCCAGACGGTCTCCCTCCGCGCCTGACCCGCCGTCAGCGGCCGGCGAGGCGCAGGGCGCGGGTCTGCACGTCGGCGCGCAGCGCGGCCTCGTCCACCGTCGTCGACGTGCCGTCGGCGACCACCTGGCGGCCGGCCACCCAGGTGTCCCGCACGTGCCGGCTGCCCACCGACCACACCAGGTGGGTGAGCAGGTCGGTCGTGTCGCCGACCGGCACGAAGGCGATGTCCTCGGTGTCCACGTGCACCAGGTCCGCCCGGCGCCCGGCGGTCAGCTGGCCGAGGTCGGCGCGGCCGATCGCCGCGGCCGCTCCCCCCGTGGCCAACCAGAACGCCTCGGCGGCGGTGAGCGCGGTGGCGTCGCGCTCGCGCAGGCGGGCCAGCTGGGCGGCCAGCCGCAGGTCCTCGAACAGGTCCAGGTTGTCGTTGGACGCCGGCCCGTCGGTGCCCATGCCCACCCGGATGCCGAGGTCGAGCATGTCCCGCAGCCGGGCGGTGCCGCTCGCCAGCTTGGCGTTGCTGCTCGGGCAGTGGGCCACGGCGATGTCGTACTCGCGCCACACCTCGAGGTCGCCGTCGTCCATGTGCACGCAGTGCGCCCCGAGCACCCGGCCGCCGAGCACGTCGTGCGCCGCGAGCAGCCGGGGGACGCTGACGCCGTGCGTGGCGAGCAGCTCGTCACCCTCGGTGGCGGTCTCGGCGACGTGCACGGTGAGCAGCAGGTCGTGCTCGCGGGCGGCCGCCGCGGCCTGCGCCAGGACCGGCAGCGGCACCGTGTACGCGGAGTGCGGACCGATGCCGTACTCGACCTGCGCGTCGCCGTCGGCGGTCAGCCGGACGGCGGTGTCCAGCTGCTCCTCGAAGGTGCCGAAGCCGGGCAGCCCGATCAGCGGGTTGGCGACCACCGCCCGGGCGCCGGTGGCCCGCACCGCGGCGGCGATCCGCTCCGGGTGGAAGTACATCTCGACGCTGGTCGTCGCCCCGTGGCGCAGCATCTCGGCCGAGGCGGCGGTCATCGCGACCTCGACGTCCTCCGGCGTCAGCCGCGCCTCCCGCGGCCACATGACCTCCCGCAGCCAGCGGTCCAGCGGCAGCCCCTCCCCCTGCCCGCGGAACAGCACCATCGGCGAGTGGGCGTGGGTGTTGACCATGCCGGGGGTCAGCACCCCGGGCAGCCGGGTCACCTCGGCCGCCTCAGCGGGCGGGGCGTCCGCGGCGGGGCCGACCCAGCGGATCAGCCCGTCCTCGACGTCCAGCACGGCATCGGGGACGACGGTGCCGGCGCGGTCCCCGACGACGACGGCCCGGGCCGTGAAGCGCTGCACCATGGCTGCTGAACCTAGTGCCCCCCTGCCCGGCCGACCACGAGAGGAACTGGCATGGACGCCGAGGTGCGCCGCTTCGTCGACGAGCTGTACGCCGAGGGGCTGCGCCACGACGCGGCCCAGCCCGACCGGGAGCTCCGGCGGCGCAACATCGGCCCGGAGGCCGCGGCGCTGCTCGCGGTGGTGCTGCGGGCGATGGGCGCCGCCCGCGTGCTGGAGATCGGCACCTCGAACGGGTACTCGACGCTCTGGCTGGCCGACGCGGTCCGGGCGGTGGACGGCCGGGTCCTGACCGTCGACCCGGATGCCGACGCGCAGCGGGCCGCGGCGGCGAACCTGGTGGCGGTGGGGCTGGACCCGTGGGTCGAGCTGCGCTGCGCCGACGGCGGCGAGGTGCTGGCCGGGCTGCCGGACGGCGGCCAGGACGTCGTCCTCCTCGACGCGCACCGACCCGCCTACCCCGGGTGGTGGCCGCACCCGGTCCGGGTGCTGCGCCTGGGCGGGCTGCTCGTGGTCGACAACGTGCTGTCCCATCGGGAGGACGTCGCCCCGTTCGTCGCGCTGGTGGACGCCGAGCCGGCCCTGCAGTCGGCCCTCAGCCGCACCGACAAGGGGCAGCTGCTGGCTGTGAAGGCCCACACAGCGGGATGAGGGCTCCGACCGTCGGCCGGTGACCACCGGAACGCGCGGATACCGTGGAGGCCATGTCCCTCCTCGCCGCGTCCCTCCTCGCCGCGGCCTCCTCCGACCAGGGAGGCATCACCGGCTTCCTCCTCGACCTCGTCGAGAAGTTGGGCGTGGTGGGGGTCGGGCTCACGATCCTCATCGAGACGGTGATCCCGCCGATCCCCAGCGAGGCCGTGCTGGGTGCCGCCGGGGTGCTGATCAACGACGGCCGGATGTCCATCGTGCCGACCATCATCGCCGCCACCATCGGTTCGGTCGTGGGCGCCGTGGTCCTCTACCTGGTCGGCCGGGGGCTCGGACCGCAGCGGTCGCACGCGTTCCTCGACCGCCTCCCCCTGGTGGAGACCGAGGACGTCGACCGCACCTTCGAGTGGTTCGAGCGGCACGGCCGGTCGGCGGTCTTCTTCGGCCGGATGGTGCCGATCGTGCGCAGCTTCATCTCGGTGCCGGCCGGGGTCGTGCGGATGCCGTGGCCGCAGTTCCTGCTGTTCACCGCCGGCGGCAGCCTGATCTGGAACAGCGTGCTCATCGGCCTGGGCGTGGCCGCCGGGGACTTCGTCCAGGAGAACCTGCACTACCTGGACTACGCGGTGGTCGCCGCCGTCGTGCTGGGTGTGGGGTGGATGGTCTACCGCCGGGCCACCGACCTGTACGCCCGCAAGCACCCCGACAGCACCACCGCGCAGCGCAAGGCGGCGGCGAAGAAGGACCGCACCGCGTGACCCGCGCCCGCCCCCGGGTGGTCGCGTTCGACGTCAACGAGACGTTGCTCGACCTCGCCCCGGTCCGGGCGGCGCTGGTGGAGCACGGCGAGCCGGCCGAGCTGCTGCCGACCGTGTTCGCCCGGACCCTCGGCACCGGTTTCGCGGCCACCGTGGCCGGCACCTGGTGCCGGTTCCGGGACGCCTTCGAGGCCTCGCTGGCCCAGCTGACCGGGTTGTCCGGAGCCCAGCGGGCCGACGTCGCGGACCGGTTCCTGGAGCTGGTGCCGCACCCGGACGTCGAGCCGGCGCTGCGCCGCCTGAAAGAGGCCGGGGTGCGGGTGGTGACGCTCACCCACGGGTCGCCCGGGGTGGCCGAGGCCGGGCTGACCCGCGGCGGGCTGGGCGCGCTGGTCGAGCGGACGCTCAGCACCGAGACGATCCGTGCCTGGAAGCCCAGCCGGGAGGCCTACCTGTGGGCCGCGGGCGTGTGCGACGTGCCGCCCGCGCAGCTGGCCCTGGTCGCCGTCCACTCGTGGGACGTGCACGGGGCCCAGCAGGCCGGGCTGACCGGCGGTTGGGCGGCCCGGGCGGAGCGCGTCTTCCCGCCGGTGTTCAGCGAGCCGCACGTGTCCGGGGAGTCGCTGCCTGACGTCGTCGCGGGCCTGCTCGACCTCCCCGACGCATGACCACCCGCGACGTCGGCACCCCGCTCGGCCCGGCTCGGGTGCGGTCGGAGGACCCGGCCGCGGCTGTCGCCGGCACCCTCGTCCTCGGCCACGGGGCGGGCGGCGGCGTCGACTCGGCCGACCTGACCCACGTCGCGCTGGCCGCGGCGGGCGCGGGCTGGCGCGTGCTGCGGGTCGAGCAGCCGTGGCGGGTGGCCGGCAGGCGGATCGCACCCGCGCCACCGCGGCTGGACGAGGCCTGGACGGCGGTGCTGGCGGACCTCCGCGCGACCGGTGACCTCGCCGGACCGCTCGTGCTCGCCGGCCGGAGCGCCGGCGCCCGCGTGGCCTGCCGGACCGCCGCGGCCGAGGGCGCCGCGGGCGTGCTGGCGCTGGCCTTCCCGCTGTACCCGCCCCGGAAGCCGGAGAGGAGCCGGGCCGCCGAGCTGCTCGCGGTCGCCGTCCCGCTGCTGGTGGTGCAGGGCGAGACCGACGCGCTCGGCCGGCCCGCGGAGGTCGCGGCCGCGCTGGCCGGGCACGCCGGCCGGGTGGTCGCCGTCCCCGGGGACCATTCGCTGAGGAAGGACCCCGCGGCGGTCGCCGCCGCGGCGGCCGGCTGGCTCGGGGAGTTGTCCTCCTGATGCTCGTGCTCTGAGTCGTCCGGCGACTCAGAGCACAAGCACCAGCGGAAACGTCACCGCCGTCACCTGTTGCGGCGCCGGCGGACGAGGAATGCGATGAGCAGCAGCAGGACGCTCACCCCGGCCGCGGGCCCGGCGTAGCGGGTGAACGCCGCCGTGCCGGCCACCTCGAGCAGGTCGATCGGCTCCGGCTCGACGGCGCTGAGCCGGCGCGGGGCCGGCGGGGTGACCGGAGCGGTGCTCGACGGTGCGCTGCTCGACGGTGCGCTGGTCGACGGCGCGCTGGACGACGGTGCGCTGGACGAGGCGGCCGGGGTGGCCTTCGCGGGCGTGCTCCGGACCGGGGTGCTCCGGGCCGGGCCGGAACCGGCCGGCCGGTTCGGCGGCGCGGTGGTGCCGGACGGCGGCGCGCTGGGCGCCTTCTTCGCCGGGACCGCCGTCGGGTCGGGCACCGCGTCCCGCGCGGCGCCCCCGGTGGCCGCCGGGGTCCCCGCCGCCGGGGCGACCGTCGACCTCGCCGCCTTCGCCGGTTTGGCCGGGGTGGCCTTCGCCGCCTTGGCGGGAGCCTTGTCCGTCGTGGCCGGGGCCTCGGCGGCGGTCTCCTCCGCCGACGCCGCGGCGTCCGCGGCAGCGGCGGCCGCCTTCTTGGCGGCGGCCGCGGCCGTCGGGATCGCGCCACCGGCCGGGGTCCCACCGGCGGAGGTCTCCGCCGAGGCCGCCACCTCCTCGACCACCCCGGCCGTCGTCGCCGCCGCCTTCGCGGCCGCCGCGGCGGTCGCCTTGGCCACGGTCGGCTCCTGCGACGTGGCGGCCGCCTCCTGGTCGACCTGCACGTCCCCGCCGGTGCTGCCGAGCTGGGCGGCGAGCTTGTCGGCGAACTGGCCGAGCAGCTTGTTGCCCACGTCGGTCATCACGCCCCGGCCGAACTGGGCCGGCCGGCCGGTGATGTTGAGGTCGGTGAGGACGTCGACCCGCGTCGTGCTGCCCTGGTCGGCGAGGGTTGCGGTGACGGTCGCTGCGGCGGTGCCGTTGCCGCGCTGGTCCTTGCCCTTGGCGTCGATCACGGCGCGGTGCGCGGCCTCGTCCTTCTCCACGAACGACGCCCTGCCCTGGTAGGTCAGGTTGATCGGCCCGAGCTTGACCTTGACCCGGCCGGTGAACTCGTCGCCGGTCACCGAGTCCAGGACCGCGCCGGGCATGCAGGGTGCGATCCGCTCGATGTCCAGCAGCACCCGCCAGGCATCGTCGATCGGCACCGGCACGGTGAACGAGTTCTCCAGCTGCACTGCAGGACCTCCGAGTGTGTGCGGCCCGGGCGCTCGCGCCCGCGCACGTGCCATCCGACCACGACCGCGACGGTCGTGCAGGTGCACCAGGGCGCAACGCGCCGGACCGGCGCCCCGCGAACGGGACGGACCGGTCCGGCACGCCCCCCGTCACAGGCCGACGGCCGCGGCCACCGCCCGTCGGGTCAGCACCTGCGCGAGGTGCTGGCGGTAGTCGGCCCGGGCGTTGAGGTCGCTGCTGGGACTCGTGCCCTCCGCGGCCTGGGCGGCCGCCGCGGTCACCGTCTCCATGCTGACGTCGACGCCGACCAGCGCCGCTTCGGTGGCCCGCGCGCGCAACGGCGTGGACCCCATGTTCGTCAGCCCGATCCGCGCCTCGGCGATCCGGCCGCCCTCCCGCCGGACGGCCGCGGCCACCGCGACGATCGACCAGGCCTGGGCCACCCGGTTGAACTTCTCGTACCGGACCCCCCAGTCCTCGCCGAGCTTGGGCAGGCGGACCTCGACCAGCAGCTCGCCCTCCTCCAGCGCGGTGGTGAGGTAGTCGACGAAGAACTCCGTCGCCGGCACCGTGCGGCGCCCGCCCGGGCCGACGAGCACGAACTCCGCGTCCAGCGCCAGGGCAACCGCCGGCAGGTCACCTGCTGGGTCGGCGTGCACCAGTGCCCCGCCGAAGGTGCCGCGCCGCCGCACCTGGCGATCGGCGACGGTCTCGGTGGCCTGCACGACCAGCCGGCCGTAGCGGGCGAGCAACGGATCGGTGAGGACGTCGGCGTGCGTCGTCATCGCGCCGACCACGAGGGAGTCGCCCTCCTCGCGGACCCCGCGCAGCTCCGCCACCCGGCCGAGGTCGACGACCGTCTCGGGCGCGGCCAGCCGCAGCCGCATGACCGGGATGAGCGACTGCCCGCCGGCGAGGACCTTCACGTCCTCACCCCCGTCGGCGATCGCCTGGAGTGCCTCCCCGACGGTGGCGGGGCGGACGTAGTCGAACGGGGCGGGTATCACCGGTCACCTCCGAGAGCGGACTGCGGGGTGGAGACGCCGGCGGTGGTCTCGGTCTGCGCCCCGCCGTAGGCGTTGCTGCCGGCGGTGGCGCGGCCGCCGCCGTCCCCGCCGTCGTGCAGAGCCCGCCACACGCGCTCCGGGGTCAGGGGCATCCGGATGTCCCGGACGCCGAGGTGCCGGACGGCGTCGAGGGCCGCGTTGACCACCGCAGGGGTGCTCGCGATGCACCCCGCCTCGCCCACGCCCTTGGCCCCGATCGGGTTGCCGGGCGCCGCGTGCACCGTGTTGCCGGTGTCGAAGTGCGGCAGGTCGGCCGCCGAGGGCACCAGGTAGTCGACGAACGTGCCGGTGGTGAGGTTGCCGTCGGCGTCGTAGACCGCCTCCTCGTAGAGCGCCTGGGCGATGCCCTGGGCCAGACCGCCGTGCACCTGCCCCTCGACGATCAGCGGGTTGACGATCGTGCCGACGTCGTCGACGCAGGCGTACTTCCGGATCTTGACGAACCCGGTCTCGGTGTCGACCTCCATCGCGCAGATGTGCGTGCCGTGCGGGAAGGAGAAGTTCTCCGGGTCGTAGGTGGCGTCGGCGTCGATCGAGGGCTCGACCCCCTCGGGGAAGTCGTGCGCCGCGAAGGTGGCCAGCGCGATCTCCTGGATGCCGACCTCGCTGCCCGGCGTGCCCCGGACGGAGAACTTCCCGCCGGCGAACTCCAGGTCGTCCTCGTTCGCCTCCAGCATGTGCGCCGCGACCGTGCGGGCCTTGGCGACCACCTTGTCCGCGGCGTTGACCACCGCGACCCCGCCCACCACCAGCGAGCGGGAGCCGTAGGTGTCCAGGCCGCGCGGGGCGATCGAGGTGTCGCCGTGCAGCACCTCGACGTCCTCGAACGGCACGCCGAGCCGGTCGGCGACCAGCTGGCTCCACGCCGTCTCGTGGCCCTGCCCGTGGGCGCTGGACCCGGTGACCACCTCGACCTTGCCGGTGGGCAGCATCCGGATCGACGCGTGCTCCCACCCCCCGGCGCCGTAGGACAGCGAGCCGAGCACCCGGGAGGGTGCCAGCCCGCACATCTCGGTGAAGGTGGAGAAGCCGATGCCCAGCTGGACCGGGTCGTTGGACTCCCGGCGGCGCCGCTGCTCGGCGCGCAGCTCGTCGTAGCCGATCAGCTGCAGCGCCTGCTCGGTCGCGGCGTCGTAGTCACCGCTGTCGTAGGTCATCCCCGCGCACGTGGTGAACGGGAACTCCTCGGCCTTGATCCAGTTCTTCCGCCGCAGCTCCAGCGGGTCCACGTCCAGCTCGACGGCGAGCTCGTCCATGATCCGCTCGACGGCGAAGGTGGCCTCCGGCCGGCCGGCGCCGCGGTAGGCGTCGGTGGGCGTCTTGTTGGTGAACACGCCCCGGCACTCGAACCGGTAGGCCGGGAACTTGTAGATGCCGTTGAACATGAACGCGCCCAGGATCGGCACGCCGGGGCTGACCAGGCGCAGGTAGGCACCCATGTCGGCGAGGATCCGGCAGCGCAGGCCCTTGACGTTGCCCTCGCGGTCGGCGGCGATGTCGATGTACTGGACCTGGTCCCGGCCGTGGTGGGCACTCATCAGCGACTCGCTGCGGCTCTCGGCCCACTTGACCGGCTTGCCGAGCCGCCGGGCGACCAGGAGGGCGATCACCTCCTCGGGCGTGACCTGCAGCTTGCCGCCGAACCCGCCGCCCACGTCGGGGGCGATGACCCGCAGCTTGTGCTCGGGCACGCCGGTGACCATGGCCAGCATCAGCCGGAGGATGTGCGGCACCTGCGTGGAGGACCACATCGTGTAGTTGTCGCCCTGCGGCTGCACCGCGACCGCGCGCGGCTCCATGAACGCGGGGATCAGGCGCTGCTGCACGAACCGGCGGCTGACCACGACCTCGGCGTCGGCGAACGCCCGGTCGGTGTCGTCGGCCACGCCGTTCTCACCGCCGTCGAACACGAAGTGGAAGCTCTCGTTGGACTGCAGGTGGTCGTGGGTCAGCACCGGCTGGTCGCCGAGCGCCTCCTCCATGTCCAGCACCACCGGCAGCGAGTCGTAGTCGACGTCCACCAGCTCCACGGCGTCGGCCGCGGCCGCCTTGCTGCGGGCGACGATGACGGCGACCGCCTCGCCGACGTGGTTGACCTCGTCGACGGCCAGCGACGGGTGCCCGGGGTTGACCATGTCGGGGGTGACCGGCCAGGCGCACGGGATGGAGCCCTGCTCGTCGGCGAAGTCGCGGCCGGTGAAGACGGCGATCACACCGGGCGCCTGCTGGGCCGCGCTGACGTCGATCGCGCTGATCTTCGCGTGGGCGACCGGGCTGCGCACCACCGCCAGGTGCAGCATCCCGGGCAGCACCAGGTTGTCGGTCCACGTCGTCCGGCCGGTGATCAGCCGGGCGTCCTCCTTGCGCCGGCGGGCCTGGCCCACTTCGCGGGCGGGCGCGGGGGACTCGATGCCGGGGCGGTCCTCGACGGCCGTCATGCCTGCACCGCCACGTGCGGCGCGGCGGCCGAGTCGGTGGCGGACTCGGCCTCGGCCGGCCCGTCGCCGGGGGCACCCTGGTCACCGCGCATCTCCGCGGCCGCGTGCTGCACCGCCCGGACGATGTTCTGGTAGCCGGTGCACCGGCAGAGGTTGCCCTCGATCCCCTCGCGGACCTCGGTGTCGCTGGGGTCGGGGTTCTCCTGCAGCAGGTCGATCGAGGCCATGATCATGCCCGGGGTGCAGAAGCCGCACTGCAGGCCGTGCATCTCGTGGAACGCCCGCTGGACCGGGTGCAGGGTGGCGCCGTCGGCGATGCCCTCGATCGTCGTCACCTCGCAGCCGTCGGCCTGGACCGCGAGCACGGTGCACGACTTCACCGCCTGGCCGTCCAGGTGCACGGTGCACGCGCCACAGTTGCTGGTGTCGCACCCGACGACCGTGCCGACCTTGCCGAGTTGCTCTCGTAGGTGGTGGACCAGCAGGGTCCTGGGCTCCACCTCGTCCTGGTACGACACCCCGTCGACACGCACGTCGATCCGCGTCACCGGCTCCTCCGCTCCGTTGCTTGGGCAGGTGTGGCCGGGATCACCCCCGACCTCCATCGGAGTGTGTCAGCCGTCACGCTCGGAAGGCCACCCAGGTGCCCGCGGACCAGCCGGTTCAGGAGGTGGCGCGCTCCCGGCGGCGGAGGACGGCGGAGGCGACCAGGAACCCGAGGCCGAGGACGGCGAGGCCCGCGCCGACCCAGCTGGGGGCGCGGTACCCCAGGCCGGCCGCGATCACCAGGCCGCCGAGCCAGGCGCCCAGGGCGTTGGCCGCGTTGAGCGCCGAGTGGTTCAGCGCCGCGCCGAGCATCTGCGCCTCACCGGCGACCTCCATCAGCCGCATCTGGAGCAGCACGACCATGGTGGAGGCGGACACCGAGACCAGGAAGACCGCCGCGGTGAGCGTGGCCGCGTTGCCGGCCGCGAGCGCGGTGAGGGCCAGCAGCACGCCGGTGCTCACGGTCGCACCGACCAGGGAGGGGAACAGCGCCCGGTCGGCGAGCCGGCCGCCCAGCGAGATGCCCACCACGCCGCCGACGCCGAAGGCCAGCAGCACCACCGGGACGAACCCCGCGGGCATCCCGGCCTCGTCGGTCACGATCGGCGCGATGTAGCTGTACATCGCGAACAGCCCGCCGAAGCCCACGGTGGCCACCAGCACGGTGAGCACGACCTGCGGACGGCGGAGGGCGCCCAGCTCGGTGCGCAGCGTGGCCTCGGCCTTCCCGGCCACCGCCGGGACGACGGCGAGCACGGACAGGACGGTCAGCCCGGCGATGACGACGACCGCCCAGTACGCGGCCCGCCAGCCCAGGTGCTGCCCCAACCAGGTGCCGGCCGGCACCCCGGCGACGTTGGCCACGGCCAGCCCGAGCATCACCGAGCTGACCGCCCGGCCGCGCTGGTGCTGGGGCACGAGGGCGGCCGCGATCAGCGAGGCGACGCCGAAGTAGGCGCCGTGCGGCAGGCCGGCGAGGAACCGGGCCACCAGCAGGGCGCCGGAGCCGGCGGCGACCGCGGTGAGCGCGTTGCCGAGCAGGAAGGCGGCCATGAGCCCGACGGCCAGGCCACGGCGGGGCAGCCGGGCGCCGAGCGCGGCGATCACCGGGGCGCCGACCACGACGCCCAGCGCGTAGGCGGAGATGTAGTGCCCCGCGGCGGGGATGGAGACACCCGTGCCCTGCGCGATGTCGGGCAGCAGGCCCATGGTGACGAACTCGGTGGTGCCGATGGCGAACGCGCCCAGTGCCAGCGCGGCGATGGCCGGCGCCGCCCGGCGCGCGGTGCGCGGACCGGCACCCGGACCTGCGTCGGTCGTCGACGTCCGGACGGGGGCGGTGCTCACGTCGGGCCCAAGACGACCGGCGCCGCCGGCATTCCCGCTGAGCCGATCACCTGGGCTAAAGCCGGCGTGCCGCGGTGCCGATGACCACCCGAGGACGATGACCACCCGACCACCCGGAGAGGGGTGTCGTGGCCGACGACAGGCGAGGCACGGCGGCGCGCACCGGCGCGACCGCCCGCAGGACCCCCCGGGCCCGGGCCCGCCGGCGACGCACCCGGTGGCTCCCCCCGCTGCTGCTCGCGGGAGCCGGCGCCGTGGTGGCCGCGACCCAGCTGGTCCCCGCCGTGCTGGCCGTGGAGCCGGCCGCCACCAGCCGGGCCATCCCGAACGGCGGGGTCACCGTCAGCTCCGGGGTGGCCAGCACCGCGCTGTCGGGAAGGCTCTCCTTCGAGCACGGGACGATCGCCGGCGACTCCGGCGGCGAGACGGTCGGCGACAGCAGCACGAGCTCCGGCGGCCTGGTGGTCCCGCAGCCCCCGCGGCCGGCGGGGATCTCCATCCGGCCGTGGGCGGCGCACGGCGTCGCCCCGGTGCTCACCCCGCGCGAGCCGGCCTGCGGCGGCACCGGCTCCCCGCGCCGGGTCACCCCGGCCGTCACCGCCGCCGGCGCGGGCTCGGCGACCGTCACCTTCCCCTCGGACGACCGGGGCGAGGTGCAGGGCTACCGGGTCTCGGCGGTCAGCCAGGACGCAGGAGCCGGCCGGCAGCCGACCCCGGTGACCGCGACCGCGGCCCAGCCCGACGGCTGCCAGCAGGTCACGGTGACCGTGACCGGGCTGACCCGCGGCACGTACCACGTGTTCTGGCTGGAGGAGTCGATCACCAGCCCGGCGACCGGCGTGACCCGGCTCGAGCAGGTGGGCACCTCCGTCCCGGTGCTCATCCGCTGAGCCGTTCCACCGCCGTCCCCGCTCAGCGGCCGGCGAGGGCCACCCGCAGGCCCAGCCCGACCAGCACGGCACCGGTGAGCCGCTCGACGGCGGTCCGCATGCGCGCCCGGGACAGCACCCGGCCGAGCCTGCCCACCGCGAGGGAGAACAACCGCCACCAGAGCACGGCCAGACCCAGGAACGCCGCCGCCAGGACGGCGGTGGTGGCGAGCGCCGGCTCCCCCGTGGAGACGAACTGCGGGATGAGCGTCAGGAAGATCAGCGCGATCCTCGGGTTGAGCAGGTTGCTCATCAGGCCCTGGCGGAAGGCCGTCGTCCGGTCCACCGCGGTCGCCGGCGTCCCGGTGGGCGCGGCCGCGACCGCTCCCTTGCGGGCGTGCAACAGCGCCGTCGCCCCCAGGTACACCAGGTAGGCCGCGCCGACGTACTTGACCAGCGCGAAGGCGGTGGCCGAGGCGGCGAGGACGGCGGCCAGGCCGACCGCCGACGCGGCGGCGTACACCGAGATGCCCGTGCAGCACCCCAGCCCGGTCCACCAGGCCGCCCGCGAGCCGCCGGCCACCCCGTTGCGCAGGACGAGCGCCATGTCCGGTCCGGGGGTCAGGTCAGGACCACCACCACGGCGAGGAAGGGCAGGAGCTGGGCGGGCACCGGGTCACTCTAGGCAGCCGCCCGCGGTGGCTCAGTGCGCCGCGACGGGCGCGGCGTCCTCGTCGGGCTCGGGAAGCTGCCAGGGCCGGACGACGACGACCAGGACGACGACGGCGAGCACCAGCGCGCCGACGATCACCAGGCCCATCGCCACCGCGTCGTTGCCCAGCAGGCCCACCAGCGGGGACACCGCCGCACCGACGCCGAACTGCACCGCGCCCAGCAGCGCGGCCGCCGTCCCCGCCGCCTCCCCGTGCCGGGACAGCGCGAGCGCCGGCGCGTTCGGCAGCGCCAGGCCGGCGGCGGCGAGCACCGCCCACAGCGGCACCGCGACCCCGAACAGCCCACCGGTGCCGGTGCCGGCCAGGACGAGCAGCACCGCCCCGGCGAGCGTGCCGGCCACCGTGGCGGCGACCAGCACCCGGGCCGGCGACCAGCGCCGCAGCAGCACCGGGTTGAGCTGCGTGGCGGCGATGAGCCAGATGGCCCCGGCGCCGAAGAGCAGGCCGAACTGCTGCTCGTCCAGGCCGAACTGCTCCTGGTAGACGAAGGAGGAGCCGGACACGTAGGCGAACAGCGCGGCCATGGTCAGCCCGGCGACCAGCACCAGCCCGACGTAGGCGCGGTCGCGGAACAGCCCGCCGTAGGCGCGCAGCGTCCCGCCGACGCCGTTGCTGCTCCGCCGCTCGGGCGGCAGCGTCTCCCGCAGCGAGGTGACCCCCAGCACCAGCAGCAGCGCCCCGTAGACCGCGAGCAGCACGAACACCCCCCGCCAGGAGGTGAACCGCAGCAGCTCGCCGCCGATGGTGGGCGCGAGCACCGGCGCGGCGCCGATGACCAGGAACAGCCGGGACAGCATGGTCGCCGCGGCCCGGCCGTCGTAGAGGTCCCGGACGACGGCGATCGCGATCACCGCGCCGGCCGCCGTCCCGAGGCCCTGCAGGAACCGCAGCGCGCCGAGCACCTCGACCGACGGGGCGACCAGCACCAGCAGCGAGGCGATCACGTGCAGCGCCGTCCCGGCGATCAGCGGGCGGCGGCGGCCCAGCGTGTCGGCGAGCGGGCCGAGCACCAGCTGGCCCAGCGCCAGGCCGACCAGCGTGCCGGTGAGGGTCAGCTGCACCGTGGCCGACGTCGTCCGCAGCTCGTCGGTGATCGTCGGCAGCGCCGGCAGGTACATGTCGATGGTCAGCGGCCCGAGGGCCACGAACGCGCCGAGGGTCAGCGCGGTGCGCGCCTGGCCGGGCGGTCGGGGTGCGGGCGTCCGGGCGGCGGTCGTGCCCCCGGCCGGGAGGGCCGGGCGTTGCAGGGTGGTCACTGGGGCTCCAAGTCCACCCGGGCCCCGCACATTCCGGGCCCCTCACCTCCCGGGTCGCGCTCAGCCGGAGAGGACCGCCCCGGTGGTCGTGACCGTGATCAGCGGCGCGTACAGCGCCATGGCCGCCAGGGCGCGCTCGTGGTCGGCGTCGGTCGCGCCGGCGCAGGCGTCGGCGACGACCCGCACCTCGACCCCGGCGTCCGCCGCGCCCAGGGCGGTGGAGAGCACGCAGCAGTCGGTGGAGACGCCGGTCAGCAGCACCGGGCCCTGCCCGACCAGGGCCGCCAGGTCCGGGCCCCACTTGCCGAAGGTGGTGGCGACGACGACCGGGTCGTCGCCGGGGTCGTCGACCAGCTCGTAGAGCGGGGAGTCCGGCGGCTGCAACGCGAAGGGGAACTGCTCGTAGTAGGCCACCCACGCACCGGTGGGCTCCGGAGGCGCGACGAAGCGGGTGTGCACCACCGCTCCGGGGTGCGCGTCGGCCAGCCGGCGGATGTTCGCGTGCGCCGCGGCGAACCGCGGGGCGGCCCACGGCGAGCCCGGGTCGGCGAACACGCGCTGCGCGTCGACCACGACCAGCCGGCAGTCCCCCACCTCGCTCACAGGCGCCCCCCTCCGGTGGTCCGCTCCTGCGCGGACCCTAGTGGCGGCCGGGCCGGGGCCGCCTCACAGCCCACCGGCGATGCGGAGCACCGCCCCGGTCACGTAGCCGGCCTCGGGCCCGAGCAGCCAGGCGATCGCCGGGGCGACGTCCTCCGGCTCCCCGGCGCGGCCCATCGGCACCCGGGCCCAGCCGGTCCGGCCGGCCGGGGTCCCCGGCGGCGGCGTGGATGCCGGTGCGCACCGTCCCGGGGGCCACCGCGTTCACCCGGATGCCCTGGTCGGCGACCTCCTTGGCCAGGCCCACCGTCAGGGCGTCCACCCCGGCCTTGGCCGCCGCGTAGTGGACGTACTCGTGCGGCGAGCCCAGCGTGGCCGCCGCGGAGGACACGTTGACGATCGCCCCGCCGGCGCCGCCGCGCGCGGTGGACATCGCCTGCACCGCCGCCCGGGCGCACAGCAGCGCCCCCAGCAGGTTGACCTCCACGACCTGGCGCACCAGGGCGACCGGGGTGTCCGCCAGGTCGCCGATGTGCGCGGTCAGCCCGGCGTTGTTGACCAGGCCGGTCACCGGGCCGAGGTCGGCCGCCGCGGCGAACAGGCGCTCGACGGCGGCCTCGTCGGCCACGTCCCCCACCACGGCCACCGCCCGGACCCCGGCGGCGCGGACGCCGTCGACGACCCGGGCGGCGGAGGCCTCGTCGTCCCGGCAGCCGACGACGACGTCGTGCCCGGCGCGGGCCAGGTGGAGGGCCGTGGCGGCGCCGATGCCGCGGCCGGCGCCGGTGACGACCGTGACGGGGCGGGGAGAGGTCATCGCCCCATCCTGCGAGCCGGTCCTGCGAGCCCGTCCTGCGGGGCCCGGCACCGCCCCGGTGACCGAACCGTGATCACGCAGTGGTCGGGTGACGTGGTTAGGTGAGCCTTCCCTGACCCGACCGAAGAGGTCCGATGTCCCCCCGCCCCGTCCTGCGCGGCGCCGCACTGCTGGGCCCTGCCCTCGTCGCCATCGTCCTCGTGACCAGCTGCGGCTCCGGGTCCGACGCCCCGGCCGACGCCGCTGCCCCCAGCGAGGCCGGCGGCGCCTTCCCGGTCACCATCGAGCACGCGTTCGGCGAGACGACGATCGAGGAGCCGCCGCAGGACGTCGTCACCTGGGGCTTCGGCAGCACCGACGCCGCGCTGGCCCTCGGTGTCGTCCCCGTCGCGATCCCGTTCCAGGAGTACGGCGGCGACGAGGACGGCGTCCTGCCGTGGATCGCCGAGGAGCTGGACGCGCTCGGCGCGGAGACCCCGACCGTGCTGCCCGCCGGCGAGGAGGTGCCGTTCGAGGCCATCGCCGCCGGGCAGCCGGACGTGATCCTGGCCAACTACTCCGGCATCACGCAGGAGGACCACGACAAGCTCACGGCCATCGCGCCGACGGTCGCCTACCCCGGCGAGGCGTGGACCACCCCCTGGCGGGACGTCGTGACCACGGTCGGCCAGGCGCTGGGCAAGGCGGAGGAGGCCGCGGACCTGGTCGCCGAGACCGACCGGGCGATCGCCGACACCGCCGCCGGGCACCCCGAGCTGCAGGGGAAGACCGTGGCCGCGGTCTGGGACACCGCCGGCACCTTCTACGTCTACGAGGCGGCCGACTCCCGCGTCGAGTTCCTCACCGACCTGGGCCTGACCGTCGCGCCCAGCGTGGGCGAGCTGTCCACCGGCGAGTCGACCTTCTACTACACGCTGAGCTACGAGCGGGTCCCCGAGCTGACCAGCGACATCCTGCTCAGCTACGCCTCCACGCAGGAGGAGGCCGACGCCTTCGCCGCCCAGCCGTACGCGCAGACCATGGAGCAGGTCACCGGCGGGCACCACGCCACACTGGTCGGGGACGAGCTCATCGCAGCTGTCTCCCCGCCGACCGTCTTGTCCCTGACCTGGGGCCTGGACGCCTACCTGGACGCGCTGTCCGCGGCCGTCTGACCCAGACAAGAGGAGCACCCCCATGTCGTCCCGACTCGCCCTCCGCGGCACCGCCCTGCTGGCGGCCGCCCTGGTCGTCACCAGCTGCGGCTCCGGCTCCGGGGACGACGCAGCTGCCGGCGGCGGCGCGGCGTCCGGCGCGGGCACGTCCGGGGCGTTCCCGGTCACCGTCGGCACCGCCTTCGGCGACGTCACCGTCGAGGAGGAGCCCGCCCGGGTCGTCGCCCTCGGCTGGTCGGACGCCGAGACCGCCCTGGCGCTCGGCGTCCAGCCGGTCGGTGCCAGCGACTGGCTCGGCTTCGGCGGGGAAGGCGTCGGCCCGTGGGCCGAGGGCCGCTACGACGAGGCGCCGGAGATCGTCGAGACGCTCGAGCCCAGCTACGAGCAGATCGCCGCGCTGCAGCCCGACCTGATCCTCGACACCCGCTCCGCCGGCACCCAGGAGCGGTACGACGCGCTCAGCGCGATCGCGCCGACGATCGGCCAGCCCGAGGGCGCGGGCCCGTACCAGACCACCTGGCAGCAGCAGCTGGACCTGGTCGGGTCGGCGCTGGGCAGGGCGGAGGAGGCCCGGTCGCTGGAGGAGGAGGTCGGGCGGCAGTTCGCCGACGCCGCCGCGGCCCACCCGGAGTTCGCCGGCAAGGCGGTGGCCGTCGCCGCGTACACCTCCGCCGGCTGGGGCGCCTACGTGCGCGGTGACAGCCGGGTCGACTTCCTGGAGCAGCTCGGCTTCACCAACGCCCCGGCGGTCCAGGAGCAGGCGGCGGAGAACTTCTACGTCCCGATCAGCGAGGAGCAGCTGCCGCTGCTGGACGCCGACCTGACCGTCGCCTTCCCGATCTTCGTCGACGCCGGCCTGATCACCGCCGACCCGCTGTGGCAGGCGGTCCCGTCGGTGCAGGCCGGGCACGCCGTGGTGATGGACGACCCGACGCTGGTCAACGCCTTCTCCAGCGGCTCGGTCCTGGGCACCCGCTACGCGCTGGAGAACGCCGTCCCGCTGTTCGCCGGCGCGCTCGGCTGACACCCGTACCCGGGTGTCGCTCCGGCCCGCCCTGGGCAGGCGGTGAGGACGACCACGGAGACGACGGAGAGGACGACGATGACCAGCGACGACAGCCGCAAGGTCGCCGAACTGCTGCGCGGTCAGCGGATCGGCATGCTCACCACCATCGCGCCGCAGGGCACGCTGACCAGCCGGCCGATGGCCCTGCAGGAGGTGGAGTTCGACGGCGACCTGTGGTTCTTCGCCGAGCGCGCCTCCCGGAAGGTGGTGCACCTCGACGCCCACCCCGAGGTCAACGTCACGGTCGGCTCCGGCGCGACCTGGGTGTCGCTGACCGGCCGCGCCGCCGTGGTCGACGACGTGGCGAAGAAGCGCGAGCTGTGGAACAGCGCCACGGAGGCGTGGCTCCCCCAGGGCCCGGACGACGCCGGCGTCGTGCTGCTGCGGGTGGAGGCCACCTCGGCCGAGTACTGGGACACCCCCGGCGGGCGGCTCGCCACCGTCCTCAGCTTCGCCAAGGCCAAGGTGACCGGGCAGCGGTTCTCCGGCGGGGAGAACGAGACCGTCCGGCTCTAGCCGGTCAGCCGACCGTCGCCGGCCGCGCCGCGAGCTGGGGCCTCGCGGCGGCGGCCGGGACCAGGACCTGGTCCGCCGGCTGCGGGCGGGCGAAGAGGTACCCCTGGGCGTGGCCGCAGTTCAGCGCGGCCAGGGCCTGGCGCTGCTCCTCGGTCTCGACGCCCTCGGCGACGACCTCGAGGCCCAGCGTGCCGGCCAGCTGGATGACCGAGGCGATCAGCGTCGCCGACGACGCGCCCAGCGGCAGGTCGCCCACGAAGCTCCG
Source organism: Modestobacter sp. I12A-02662 (assembly GCF_041028325.1). Taxonomy (NCBI): domain Bacteria; kingdom Bacillati; phylum Actinomycetota; class Actinomycetes; order Geodermatophilales; family Geodermatophilaceae; genus Modestobacter; species Modestobacter sp. I12A-02662. Next base: position 14,032 of record NZ_JABGDE010000012.1, on the reverse strand, counting down.
GTCGATCTTCAGCACGTCGGCGGGGAGCCGGTTCAGGTAGGACAGGCCGGCGAACCCGGTGCCGAAGTCGTCGATCGCGACGGCGATGCCCAGGGCCCGGAGCTGCTCGAGCTGGGCGACCACGAGGTCGACGTCCTGCACGAGCATGCCCTCGGTCACCTCGAGCGTGAGCTGCCCGGCGGGGAAGCCGGTCGCCTGCAGCGCGGCCTCGACCTGCGCGGGGACGTCGCCGTCCATGAGCTGCCGGGGCGAGAGGTTGACCGCCATCCGCAGCGGGGTGTCCCACGCCGCGGACCAGACCGCGCCCTGGGCGAGGGCCTCCCGGAGCACCCAGGCGCCGATCTCGGTGATCACGCCGCTCTGCTCGGCCAGCGGGATGAACTCCGCGGGCGGGACCAGCCCCCGCTCCGGGTGGTGCCAGCGCACCAGCGCCTCGTAGCCCGTGGTGGCGCCGTCGCTGAGCCGGATGGTCGGCTGGTAGTAGACCTCGAGCTGGTCGGCGGCCGTGGCCGCGGCCAGGTCCTGCATCAGTCCGGCGCGCCGCGCGGCGGCCTCGGCCATGCCGTCGGCGTAGGCGACCACCCGGTTCCCGCCCTGGGACTTGGCCAGGTACATCGCCAGGTCGGCGTTGCGCAGGAGGGACTCGACCGAGGGGGCGTCCTCGTCGGTGGCGGTGGCCAGGCCGGCGCTGGCGTGCACGGTCGCGGTCCCCTCCTCCAGCTGGACCGGCAGGCCCAGGGCCTGCAGCACCCGCTCGGCCACCGTGCGGGCCGTCGCCGGCCCGTCGGGGACCAGCAGGGCGAACTCGTCGCCGCCGATCCGGGCCACGAGGTCCTGCGGGCGCACGCTGCGGGTCAGCCGGGTGGCGACCTCGAGCAGCACGACGTCCCCGCTGGCGTGGCCCCGGCTGTCGTTGACCTCCTTGAAGCCGTCCAGGTCGATGAACACGATGCTGGCCGGTTCGTCGGTGCGCAGGAGGCGGCAGGCGGCCTCCTCGAGCCGAGCCCGGTTGGCCAGCCCGGTCAGCGGGTCGCTGAGCCCCTGGGCCTCGCTGAGCCGCCAGGCCGCCAGGTGCGCCAGGCTCGCCGCGAGCACGAACGCCCCGTGGATCCCGGCCCACAGCCACGGGTCGTGCGCGGCACCGTGGCCGAACACGGCGTACGGGTAGAGCGTGCCGAGGATCCCGTGGTGCGCGATGACCACCAGCAGGGCGATCCCGAAGGGCACCCAGTCCTGGTACAGGGAGATCACGCCGACCATCACGAAGAACACGAAGTGGGCCTCGGTGACACCCGTCCACAGGTGGACGAGCGCCACGGAGGCCGCCATCAAGCCGGTCGTGGCCGCCGCCGCGCGGAGCACGCGCCCCAGGGTCGGGATCCGCGCCACCAGCAACGGCGCCGCGACCACCGAGAACACCACGGCCGCGGTCAGCTGGCTCTCACCCCAGGCCCAGCACAGCACGAGGAGCGCCCCGGCCGACGCCAGGCCCAGCCGGACGATGACCTGGTGCCGGCGCTGCCAGACGGCTTCCGGGAGCCGCCGTCCCCGGGGGAGGGCGGCGGCCAGTCGGCTCCGGGCACACGCGATCACCCCGGGGGCATCGGCGGCGTGGCCGCCGGGCTGCAGCCGCCACGCGGCGGGTCCCCCCTCGGGAGGGAGGACCCGCCCCGTGGCGCCGCTCAGCTGCTCTTCTCGGCCAGCCCGCGGGCCACCTCGCTCGGCCGCTGCTGCTCACCCGCGTAGGAGCTCACGACCACCAGCGCGCCGGTGAGCGCGGGCACGACCCACTGCAGCTGGTCCAGCCGCAGCTGCGCGGCGGCGACCTCCGCCCGCGCCCGCTTGGACGGCTTCGTCCCCCGCCGGGACGGGGTGGCGCCCTCCTGGGAGACGATCTTCCCGAGCGCCCGGCTGTAGGCGGTCACCCCGAGGGCGGCCGCGGTCAGCGCCGTCTTGGCCACCGACATGCCGGCGGCGCCCTGCTGCTGGGCGACCCGCGTCCGGTTGCCGATGAGCTGTCCGACGCTGCCGACCAGGTGCGCGCCGATCGCGGCGGCGTTGACCGGCGTCCACCGGTCCCAGCCGGCGTTGGCGACCGCGCCGGTCGCCGAGGCCGAGCCGGCCTCGGCCGAGGCCGGGTTGAGGGCGACCGCGTTGGCCAGCGTGCCCCCGAACCAGGCTGCGAGCCCGACGTCGTGCAGCGAGCGGGACAGGGTGTTCCTTGCCATGGAGTTCTCCTTGCTCCTGGGGGTCTGCGGCCAGGGACCCGGTACCCCGCCGTTCCCCATCCACGCGCGTCCCCCGGGCGAGGGCAGAATGCGGCGGTGAGCACCCTCAGCCACAGCGACTCGATCGTCGTCCCCGCCTCCCCCGAGGAGGTCTACGACCTGGTCTCCGACGTGACCCGCACCGGCGAGTGGAGCCCGGTCTGCCGGGGCTGCTGGTGGGACGAGGGCGCGTCGGGCCAGGTCGGGGACTGGTTCACCGGGCGCAACGAGCTGCCCGACCGGACGTGGGAGACCCGCAGCCGGGTGGTGGCCGCGGAGCGGGGCCGGGAGTTCGCCTGGCTGGTCGGCGGCCGCAACGCGCGCTGGGGCTACACGCTCGAGCCGGTGGACGGCGGGACCCGGCTCACCGAGTCCTGGGAGTTCCTGCCCGCCGGTCAGGCCTCCTTCCGCGAGAGGTACGGCGACGACGCGCCGCGGCAGGTCGAGGACCGCGTCCGCGCCGCCCACGCCGGGATCCCGGCGACGCTGGCGGCCATCAAGCGGATCCTCGAGGCGCAGGCGAGGGATGCTCAGGAGACGAACGCCGAGTAGACGAACGCTCAGGAGACGAACGCGGTGAGCCCGGCGACCAGCCGGTCGACGTCCGACTCGTCGCTGTAGGGGGCGAGCCCGGCCCGCAGGCCACCGGCGTCGCCGAGGCCGAGGTGCCGGGAGGCCTCGAGGGCGTAGAAGTTGCCCGCGGGTGCGTTGACGCCGCGCTCGGCGAGGAACCGGTACGCGTCGGCGGCGTCCCGGCCGTCGAAGGTGAACAGCAGGGTCGGGGTGCGCCGGGCCGCGCGGGACCACAGCGTCAGGCCGGGCAGCTCACGGACGCCGTCCTCGATCCGCTCGCGCAGCCGGTCCTCGTGCTCCACCACCTGCGCCAGCGCCGCCACCAGGCGGCTGCGCCGGTCGCCCTCGGGACCGGCGATGCCGGCGAGGAAGTCCACCGCCGCGGTCGTGCCGGCGAGCAGCTCGTACGGCAGCGTGCCCAGCTCGAACCGCTCCGGGACGGCGTCGGTCGAGGGCGCCAGCTTGTCCGGGTGCAGGGTCTCGAGCAGGTCCGGCGACGCGACCAGGCAGCCGCAGTGCGGGCCGAGGAACTTGTACGGCGAGCAGGTGAGGAAGTCCGCCCCCAGCGCGGCGACGTCCACCGGCGCGTGCGCGGTCAGGTGCACGGCGTCGACCCAGGTCAGCGCTCCGGCGGCGTGCGCGAGCGCGGTGATCGCGGGCAGGTCGGGGCGGGTGCCGATCAGGTTGGAGGCGCCCGTGACGGCGACCAGCCGGGTGCGCGGGGACAGCAGCGCCCCGACGGTGGCGGGGTCCAGCTCGCCGGTCGCCGGGCCGAAGTCCGCCCAGCGCACGGTCGCGCCGCGCGCCGCGGCGGCCTGCACCCACGGGCGCACGTTGGCGTCGTGGTCCAGCCGGGTCACCACGACCTCGTCCCCCGGCCCCCAGCCGGCGGCGAGCACCCGGGAGAACTCGTAGGTCAGGGCCGTGGCACTGCGGCCGAAGACCACGCCGCCGGGTACCCCGCCGGTCAGGTCGGCGACCGCCTGCCGGGCGGCGAGGACGACGTCGTCCGCCGCCCGCTCGGCCGCGGTGACGCGCCCGCGGTTGGCGATGGGGCTGGTCAGGGTGGCGGCCACCGCCTGAGCGACCACGTCGGGGGTCTGCGAGCCGCCCGGACCGTCGAAGTGGGCCACCCCCGCCCGCAGGGCGGGGAAGGAGGCGCGGACCGCGGCGACGTCGAAGCTCATCTCGTCCTCTCGAAGGGGTTGCCGACAGCATGCCCCGCGACCGCCCGGGGCCCGACGGCGGCCACGATCCGGTCCGGCCGCACCAGCACCGACCGGCCGCGCAGCCACCGGGCCAGCTCCGGTGACTCCAGCCCGCCCGGCCCGGTCCGCAGCACCCGGCCCGGCCAGTCCGCCGGCACCCGCCCGCCGGCGGTGAGCACCGCCCAGCCGGGCCCGAGGACGTCGTCCAGCCGGGTGGCCGCGCCGTCCACCCGGACCGTCGGCTGGGGCACCAGCACGCCCACCGGCGAGCCCGGCGCGACCCGGGCGCGACGGACCAGCGGCCCCGGGCGCAGCGGCGGGGAGCTGCTCCCGGCGGCGAACCCGGCCAGCGCCGGGGTGCGGCGGACCCCGGCGAGGACGGCGCGGCGGGCGACCGCGCCCGGCGCCCCGCCTCCGGTCATCAGCCGGCCCAGCAGCACCGCGAGGCGCACCAGCGCCCGGGCGTGCGGCGCCCGCTCCGCCTGGTGGGTGTCCAGCAGCGCGTCGTCCGCGCCGGCCAGGACCGCGGCCAGCTTCCAGGCGAGCTGGTGGGCGTCCCGCAGTCCCAGGGCCAGGCCCTGCCCGATGAACGGCGGGGTCAGGTGGGCGGCGTCGCCGCACAGCAGCACCCGGCGGTCGCGCCACCGGTCGGCGACCCGCGCGGCGAAGGTGTACTCGGCGGCGCGGACGACGGTGCACTCCTCGGCGCCGAAGCGGGCCAGCAGCGCGGGGAGGTCCAGGTGGGCCGGGTCCTCGTCGTCGGCCAGCCGGAACTCGGCCCGGTAGCGGTCCCCGGCGACCGGCATGAAGGTGGCCGGGCGGGCGGGGTCGCAGACCTGGTTAACACCGGGCCACACCGGCAGCGGCCCGGCGGAGGCGAGGTCGACCACCAGCCACCGCTCCGCGGGTCCGAGGTCGTGCATCCAGCCGCCGATCAGCCGGCGGACGGTGCTGTGCGCCCCGTCGCAGCCGAGGACCACGTCCGCTGTCGTGCCCGCCCCCGCGCCGGTGCGCCGGTCGCGCAGGGTGAGACGGACCGGTCCGCCGCCCTGTGCGAGCGCGACGAGCTCGGTCCCCCGGCGCACCTCGACCGCCGGCTCGGCGTCCACCGCTTCCTGCAGCACCGCCTCCAGGTCGGGCTGGCTGAACATCGACGCCTGCGGCCAGCCGTGCACGCCCTCCCCGCGGGGGAACTCGGCGAGCGTGCGACCGGCGTCGTCCAGCAGGCGCAGCCCGGCCATCGGCCGGCTCACCCGGACGAAGGCGTCGGCGACACCCGCGGCCTGCAGGACCCGCAGCGCCTCGTCGTCGAGGTGGACCGCCCGCGGCTGCGGGTACGGCGCGGCGTGCCGGTCCACCACGAGGACGTCCAGCCCCCGGCGGGCCAGCAGCAGCGCCGCCGTCAGGCCCACCGGCCCGGCGCCCACCACGACCACCGTCACGCCGCGAGTCTGCCGCGTCCGCGACCCGCCCTCTCGTCACCCCCCGTGGAGTTCGTCGAGCACGCCGGCGGCCAGGGCGAGCGCGCCCCACGCGGCGGCGGAGGCGGCGACCGGCCCCCGGGTGCGCCGGCCGCGCAACCCGGTCCCGAACACCGCCACGTCCCCCCAGTCCGCCACGACCCGCGCCGCGGTGGCCAGCCGCCGGGCGCGGCCGGCCGGGGCGCTCACCATGCCCAGGCCGAGGAGCCCGTCGCGGACGCCGAACGCACGGACCACCGTGCGCGTGTCCGGGGTGTCCTCCAGGCCGCACGGCCGGATCAGCAGGCCCGGCGCGGCGACCTGCGCCACGGAGAAGGCGAGTGTGGCCGCGCCGACCACCGCGGTAAGGGACGGCACGGTGCACCTCCGGTCCGACGGTCCGGCGGTCCGCCGGCGGGTCCACCGAACCAGCACCGGGGCTGCGCCGCCAGGCCTCACGGCCGGCGCCGCGGAGCCGGGCGGACGGCGTCCCCCGCCCGCGCCGGGTCCAGGGGGACGGCGGAGCGCAGCACCGCGGGCCCCAGTCGCAGGACGCCGTCCGACCGCGGCGCGCAGCGCACCCCGCCCCGGCCGCGCAGCCCGCGGTGCGCGCCCGGGGCGAGCACCGTGTCCATCCAGGCGCACGGGTTGGCCGGGCGCCCACCGGCCAGCAGCACCTCACCGGTTCCGCAGTCCAGGCCGAACAGCTGCCCGCGCAGCGCCTCGACCTCGGCGCCGCGCAGCACGACGGTGCGGCGGAGGGCGAGCGGGTCCAGCGGACCGCTGCCCAGCTCGGCCGCGAGCTGCTCGACCCCCTCCACGGCGAGGACGGTGACCGAGGCGTCCCGGTGCGCGGCCCGCCCGGCGTAGCGGTCGCCGACGACGCCGTGGCCCGCCCGGACCTCGATCCGGTCCCGCCGCTCGACCGGGAGGGCGGCGACCGCGCCGTCCGGCCGGCCGTCGTAGCGGTGCCGCGGCGAGGCGAGCAGCCCCACGACCTCGACGGCGTACCGGTACGGCAGCTCCGCGTCGCTCACCGGTCGATCATCGCGACCCGGGCGTCGTCGTCGGTGGCCGGTGGTTCGGGGCCCTGACAACGTGGGCCCGTGGACCGCCAGCACGCCATCGCCCGCGCTGCCGAGCACTTCGACTCCGGGACCTTCCTGGCCGACCTGGAACGCCGGGTCGCGCACCCCACCGAGAGCGCGTTCCCGGCGCGGGAGCCGGCGCTGCGCGAGTACCTGACGGCCGAGATGGTCCCCGCGGTCGAGCGGCTGGGCTTCACCGCGCGGATCGTGGAGAACCCCGTCTCGGCGCGGCACCCCTTCCTCGTCGCCCGCCGGGTCGAGGACCCCGCCCTGCCGACGGTGCTCACCTACGGCCACGGGGACGTGCAGCCGGCCCACCCCGAGCAGTGGCGGGCGGGGCTCGACCCCTGGCGGGTCGTCGTCGAGGGCGACCGCTGGTACGGCCGCGGCGTGGCGGACAACAAGGGCCAGCACAGCATCAACATCGCCGCCCTGGCGCAGGTGCTCGCCGAGCGCGGGGGGCGGCTGGGCTACAACGTCACGCTCCTGCTGGACATGGGCGAGGAGTTCGGGTCCCCCGGGCTGTCGGAGCTGTGCGACCAGCTGCGCGACGAGCTGGCCGCCGACCTGCTCATCGGCTCCGACGGCCCGCGGGTGGCCGCGGACCGCCCGACGGTCTTCCTCGGCTCCCGCGGCTCGATGAACGTCACCTTCCGCGCCCGGGCCCGGGCGGAGTCCCACCACTCGGGCAACTGGGGCGGGGTGCTGGCCAACCCGGCGACCGTGCTGATCAACGCCGTGGCGAGCCTGGTGGACGGCCGGGGGCGGCTGCTCCTCGACGCGCTGCGGCCGCCCGCCGTCCCCGAGCCCGTGCGCCGGGCGCTGGCCGGGATCACCGTCGACCAGGGCCCGGACAGCCCCGTCCTCGACGAGAGCTGGGGCGAGCCGGGCCTCACCCCCAGCGAGCGGCTCTTCGGCTGGAACACCCTGGAGGTGCTGGCCATGACCTCCGGGGACCCGGACGGCCCGGTCAACGCCATCCCCGCCGACGCGCGGGTGCACTGCCAGCTGCGCTTCGTGGTGGGCACCGGGTGGGAGTCCATCGAGGAGCAGCTGCGGGAGCACTTCGACCGGTCCGGTTTCGGCATGGTGGAGATCGACGTCGAGCACGTCATGGCCGCGACCCGGCTGGACCCGGAGAACCCGTGGGTCGGCTGGACGCTCGGCTCCCTGGAGCGCAGCACCGGCCGCACCCCCGCGCTGCTGCCCAACCTCGGCGGCTCGCTGCCCAACGAGGCCTTCGCGGACGTGCTCGGCCTGCCCACCGTCTGGGTGCCGCACTCCTACCCCGGCTGCTCCCAGCACGCCCCCGACGAGCACCTGCCCGCACCGCTGGTCCGGGAGTCGCTGCAGCTGATGGCCGGCCTCTGGTGGGACCTCGGCGAGCTCGGCAGTGACTGGCCGCCGCGCGCCCGCTGAGCCGGGGTGAGGCGTCTCAGCCCGTGCCGCGCCGCGCCTCGGCGGCGTCCACCAGCCCGTACTCCCGCGCCTCGGCAGCGGTGAGGGCCAGGCCGGCGCGCATGTCCGCGGCGACCTCCTCGACCGGCCGCCCGCAGGCCTCGGCCAGGCGTTCCTGCAGCCGGCGCACCTGGCGGGTGTGCTCGGCGGCCCGCCCCTCGACGTCGAGCCCGTGCACGCCGCGCCCCGGGGAGGGCTCGCGCAGCTCCAGGACGGCGTGCGGCCCGGCCACCCGACGGTCGGCCACCGCGAGCAGCGCGACCGCCGCGCCGGTCAGGCGCCCCAGGCAGGTCGCGTGCACCGGAACGCCCATCAGGTCGAGTGCGTCCACGAGGGTGAGCACGGTGTCGACGTCGGCGCGCACGCCGCTCAGCCGCAGCTGCACCGGCTCGTCGCCGGAGGCGTCCAGCAGGGCGAGCTCGGCGACCGTCCGGTTGGCCACCTCGGCGTCGACCTCACCGGCGAGAGCGATGACCCGCTGGCCGAGGAGCCGCTCGGCCAGCCAGTCCGACGGCGGCACGAGCAGCGAGGCCGACGCCGACACCGGGCCGGGCGCCGGCGCCGTCCAGCCCGGGTGCCACGGCGTGCGCGGCGGGAAGGGCGCGGGTGGTTCGGGCTCCGGTGGCCGCCAGGGCGGCTCGGGACGCGGTGGCCAGCTGTCCTGCACGGCGTTCATGACGGTTCCTCCGGCGCTGCGACCTGCCAGGAGACGGCACGCCCCAGCGCGGCCGCGTACCGCTCCACCGTGGACAGCCGCACGTCGAGCTCGCCGCTCTCGAGCCGGGCGACCGCGGACTGGGACGTGCCCATCCGCGCGGCGACCTCGGTCTGGCTGAGCCCGCTCTCCACCCGGGCACCGACGAGCTGGGCGACGAGCGCGCGCCGCCCGTCCTCGACCTGCTCGGCGGAGGCCTGCAGGCCGGGGAAGCGGGTGCGGCGCGACGGCGGCATACCAGGAACGATATACCTCTTCCGCTATGCCGGCAGCCCCTTGCTGGACGGCCCGTTCAGCGGTCGGCCGTGCGGTGGATGGGCCCGCCGAGGCCGGTCAGCCGCTCCCCCGAGCCGCCCCAGCGCCCGGCGATGATCTCCGCGGCGATCGAGACGGCCGTCTCCTCGGGGGTGCGGGCGCCGAGGTCCAGCCCGATCGGTGAGGAGAGCCGCCCCAACTCGTGGTCCTGCAGGCCCGCCTCCCGAAGCCGGGCCAGCCGCTCCTCGTGCGTGCGCCGCGAGCCCATCGCCCCGACGTAGGCCACCGGCAGCCGCAGCGCCACCTCCAGCAGGGGCACGTCGAACTTGGGGTCGTGGGTGAGCACGCAGAGCACGGTGCGCTCGTCGATCCGCCCGGCGTCGACCTCGGCCTGCAGGTAGCGGTGCGGCCACTCGACCACGACCTCGTCCGCGTCGGGGAAGCGCCGGGCGGTGGCGAACACCGGGCGGGCGTCGCAGACGGTCACCCGGTACCCGAGGAAGCCGCCCACCCGGGCCACCGCGGCGGCGAAGTCGATCGCGCCGAAGACGACCATCCGGGCCGGCGGGGCGAAGGAGGAGACGAACACGGTCAGGTCGTCGCCGCGCCGCTCCCCGTCGTGGCCGAAGTGGAGCAGCCCGGTGCGGCCTGCGACGAGCATGCCCCGCGCGTCGTCGCCGACGGCGTCGTCCAGCCGCTGCAGGCCGAACGTGCCCGACAACCGGTCCGGCCAGATCACCATCCGCCGGCCGAGCCGGTCGTCCGGGCCCTGCACGCAGGTGACGACGGCGACCGGCTCGTGCGCGGCCACCGACTCGGCCACCTCGCCCAGCTCGGGGAAGGACTCCCGGGAGACCGCCTCCACGAAGACGTCGAGGATCCCGCCGCAGGTCAGCCCCACGGCGAACGCGTCGTCGTCGCTGACGCCGTAGCGCTGCAGCGTGGGGACGCCGGTGTCCACGGCGTCCCGGGCCTCCTCGTAGACCGCCCCCTCGACGCAGCCGCCGGAGACGCTGCCCACCGCGGTGCCGTCCGGCCCGACCAGCATCGATGCGCCCGGCGGTCGCGGCGCGGAACGCCACGTCCCGACGACGGTGCCCATCCCCACCGTCTCCCCGGCCTGCCACCACCCGACCAGGTCGTCCAGCACGTCACGCACGGGTGATCACTCCTGCCAGCTCCTCGAACGCGGCCAGGCTGTGCCCGGCGACGAAGTGGTCGACGGACGGCAGCGCGGCCACCATCCCGGCCGTCAGAGGTTCGTACCCCACCCGGCCCTTGTGCGGGTTCACCCAGACGACGGCGTGCGCGAGCCGGTGCAGCCGGGTCATCTGCTCGCCGAGCAGCTCCGCGCCGCCGCGCTCCCAGCCGTCGCTGCACAGCACCACCACCGCGCCCCGGGCGGTGCCGCGCTGTCCCCAGCGGTCCAGGAACGCCTTGAGCGCCTCGCCGATCCGGGTGCCGCCGGACCAGTCGGGGATCGCCGAGCCGCTCGCCGCCAGCGCCCGGTCGGGGTCGCGCAGCCGCAGCTCGCGGGTGACCCGGGTCAGCCGGGTGCCGAGGGTGAACACCTCGGTGCTGGCCGGGCGGGCGCGGACGGCGGCGTGCGCGAAGCGCAGCAGGGCGTCGGCGTAGGGGCTCATCGAGCCGGAGACGTCGATCAGCAGCACCACCCGGCGGGGGCGTGGGCGGGCCCGGTGGTGCAGCAGCCGGGTGACCTCGCCGCCGTCCCGCAGTGCCCGGCGCACCGTCCGCGCCTGGTGGACCGGACCGGCGGGTGACGGGGTGCGCCGCCGCGAGGTGCGCATCGGGGCGGCGGGGGCCAGCAGGGCGAACAGCCGGCGCAGGTGCTCCCGCTCGGCCGGGGTGAGGTCGGCGACGTCCCGGTGCCGCAGCACCTCCTCGCCGCTGGCCCGGGTGGCGAGGTCGGCCGGCTCGTCGCCGTCCCGGCTGCCCTCGCCGGTCCGCAGCGGCGCCACCTGGGCGAGCCGCGGTGGCCCGGTGGCGCCGCCCCGGCGCGGTCGGGGGGCCTCGCCGCCGAAGTACGCGGCGAACGCCGCGTCGTAGCGGTCGAGGTCGTCGGGTCCGCCGCAGAGCGTCAGCCGGCCGGCCCAGTAGACGGCGGTGGGGTCCAGCACGTCGAGGTGCGCGACGGCGCCGAGCATCGCCTCGACCCGGTCGGGCGAGGCGGTCACCCCGGCGGCGCGCAGCGTGCGGGCGAACCCGAGGACGGTCCCGACGACGTCCCGGGTCCGGGGCAGGACGTGGTCAGGCCCCACCGAACAGCGCCCCCGCGGTCAGGGCCTTCACCCGCTCGCCGTCCTCCCGGTACTTCAGCACCGTCCCGAGGGTGCGGGCGGCGGTGTCGGGGTCGAGCTCCCGGGCGCCCAGCGCGTGCAGCGCCGTGGCCCAGTCCATCGCCTCGGCCACGCCCGGCGGCTTGAGCAGGTCCAGCCCGCGCAACCGGGCGGTGGCCCCAGCGACCTGCCGGGCGAGGGACTCGGTGACCTCGGGCAGCCGGCGGCGCAGGATCGCCACCTCGCGCTCGAAGTCCGGGTGCTCCAGCCAGTGGTAGAGGCAGCGCCGCTTCAGGGCGTCGTGCACCTCCCGGGTCCGGTTGGAGGTGAGGACGACGAGCGGCGGGGTCTCCGCCCGGATCGTGCCCAGCTCCGGGATCGAGATGGTGAAGTCGCTGAGCACCTCGAGCAGGAACGCCTCGAACTCGTCGTCGGCGCGGTCCACCTCGTCGACCAGCAGGACCGACGGGGAGTCCTCCAGCGCCTGCAGCAGCGGCCGGGCCAGCAGGAACCGCCGGTCGTAGAGCCCCGCCTCCAGCGCTGCGACATCGTCTGGCGACTGGGCGTCCCCGGTGGCGTGCGCGGCCTCCGCGGCGCGCAGGTGCAGCAGCTGCCGGCCGAAGTCCCAGTCGTAGAGCGCGTGACTGGCCTCCAGGCCCTCGTAGCACTGCAACCGGTACAGCGGCCGCCCGGTGACCTCGGCCAGCGCCCGGGCCAGCGCCGTCTTGCCGACACCGGCCTCGCCCTCCAGGAACAGCGGCCGGTGCATGACCAGCGCGAGGTACGCCGCCGTCGCCAGCCCCTCGTCGGGGAGGTAGCCGGTGGACTCCAGGGCGTCGGCGAGCGCGGCCGGGTCGGCGGGGAGCGGGGGCTGGCTCACGTCGGCAGCATCCCATCCGGGCCGGTAGGACGGCGTGTTGCGCCGCTCAGTCCTCGGCCATCGCCGACAGGTAGTCCTCGTAGCTGGCGATGACGTCCTCGAGCTCGACCAGGTCGGGGAAGTCCGCGACGTCCTGGTGGCGGCGCAGGAAGAGCACCGTCCGGCGGACGACGTCCTCCTCGTCGTCCGTGCCGAGCCGGTCCAGCACCTCGGGGGTCAGCCGGAACCAGGTCGTCACGTCGTCGGCCTCGGTGTGCTGCACGACGACGAACTCGTGCTCGCCCTGGGCCTGGATCTCCATGTCGTCCGCCATGCCGACCGTTTCTACTCCGCGCCCTCCGGTGCAGGATCGGGGCGTGGAGATCCGCGCGCTGGGCACCCAGGGACTGACCGTCTCGGCCGAGGGGCTGGGCTGCATGGGGATGAGCTCCTACTACGGCGCCTTCGACGACGCCGAGAACCTGGCGACCCTGCACCGGGCGCTCGACCTGGGCGTCACGTTCCTCGACACCGCCGACGTCTACGGCCCGTGGGCGAACGAGCGGCTGCTCGGGCGGGCGCTGGCCGGCCGCCGGGACGAGGTGGTGCTGGCGACCAAGTTCGGCAACGAGCTCGACGACGCGGGCCGGCGCACCGGCCGGGTCAACGGCACCCCGGAGTACGTCCGGAGGTCCGTCGACGGGTCGCTGCAGCGACTGGGCACCGACGTGATCGACCTCTACTACGTGCACCGGGTCGACCCGGAGACGCCGCTGGAGGAGACGTTCGGGGCGCTGGGCGAGCTCGTCGCCGAGGGCAAGGTCCGCTACCTCGGGATCAGCGAGGCCTGGCCGGAGAGCATCCGCCGCGCACACGCCACCGCCCCGCTGAGCGCGGTGCAGACCGAGTGGTCGCTGTTCACCCGGGACGTCGAGGACAACGGCGTGCTGGCGACCGTCCGGGAGCTGGGCATCGGCTTCGTGCCGTACTCGCCGCTGGGCCGCGGGTTCCTGTCCGGGAAGATCCGCAGCGTCGACGACTTCGCCGAGGACGACTTCCGGCGCACCTCCCCGCGCTTCCAGGGTGAGAACTTCCGGAAGAACCTGGCGGTGCTCGACCGGGTGGTCGCGCTCGCCGAGGCCAGAGGCGTGACGCCCGCGCAGCTGGCCCTGGCGTGGGTGCTCGCCCAGGGGGACGACGTCGTGCCCATCCCCGGCACCCGGCGGATCGCCAACCTCGAGGAGAACGTCTCCGCGCTCGACGTCGAGCTGACGCCCGCGGACCTCGCCGCCATCGAGGAGGTCGCGCCGGTCGGCGTCACGGCCGGCGAGCGGTACTCGCCGTCCGGGATGCGCTGGCTGCAGACCTGACGGCAGGCGCGCAGCAACCCCGTCGTCCCGCGCAGCCCTGCTCAGAACGGCGGCCGGTCGTCGGGGGGCTCCGCCGGTCCGGGTCCGTCCGGTGGTGGCCCGGTCACGGGTGCTCGGAACCTCAAGCCCGGTGGTCGGGTGGTGCGGGTGACGCCGGAGGGGGTGGTGACGTGCAGGGTGCCGTCGGGGTCCATCCGGAAGCGCCAGCCGGGGGCGAAGTCGAAGGACCCCCGTGCCCCCCATCGCTCGCGAGCTCGCGGCGGGACCCTGCACGGGGGCCGGTGGGCGGTGACGTGGTCGAGGTCGGCCCAGCCGACCCGCTGCCCGCAGTTGGAGAAGCGGCAGCGCCGGTCCCGGGTGGTCACGAACGCCCGCTGCCGGTCGGTGGGGGTGTAGGCGTCGGTCGGCGGGGGTGGGCCGGCCACGCGGCAGCCGCACTCGCTGTCGGGGTGTGCCCGGCAGCCGCGGCGGGCCAGCCGGGT
>NZ_JABGDE010000011.1:0-196574 GCF_041028325.1 Modestobacter sp. I12A-02662 | reverse complement strand
CCTCCCGGTCCGACACGGACGCGTCAGTGACGCACGACGTAGCCATGCACCTGGCCCACCTCTGAGGTGTCTCTGAAGCCGCCTTTCTGGGACACCGGCTCGGTGGGACCGACGGCGCGATACCTTCCTGACCGGGGGGATCGGGAACGCGCCCGGATGGGAGAGGTACCTCAACCGGTACACCGACTCGGGCCGAACGAGGCTGTGTCGGGCGGGACGCCGTTGAACGCCCCAGCTGTCTGACCAGCGGGAACGGTACGAGCGCGCATGCCGGCAGAACGCCGGCACGTGACTGGGGTTGAGCGCCGCGCAGGGCGTCGCCCTGGCGGGTGCTCGAGGTGGTCATCGGTTGCATCAGGTCGCTCGGGTCTGCGGGGGGAGAACCGGAGGAAGTCGGCAGATCCCTGACCAGGGCGGCATCAGCGAGTACGTCACCAAGGCCGGCCCGCGGTTCCTGATCAACACGCTGTTCTTCTCGAGGACGGCACGAAACGCGTCGTCCTCGAGCGCGGGTTCGGGAGCCGGCGTGAGGCGGCCGCGCAGCTGCGGGCCCAGAATCAAAGGCTGAAACCGGTGCCTGGCTCGAGCCCTGGAGGCAGCGACTGAGTGCCTCGACGCTCGCCACGTACCGGAGAAACATCCGGCTGCGCATCGACCCCCATATCGGCGGGACCCCGCTGGCCCGGCTCACCGGAGCGGCCGTGGACGCCTGGATGCGCACGCTGGAGACGTCGGGGCGCGCCGACGGCCGGGGTGGTCTGTCCGCCCGGACCGTGCGCTACGTCTACACGATCTTGCGGTCCGCGCTCGGTGACGCCGTCAAGCACGGCCGGCTGCCCACGAACCCCACTGACCGGTCCACGCCGCCGAGCCCGTCGGAGGCCCGGCCTCCGGAGACGCAGGCATGGACGGCCGACGAGCTCGGCCGCTTCCTGCGCTGGGCGGAGGCCCGCGATCCCGACCTCGCGATGGACTGGCGCCTGCTGGCGGCGACCGGGATGCGCCGCGGCGAGGCGCTGGCCCTCTGATGGCGCGACGTCGACCTCGACGCCGGCCGGCTGCAGGTCCGGCGCAGCCTCGGCGTGGTGAGGACCAAGGGCGACGGCGAGCAGCTCCTCGAGGGCCCGACGAAGATCGGTCAGGCGCGCGTGGTGGACATCGACGCCGACACCGTCACCGCTCTGCGTGCCTACCGCGCCACACGCACCTCTCTTGCGCTCGAGCTCGTGCGGGACGCCGCCCTCGTGCTCGGGAACCTCGACGGCACTCACCGCCACTCCGAGCGCTACTCGCGCCGGTTCGTCGAGCAGGTCACCCAGGCCCGCAAGGCGCTGGGGGAGGACCAGCTGCCGAGGATCCGGCTGCACGACCTCCGCCACACCTCCGCGACGCTGCTGCTGGCCGCCGGGGAGCCGGTCAAGGTGGTCTCGGAGCGACTGGGTCACGCGAGCGCGGCCATCACGCTCACCGTCCACCAGCACGTCCACCCCGGCATGGGGCGCCAGGCGGCCGACCGGTTCGCCGCTGCTGAGACGCTGAGCAGCCGCGCTGTGCATCCCGGCGGTGTCAAAGTGCCGTTCTGGCCGCCGACAGAACGATGCCCCGGGCTCCTGAGGTGCAGGAACACCGGGGCGATCGAGTGTCCGAGGGGGGACTTGAACCCCCACGCCCGATAAAGGGCACTAGCACCTCAAGCTAGCGCGTCTGCCATTCCGCCACCCGGACAGGTGGGCGCACCGCAGTGCGTCGGGGACGAGCATAACCGAGGCCGCCCCCGGCCCGGGACGGGGTCCGGTGGCAGGATCGACGGCATGTCGCAGCCGACCCCCACGCCCCTCGCCGGAGCCCAGCAAGAGGTTGCCGACCTGCTGTCGGAGCTCATCCGGATCGACTCCACCAACACCGGGGACACCGCCACCAGCGCGGGGGAGCGGGCCGCCGCCGAGTGGGTCGCCGGCAAGCTCGACGAGGTCGGCATCAGCAGCGTCATCCACGAGTCCGAGCCCGGCCGGGCCAGCCTGGTCGCCCGGATCGAGGGCGTGCACCGCGACCGCCCCGCCCTGCTGGTGCACGGGCACCTCGACGTCGTCCCCGCCGATCCGTCGGAGTGGAGCGTCCACCCGTTCAGCGGCGAGCAGCGCGACGGCTACGTCTGGGGGCGCGGCGCGGTCGACATGAAGGACATGGACGCGATGACCCTCGCGCTGGTCCGCGACTGGGCCCGCACCGGGGTCAGGCCCGACCGCGACATCGTGCTCGCCTTCGTCGCCGACGAGGAGGCCGGCGGCCGCAAGGGCGCCCACTTCATGGTCGACCACCACGCCGACCTCTTCGAGGGCTGCACCGAGGCGATCAGCGAGGTCGGCGGGTTCAGCATCACCGTCCGCGACGACCTGCGCCTGTACCTGGTGCAGACGGCCGAGAAGGGCCTGGCCTGGATGCGGCTCACCGCCCAGGGCAAGCCCGGACACGGCTCGTTCGTGCACGACGACAACGCCGTCACCCGGCTCGCCCGGGCCGTCTCCCGGATCGGCTCCACCCGGCTGCCGACCGTGATCACCCCGCCGATGCGCCAGTTCCTCGCCGAGGTCGGCGAGGCCTACGGCGTCCAGATCGACCCCGACGACCCCGACCAGGCGCTGGCCCGGCTCGGCGGCATCAGCCGGATGGTCGGCGCGGCCCTGCGCAACACCGCCAACCCCACGATGCTCGACGCCGGCTACAAGACCAACGTCATCCCCGGCTCCGCCAGCGCCGTGGTCGACGGCCGGTTCCTCTACGGCCAGGAGGCCGAGTTCGACAAGCAGCTCGACGAGCTCATCGGCGAGGGCGTCACCCGCGAGTGGATCACCTACGACCAGGCCGTGGAGACGACGTTCGACGGGCCCTCGGTCGACCTGATGGTCGAGGCGCTGCAGGCCGAGGACCCGGCCGCCCGCGCCGTTCCGTTCACCATGAGCGGCGGCACCGACGCCAAGAGCTTCGAGACCCTCGGCATGCGCTGCTTCGGCTTCTCCCCGCTCAAGCTGCCCGCCGACCTGGACTTCGCCTCGCTGTTCCACGGCATCGACGAGCGGATCGCGGTCGACTCGCTGCAGTTCGGCATCCGGGTGCTCGACCGGTTCCTGCGCAAGGCGTGACCCCCGCCCCGGGCAGCGTCGCCCTGATCACCGGAGGGGCCGGTGGCTTCGGCCGTGCCCTGGCCGGCCTGCTCGCCGACCGCCAGGTCACCGTCGTGCTCGCCGACCTCGACGGGGACCGGCCGCGGCAGACCGCCCGGGACCTCGGGGCGCACTTCCTCCCGCTGGACGTCACCGACCGGGCCGCCAACGCCGCGGTCGTCGCGCAGGTCGAGGCCGACCACGGCCGGCTGGACGCCGTCTTCCTCAACGCCGGCATCGCCGGCCGGTCGCCGGACGCGCTGGACGTCGACGACTTCCTGCGCGTGGTGCACGTCGACCTGTTCGGCGTCGTCTACGGCACCGAGGCGGCGCTGCCGGCCCTCCGCCGGGCCGGCGGGGGCTCGATCGTGGTCACCGCGTCCCTCGCCGGGCTGTCGCCGATGACCACCGACCCTGGCTACAGCGTCGCCAAGGGCGGGGTGGTCGCGTTCGTCCGGTCGCTCGGGCCGCGGCTGGCCGGTGGCGGGATCACCCTGTCCGCGATCTGCCCGGGATTCGCCGACACCGCGATCATCGACCCGATCCGCGCGGAGTTCGAGGCGGCCGGCTTCCCGGTGCTCTCCGCCGACGAGGTCGCCGAGGCGATGCTCGTCGCCTGGGCCGGCGCCGAGCCGGGGGCCGCCTACGTCGTGCAGCCGGGGATCGGCGTGGTGCCCTACCGGTTCCAGGGCGTGCCGAGCGCGAGGACGGCGAGCGGCGAGATCGCCGTCGTCCCGGAGGCCCTGCGGCGGCGCTGACGGATCAGCAGGTGCGGACGGCGAGGACGGCGACGTCGTCGGGCACCCCGCCGGCCTTCCCCTCCAGGAGGGCGTCGCACAGCACCTCCAGCGGCTGCCCGGCCAGCCCGGCGAGCGCCGCCACGAGCCACGCGGTGCCCTCGTCGAGCGAGGCGCCGCGGCGCTCGACGAGCCCGTCGGTGTACAGCAGCAGGGTGTCGCCGCGGTCCAGGTCGACCTCGTGGTCGGTGCGCGGGACCGGGCAGCCGGTGCCCAGCAGCATCTCAGGCCGCCCGTCCAGCACCCGCACCCGGCCGTCGGCGCACAGCAGCACCGGTGGCGGGTGGCCGGCGTTGGACCACCGCACCCGGGCCGGGCCGGCGGGGTGGGGGCGCACGGTCGCCACGGTGGAGGTCAGGACCGGGGACACCGCCAGCCGCTCGAGGGCGCGGTCCAGGGAGCCGAGCACCGCGGCGGGGGAGCCGATGACCGTCTGCGCGATCCCGCGGAGCACGCCGCGGGCATGGGCCATGGTCGCGGCGGCGGCGACGTCGTGACCGGCGACGTCCCCGATGACCAGCATCGTCGTGCCGTCCGGGACGGGGAAGGCGTCGTACCAGTCGCCGCCGACCTGGGCGTGCTGGACCGCGGGCAGGTAGCGGACGGCGATCTCCAGCCCCGGCACGGTCGGGGGGTCGGTGAGCAGCGCCCGCTGCAGGGTCGAGGCCATCCGGACAGCGCTCCGGGCCTCCGCCGCCTCGGCGCTCAGCCGGGTGAGCACCGCCTCCCGGCGCAGCCGCAGGGTGCAGGCGAACAGTGCCAGGCACCCGCCCACCGCCACGCCCAGCAGGCGCAGCGACTGGGCGACCACCAGGCCACCGGTGTACTGGTCGCCGACCACGCCGATGAGCGCGGCGAGCACCACCGCCGCGACGGCGTACGCGGCGGTCGCCCGCCGCCCCAGCACGATGGCGGCCACCAGCGGCGCCATGGCGAACAACCCGACGACCACCTGGCCGCGTTCGCTCACCAGGTTGAGCAGGCCGCAGAAGACCAGGACACCCAGGGGCAGCAGGTGCCGCCTGCTCAGTGCCCGACCCACCTGCGCCCTCGCAATCCTCGAGCCGGTGCCGGGGACGCGCTGGACCCACACGACAGCCGGGAGCCTAACCGCCGCCGCCCGGCCGCGGACCCGACCCGCCGGACCCCTGCGCCCGCTGCTCTGGCACATTCCGGGCCATGCGCGCATGGCGGGTCCACTCGCTCGGCGACCCGGCCGAGGTCCTGTCCCTCGACGAGGTCGACCGGCCCGAGCCGGGCCCGGGCCAGCTGCTCGTGCGGGTGCGGGCGGCGGGCCTGAACTTCCCGGACGTGCTCATGACGAGGGGGCTGTACCAGGAGCGCCCGCCGCTGCCGTTCACCCCGGGCGTGGAGCTGTGCGGCGAGGTGGTCGGCAGCGGGCAGCGGGTGCTCGGGGCGCCCTCGGGCGGGCCGGGCGCGTTCGCCGAGTACGCCCTGGTCGACGCCGCCGCGGCGTGGCCGGTCCCCGCGGACATGTCCGACGAGCAGGCCGCGTCGCTGTACCTGACCCACCAGACCGGGTTCGTGGGACTGCACCGCCGGGCCGGGCTGCAGGCCGGGGAGTGGCTGCTCGTGCACGCCGGCGCCGGCGGGGTGGGCTCCGCGGCGATCCAGCTCGGCAAGGCGGCCGGCGCGCGGGTGATCGCCACCGCGGGCGGGGAGCGGAAGACCGAGGTCTGCCGGCAGCTGGGCGCCGACCACGTCATCGACTACACGGACGAGGACTTCGTGCCGCTGGTCAAGGACATCACCGGCGGGCACGGTGCCGACGTCGTCTACGACCCGGTCGGCGGCGACGTCTTCGACGGGTCGCGCAGGTGCATCGCGTTCGAGGGCCGCATCGTCGTCGTCGGCTTCACCAGCGGGCGCATCCCGCAGGTGCCGGCCAACCACGCGCTGGTGAAGAACTACAGCGTCGTCGGGCTGCACTGGGGGCTGTACCGGAAGCACGACCCGGCGCGGATCGGGATGGTGCACGAGGAGCTGTGCCGGCTGTTCGCCGACGGGGCGATCGACCCGCTGGTGGGCCAGGTGCTGCCGCTGGCGCAGCTGCCGGTGGCCATGGCCGCGATCGCGGACCGGAGCACCGTCGGGAAGGTCGTCCTGCGCCCCTGACGCCCTCCTACCCGGCGGTTCGGAAGGTGCCGCGCGGGCCCTCGGGCGCCGGCAGCTCCACTGCCGGGCCGGGGACGGCGGTGCCGGCGACGCCGTTCACGGACTCCGTGGAGAAGGCGTACGTGAGCACCGCAAAGGCGATCAGGTCGCTGTTGCGCTCCAGGGCGTCCTCGTTCACGTTCTCGGCGGTGTCGCAGGCCAGGTGGTAGCAGGGGTCGAACTGCTCCCCGGCCGTGCCGCCCCAGATCGCCACCTGCGCGTCGGTCTTGACCACCTCCGCGCCGGTGAAGACGCCGCCGGACGGGATCCCGCGGTCGATGAACGCCTGGTAGTCGCTCCGGCCGGTGAACGCGCTGTCGTCGTACGGCTCCCCGATCAGCGTGTACCAGGACTCGAAGAGGTCCTCGATCGCCGTGGAGCCCGGCGGGATGGTCACGCCCGTGTCGGCGGAGGGGAAGGTGGACTCGTCGGCGTCGTAGACCATGGAGACGTGGTTGGGTGACCCGACCATGTCGAAGTTCAGGTAGAGGGCGATGCGGTCGAGGTCGGCCTCGGACAGCCCGCCGACGTAGTCCGCCGAACCGAGCAGCCCCTTCTCCTCGACTGCCCAGAACGCGAAGCGGACGGTGTTCTGCGGCTCCGAGCGCGCCATCATCAGCGCGGTCTCCAGGAGGGCCGCAACTCCCGAGCCGTCGTCGTTGATCCCGGGCCCGTCGGGAACGCTGTCCAGGTGCGCGCCGGCCATGACGACGTTGTCCGCGTTCTCGCCGGGCAGCTCGGCGAGCACGTTGTGGTCGGTGCGGCGCTCGGTGGGCAGCACGCGCAGGAAGGCCGTCGAGCCCGGAGCCGCGAGGGCCACCCCGTCGGCGAAGGAGGCCCCCACGACGGGGATCGCCGCGTCGAACGGGATCGTCTGCTCGAGGTCCAGGAACGAGACGTCACCGACGACCACCCCCTCCCGGTCGGGGGTGTTGCCCTGGTTGAACACGATGACCGCCTCGGCGCCGGCGGTCTGCGCGTTCTGCACCTTCAACCCGAACGTGCAGGTGCCGCGCTGGACGAGCGCGATGTCGCTGGACCCGCCGAGGTCCAGCCCGGTGAAGTCCTCGGCCTCGCAGCCGCTCGTCGATGCCCGGTCCCCGGTCAGGTTGACGTCCACCGGGACGACCTGGCCGGTCAGCTCGCCCGGCTCGCTCCCGGTGAACGCGCCGGTCTCGAGGTCGGACTCGGCCGGGGCGACCTGGCGGAGCACGGCCGGGAACATGAAGTCGAACTCGATCGGGTCCAGCGTCACGTCGTACCCGGCCTCCTCCAGCAGCTCGGCGACGTGGTCGACGCTGTCGGCGTAGCCGTCGGTGCCCGCGGCGCGGCTGCCGGGGTAGTCCGGATCGGTGCTGTCCTCGGCGATCTCCTGCAGGTCGAGCTGGTGGGCCCGGACTCCCTTGAGCGTCACGCAGTCGAGCAGCTCCTCGTAGGTGTCGTTGTCGCGGTCCGGGCAGCTCCGCCCGGCTGCCTGGGCCCCGGACACC
The DNA here is from genome assembly GCF_041028325.1 of Modestobacter sp. I12A-02662. Classification (NCBI taxonomy): domain Bacteria; kingdom Bacillati; phylum Actinomycetota; class Actinomycetes; order Geodermatophilales; family Geodermatophilaceae; genus Modestobacter; species Modestobacter sp. I12A-02662. The sequence continues at coordinate 188,951 of NZ_JABGDE010000011.1, read as the reverse complement.
GGGAGCAGGGCGGCGAGGAGGGCGACGCCCGTGCCGAGGGTGACCGCGCGGGGCGCCGTCCTGGTCGGCGGCCTCGTCGAGTGCTGGCGCATGGCGTCCCCCTCCGTCCCGCGACCGGTCGGTCCCGGACCTGGTGCTGAGCGTGGCCCGGCGCGGCCGGGGGAGTACAGCCGGGCCGGGCTCCGGGGCCGTCGCCTGCCGAGCCGACGACGGACCGTGCCCGGCGCGTAACTCAGCGGTGTCCGGGGTGCGGGGAGGGGTGGTCCCGGGTCAGTGCGCGGGCGCCCGGCCGAGCCGGGCCCGGGTCTGCTCGACGTCCATGCCGTGCAGCCGCAGCAGGTTCTCGCCGAGGATCTTCCGCTTGGCGACGTCGGTGAGCTGCGGATAGCCGTAGCCGTCGCACAGGTCCTGCGGGATGGAGAAGTCCATGAACGCCCGCAGCGCCCACTGCGGGTGGAACAGCGGTGCCTCCGACCCGTAGACGATCTTGTCCTCGCCGCACCAGAACAGCAGCTTGCCGAGGATCTCGGCGAACATCCGCGGCGCCCGGACGACGAAGTTGATGGTCGCCGCGAGCGACGCGTACAGGTTCGGGTAGCGGATCAGCTGCCAGCAGGTCTCGTCGAGGAACGGCAGGCCGACGTGGAAGATCACGAAGTTGATGCCCGGGAAGTTGGCCGCGGCGCCGTCCATGTCCCAGGTCTGCGTGGCCTCGACCGGCTGCGGGCCCAGCGGGATGCCCTTGTGCACCCCGATCAGGTCCACCCCGAGCTCCTGCGCCTTCTCGAAGATCGGGTAGGCGACCTTCGGGTCGTCCATCCGCCACGGCATCGGCGAGCCGAAGTCGTAGCGCACGTTGTAGAACTTGAACGCCCTGGCGCCGAACTCGCCGACCTGCCGCTCCATCAGGTCCAGCGCCCGGCGGCCCTCCAGCGGGTTGACCGATCCCCAGAAGACCGTGCGGTCGGGATCGCGGGCAGCCAGCTCCGTGCAGGTCTCCCAGGGCGAGAGCCCGTCCCGGAACAGGTCGGTCAACGGCAGTGGCATCGCCACGAGCATGTCGGTGTCGGACTCCTCGTAGACCATCTGCCGGATGTCGGCCGGCGTCCACTCGGTGAGGAACTCCTCGGCGGACAGGTGCCGCTCACCGTCGGGGGTCAGCGCGGAGTGGAACGCGTACAGGTGGTTGGCGAACATCTGCCCCGGGTTGCCGTAGGCGTTCTTCGCCGTGAAGTTGAACGGGTGCGCGACCCCGTCGAAGACGAACGCGTCGCCGATCACGGCAGACCTCCAGGATGTGCGGCGAGGTAGGCATCCCGGTCGCCGGCGGCGACCGGGTCGGGCAGGAAGCGCAGCGCACGGACGGCGGACGCCGACAGCCGGTCGGGCGTCCAGACCTCGTCCCAGACGACCTCGACCTCGCAGCTGTCCACGCCCGGCACCTGCCGGACGGCGTCCTCGACGTCGGTGAGCACCCGGACGGCGAACGGGCACCAGCCCGAGGTGAGCAGCAGCTCGACCCGCGCGTGCCCGTCGCGCAGCTCCACCGAGCGCAGCAGCCCCATGTCGACCACCGAGACACCCTTCTCGCGGCAGCACGGGTCGTAGACGCCGCTCAGCGCGCGGACGGCCCAACCGGGCACCTCGGGAGGCATGCCGGACATGCTCGGCCGGGCTCCGGGCGCCCCACCAGACCGCCGTTTTCAGATGCCGGAGACGGGGCGGGGTCAGCCGCCGGCGAGGGCCAGGGCCCGCGCGACCCGCTGCGCCCCGGACCGCACGGTCTGCGCCGCACCCGCCCGACGGGACGTCGCCTCGGCGGTCACCACGCCGACCGCGCCGGCGATCCCGTCCGCCGGTGCCGCGGCCGCCAGGCAGCACACGCCCACGGCGTACTCGCCGTCGTCCCGGGCCACCTGGTCGGCGGTGGGGAAGCGGAGCCGGCGCCGGTCGACCACGGTGCGGGGCGTGAGGTCCACGAGCGGATGGCGGGCCAGCCAGTCCGCCCGCTCGCCGGCCGGGAGCTGGCCGAGGACCGACTTGCCGAGCGCGGTGGCGTGCGCCGCCTCGTGCAGGCCCACCCACAGGTCGATCCGCGGGGCGCGGGGGCCGTCGACGATCTCGGCGACGACGACCTCGCCGTCCTGCCACCGCGCCAGGTAGACCGGGCCGTGCAGCTCGTCGCGCAGCCACTCCAGCGCGGGGCGGGCCGAGGCGAGGCCGCGCGCGGGGGCGGCGTGCAGCCGGAGCGCGTCGATCCGGTGGCCGAGCACGTACGAGCCGTCCTCCAACCGCTGCAGCCAGCCCTCGTGGGCGCAGGTGCGCAGCAGGTGGTAGGTGGTGGCCAGCGGCAGGCCCGCGCGCCGGGCGACGGCCTTCGGCCGGGCGGGGCCGGCGGAGTCGGCGACCAGTTCCACGACGTGCAGGGCGCGCTGCACCGACTGGATCAGCGTCGGCCCACTGGGGTGTCCGCCCATGTCCGCCTCCTGCGGTCAGGGGCCGACCATGGCAGACCGGTGGTGTCCGGGGGAGGTGTCCGCGCGCTCAGATCATCGGTCGGGGGAGGTAGGACAGGCGCATCCGGCGGCGCATGATGATCTTGCGGGACCCGTCGGCGTGCAGCTGGAGACGGGCCAGCTCCCAGCCACCGGTGTCGGCCTGCATGCTCATCAGCTGGGCCGCGGCCGCGCGCGAGGTGTCGGCCGGGATGCGCAGCGGGGCGTACTCGTACTCGCCGGCAGCTGACACGCGCACGATTGTGCATGGCTCCGGCTCCCTGGTCACGTGCCCGATCGCGCGTGATCATCGCCCGGGGTGTCACGGGACCGACATCCGGGCAGGTGGGAACGGCGAGCACCGGCGGCAGGGGCCGGGCTCCCTGACGGGAAGGAGACGGCCGTGACCGAGCCGAACGCGACCGAGGCCGACCGGCAGGAGCAGGAGGAGCTCGTGACCCCGGGTGCCCCGGAGCTCGCCGACGAGGCGACCCCGCCGGGTGACGGGGTGCCGGAGGCCGACGCGATCGAGCAGCAGCTGTCCGCGGTGCCCGGCAGCTCCCGCGGCTTCCGGGGCACGACGGCGGAGGCCGACGAGTACGACGTCCTCGAGCAGCAGGCCGTCGTCCCGGTGGACGACGAGGACCTGCGCGACTGACCTGCACACGGCCGACCTGCGCGGCTACCGGGTCTGCGTCGTGATCATCGAGTGCTGCTCCTCGCGATCGTCGGCTGCGTCGCCGCGCTGACCGCCGCGGTCGGCTGGTGGGTGACCGGGCGGCCGGCCTGGTCGCCGAACCGCGCGGCACGACGACGCCTGGCTCCTGCTGCTGCTGAGCCGTCGTCGCTGGCCGGACCATGGTCACCCCCATGGGTTCCCCGGCACGCTCGTGCTCTGAGTGCACCCGGCACTCAGAGCACGAGCACCTCGCCTGGTGGGTGGGCGGTCGTGGGTTCTGGACCCGCCTGGAGCGGCTGGCCGAGGGGGCAGGGGCCGGGGCGGGTCAGCGGGAGTAGTACTCCACGACCAGCTGCTCCTCGCAGACGACCGGGACCTCGTCGCGGCGCGGTTCGCGGAGCACGCGGCAGACCAGGTCGGCGATCGAGACCTCCAGGTAGCCGGGGGCGGTGGCGTGCGCTCCGGAGGCCGCCACCTGGAACGGCGGCTTCTGCTTGCTCTTGTCGGCGATCGCGACGACGTCGCCGGGGCGCACCTTGTAGCTGGGCCGGTCGACCCGCTGCCCGTTGACGACGACGTGCTGGTGGCTGACCACCTGCCGGGCCTGGTAGATGGTGCGCGCGAAACCGGCCCGCAGCACGGTGGCGTCCAGCCGCGACTCCAGCTGGGTGATCAGCTGGTCGCCGGTCTTCCCGCCGCCGCGCTTGGCCCGGTCGAACGCCGAGCGCAGCTGCGTCTCGCTGATGTCGTACTGGGCCCGCAGCCGCTGCTTCTCCAGCAACCGGGTCTTGTAGTCGCTGGTGGTCTTCCGCTTGCGGCCGTGCTCGCCGGGCGGGAACGGGCGCCGCTCGAAGTAGCGGACGTCCTTGGGGGTGAGCGGGATGCCCAGCGCACGGCTGCGCCGGACCTTGGGGCGGGACTGGTTCACGCGGGCCTCCGAGTTCGGTTAGGCTCACCTTACCCCGACGTCGAGTCGGTCCGGCACCGGAGGAGATCGAGATGACGCGCCCTTCCCACCAGACGGCCTCCGATGCGCTGCGGCCGACGATCGCCCAGCGGGCCCGGACCGTCGCCGCCCGGCCGGGCGCCGCCGTCCGCGCCGGCGGCCTCGACGGCTGCCGGGTGCTCGCGCACGCGGTCACGGCCGACGGCGACGTCCTGCTGGTCGTGCCGACCGACGGCGAGGTGGCCGGCACGGTGCGGCACGCCCCCGACGGCGACCTGGCCGCCCTGGTGATGGTGACCGACCACGCGCCGGTGCGGCTGCGGGACCCGGTCCGCGCCCAGGTGTGGCTGTCCGGCTGGCTGACCCCGGTGGAGGCGGGGGAGGAGCGCGCGGCCGCGGTGGCGTTCGCCGAGGTGGCCCCGGTGGGCGACCTGCTCGACGTCGGCCGGGGCACCACGCTGCTGCGGATGGACCTGGCGGAGCTCGCGCTCGGGGAGGACGGCTCGGTGGCCGAGCTCACACCGGAGGCGTTCCTCGCCGCGGACCCCGACCCGCTGGTCGAGGTGGAGGCGGCGGTGCTGCAGCACATGGACGCGGAGCACCGGGCGGAGCTCGCGCTGCTGCGCAGCCGCATGCCGGCGTCGCTGCTCGGCGCGTCGGACGAGGTCCGGCCGCTGGGCCTGGACCGGTGCGGGTTCCGGCTGCGGATGGAGCAGCCGCGGGGTCACCAGGACGTGCGGGTGCCCTTCGCGTCGCCGGTGTCGGACGCCGAGCAGCTGGCGTCCGCGGTGCACCGCCTGCTGTGTGCCGCGCGCGGCGGATGCCCGGGGCACTGACCGTCGGTCAGCACCCCGGGCGGGAACGGCCGGGCGTCAGTGACGCACGGAGCGGCGACCGCCGCTCATGCCCTCGGCGATGCCGATGAGCAGGACCGCGGCGACGATCGCCACGATCGCCCCGAGGATGTTCAGCTCGCCGAAGTTGCCGGTGCCGAGCGCGCTGGCGACCAGCCCGCCGATCAGCGAGCCGACGACGCCGAGCGCCAGGGTGGCCAGGATGCTGAGGTTCTGCCGACCCGGCTTGATCAGCCGCGCGAGGGCCCCGACGATCAGGCCGAAGACGAGGAAACCGATGATGCCAGTGATCATGGAAGGCTCTGTGCCCTCAAGATCAACGGCTCAAACGCATCGTGATCAAGTCGCGACCTCCGCGAGCAGTCGCGCCAGCCGGGTGCGCCGCGGCCGCGCGTCGACCTCCCGCACCGCCCGGGCCAGCGCGGCGCCGCTGGCGTGCACGATCGACAGGTGCTTCTGCGCGCGGGTGAGCGCGGTGTAGACCAGCGGCCGGGACAGCATCCCGCCGGCCTCCGGCGGCAGGACGACGACCACCCCCGGCCACTCCGACCCCTGCGCGCGGTGCACGGTGATCGCCCAGCCGTGCCGCAGGTCCGGCAGCGCGTTCCCGGTGACCGTGACCGGCCCGGAGCTGAAGTCGACGTTCAGCGAGCCCTCGCCGGTGCCGGTGACCACGCCCACCTCGCCGTTCGCGAAACCGATCGGCTCGAGGTCCAGGTGGTTCGCGGTGGCCACCACCCGGTCGCCGACGTCGAAGCCGAACACCGTGCCGTCGCCCGGGTTCAGCTGGGCCTTGAGCGCCTTGTTCAGCTCGATGGTGCCCGCCGGGCCGCGGTGCACCGGGGTGACGACCTGCACCGCCCCCGGGTCGATCCCCAGCGCCCGGGGGATCGAGTCGGTGACCAGCTGCACCACCCGGCGGGCCGCCTCGGCGCTGCCGGTCGCCGGCACGACGACGACCTCCCGGTCGGGGGAGTCCACCTGCGGCAGCTCACCGGCGCGGACGCCGGTGGCCAGCCGGGCGATCGCGCCGCCGGCGGCCTGCCGGTGCAGCGTGGTCAGCTCGGTCACCGGCACGGCGCCGGAGTCGATCAGGTCACCGAGGACGTGCCCCGGGCCGATCGAGGGCAGCTGGGCCGGGTCGCCCACCAGCAGCAGGTGGGTGCCGTCGGGGCAGGCCTCCAGCAGGGCGGCGGCGAGCTCGACGTCCAGCATCGACGCCTCGTCCACGACGACGACGTCGGCGTCCAGCGGCCACTCCTCGTTGCGGGCGAACCCGCCGGTCATGCCCTGGGCGCCGAGCAGCCGGTGCACGGTCACCGCCGGGTGGTCGGTCAGCTCCTCCAGCCGCTTGGCCGCCCGGCCGGTCGGCGCGGCCAGCGCCACCTCCGTGCCGCGGGACTGCAGCAGCTGGACCAGCGACGCGACCGTGCGGCTCTTGCCGGTGCCCGGGCCGCCGGTAAGCAGCGAGACCCCGGCACCGAGCACGCCGGCCACGGCGGCCTGCTGCGCCGGGTCCAGCCCCTTGGACACCTTGCGCACCGACGCCGGGTCCGCGATCCGCTCGGCGGTGGCCATCAGGCGGTGCACGTTCTCCGCGACGGCCTCCTCGGCCATGCCGAAGCGGGCCAGCGAGAGGGTGCGCAGCGAGGGGTCCGGCTCGGGCAGCTCGTCGTCCGGGCCCAGCGCGTCCTCGCCGACCTCCGGCTCCGGCGGGTCGTGCTCGAGCACCTCGCCGGACTCCACCGCCGACACGATCGCCGCCGCCGGGTCGGCGATGCCCTCGGCGCGCAGCGCCGCGACCACCAGGTCGACCGGCAGCACGGTGTGCCCGTCGCGGGTCGCGGTGCGCAGCGTGAGCGCGACGATCGCCCGCCCCCGGCGGGAGTCCTGCCGGTCGGCGCCCTTCAGGACGGCGATCGCCAGCCGGTCGGTGTCGTGGAGCGCCACCCCGGTCAGGCTCAGCAGCGCCCACGGGTCGTCGCGCAGCCGGCGGGCGGCGTCCGGGCCCAGCGCGTCGGCGGCGTTGGTGGCCAGCTTCGCCTCCAGCCCGGCACCGACCAGCAGATCGACCACCTCGTAGGTGGGCTGGGCGGCCAGGAAGGAGGAGAACAGCCGCTCGGCGCGCTGCCGGCCGACGCGCGGCAGCTTGAGCAGCCGGTCGGCGGTGACGTCGTCCGGGCTGGTGATGCCGGCGGCCGGCAGCTCGGCGGCGGTGCGCTTGCCGAGACCAGGCCAGAGGCCGGCGGCGGCGAAGGCGGCGAAGACCGGGTCGCCGGTCGGCGCGGACGTGCTCATGGGTCAGTGCTCCGGGCGGTGCTCGGGATAGGAGAAGTGCGGCGCGGAGACGTCGTCCAGCGCCGTGGTGATCGCCGAGGGCAGCCGGACGCCGACGGCGTCCAGGACGGCCTGCAGCTGGTGGGCGGTGCGCGCGCCGACGATCGGCGCGACGACGCCGGGCCGGTCGCGCAGCCAGGCCAGCGCCACGCCCAGCGGTGTCGTGCCCAGGCCCTCGGCGGCGGTGATCACCGCCTCCACGACGCGGTCGGCCGCCGGCGAGCGCAGCTGGTCGATGAACCCCTGCCACGGCGGGGAGGCGCCGCGGGAGTCCGACGGGGTGCTGTGCCGGTACTTGCCGGTGAGCAGCCCGCGGCCCAGCGGTGACCACGGCAGGATGCCCAGCCCCAGCGCCTCGGCGGCCGGGGCGACCTCACGCTCGACGCCGCGCTGCAGCAGCGAGTACTCCACCTGCGTGCTGACCACCGGCGCGCGTCCCGGCCAGGCCCGCTGCCACGTGGCGGCCTGCGCGGTCTGCCAGCCGGTGTAGTTGCTGACGCCGACGTAGCGGGCCCGCCCCGAGGAGACCGCCGTGTCGCAGGCGGCGAGCGTCTCCTCCAGCGGCGTCGCGTCGTCCCACGCGTGCAGCTGCCACAGGTCCACGTGCTCGAGGCCCAGCCGCTCCAGCGAGGCGTCCAGCGCCGCCAGCAGGTGACCGCGGGAGGAGCCCCGGCCCATCGGGCCGGGCCCGGTGCGCCCGCTCGCCTTCGTGGCGACCAGCACGTCGGCCCGGGGGACGACGTCGGCGAGCAGCCCGCCCAGCACGCGCTCGCTCTCGCCCTGCGCGTAGACGTCCGCGGTGTCGATCAGCGTGCCGCCGGCGTCGACGAACGCGGTCAGCTGCATGGCGGCCTCGTCCGCGTCGGTGTCGCGGCCCCAGGTCATCGTGCCCAGGCCCAGCCGGGAGACGACCAGACCGCTGCGTCCGAGCGCCCGCTGTTCCACGACGGACCAACCTACCGTCGGGGTGTGACGTCGCCCGGGACCCGCGGCGCACCGGGAGTCGTCCCCGGGGGTCACAGCACCGGCACCTAGGGTTCCTGCGTGCAGTCGTCGACCGGACACCCCGACCGTGCCCCGGCCGAGCGGTCGGGGCGCTGACCGTGGGGTGGGTCGAAGCCGTCGTCCTCGGGCTGGTGCAGGGCCTCACGGAGTTCCTGCCGATCTCCTCCAGCGCGCACCTGCGCGTGGTCGGGCAGCTGTTCGGCTGGGAGGACCCGGGCGCCGCGTTCACCGCCATCACGCAGATCGGCACCGAGGTCGCGGTGCTCATCTACTACCGGCGGAAGATCGGCCAGATCGTCCGCACCTGGCTGCGCTCCCTGCGCGACCCGGCGCTGCGCGGCGACCCCGACGCCCGGATGGGCTGGCTGATCATCGTCGGCAGCATCCCGATCGTGGTGCTCGGGCTGCTGTTCCAGGACCGGATCGAGACCACCTTCCGCGACCTGCGCGTCATCGCCATCGCCCTCGTCGCCTTCTCGCTGATCCTGTACTGGGCCGACCGGATGGGCCGCACGGACCGGGACCTGGACCACCTCACCGTCAAGCACGGGCTGCTCTACGGGCTGGCCCAGGCGATGGCGCTCATCCCGGGTGTCTCCCGCTCGGGCGGCACGATCACGATGGGCCGGTTCCTGGGCTACTCGCGCTCCGCGGCGGCCGACTACTCCTTCCTGCTGGCCATCCCGGCGGTGCTGGGGTCCGGCTTCTTCCAGATCGCCTCGTCGCTGGACGGCGGGATCGCCTGGGGCCCGACGGCCCTGGCCACCGCGATCGCCTTCGGGGTCGGGTTCGTGGTGATCACCTGGCTGCTGCGGTACCTGGCGCACGGCAGCTTCACGCCCTTCGTCGTCTACCGCGTCGTGCTCGGCCTGGCGCTGCTCACCCTGGTCGGCTCCGGGGTGCTCGCGCCCCAGTGAGACCCTCCCGCAGGCACCTGCCGCGGGCCCGCGAGCGGTGGGGGGCGGCAAGGTCCTTCTAGGCTCCCGTCGTGACCACCGTCATCCTGCTGCGGCACGGCCGGACGACGGCCAACGCCTCGGGCGTGCTGGCCGGCTGGACCCTCGGGGTGCAGCTCGACGACGCCGGGCAGGCCCAGGCGCAGGCGGTGGCCCAGCGGCTGGCCCCGGTGCCGCTGGCGGCGGTGGTCAGCAGCCCGCTGGAGCGCTGCCGGCAGACCGCCGGGGCGGTGCTCGCCGGCCGGGACCTCGAGCTGCGGACCGACGACCGGCTCGGCGAGGCCCGGTACGGCGACTGGACCGGCCGGCCGCTGAAGCAGCTGGCCAAGGAGCCGCTCTGGAAGGTCGTGCAGCAGCACCCGTCCGCGGCGGTGTTCCCCGGGCCGGAGGGGGAGGGGCTGGCCCAGACGCAGGCCCGCGCGGTGGCCGCCGTCCGGCAGTGGAACGCGGAGCTGGGGCCGGACGCCGTGTGGCTGGCGTGCAGCCACGGCGACGTCATCAAGGCGGTGCTGGCCGACGCGTTCGGCCTGCACCTGGACCAGTTCCAGCGGATCGTCGTCGACCCCGCCTCGATCTCCGTGGTGACCTACACCGAGACCCGGCCGTTCGTGGTGCGGGTCAACGACACCGGTGGCGACGTGGCTGCGCTCATCCCGCCGAAACGGCGACGCCGGCGGCGCGCCGCGGACTCCGACGCGGTCGTGGGTGGGGGCGCGGGCGACGGCCCGGCGTGAACCGCCCGCGTAACCTGAGCTCGTGCCCCGTCAGGTCTTCCTCTTCGACCGCCCGACCCGGTTCGTCGCCGGCACGGTCGGCCAGCCCGGCGACCGCACCTTCTACCTGCAGGCCACCGACGAGGCCGGCCGCACGATCAGCGTGGCGCTGGAGAAGTCACAGGTCCAGGTGCTCGCCGACCGGATGAGCGAGCTGCTCGACGAGGTAGCCACCCGCGCCGCGGTCGTCGTCCCGCCCGAGGCCGACGTCGACGACCTGGAGCCGCTCACCGCGCCCGTGGACGAGGAGTTCCGGGTCGCCGCCATGGGACTGGCCTGGGACGGCGAGACCGACGCCGTCGTCGTCGAGGCCGTCGCCGCCTCGGACGAGCCGATCGACGAGGACGCGATCCTCTCCGACGCCGACGAGGGCCCCGACGCGCTGCGCGTGACGATCACCCCGTCCGCGGCGCGCGCGTTCGTCGCCCGGGCCCGCCGGGTGGTCGCCGCCGGGCGGCCGTCCTGCCCGCTGTGCTCGCTCCCGCTGGACCCGAGCGGCCACGTGTGCCCACGCCAGAACGGTTACCGTCGCTGAACCGGCGCACCCGCTGATGAGCGAACAGCCGAACGACCTGGACGAGGAGGACGGCGAGGTCCGCGAGCTGGACCTCGGCGCCTTCGACCACGGCGACCGCCGGGCCCCGAACGGGCCGGCGGAGGCCGCGACCCTGCTCCGCGACGGCGAGCTGGACCTCGAGGGCCGGCTGCTGGACGCCAGCAACGTCACCCTCATCGGCGCGATCCGCACCGACACCCTCGCCGCCGAGTGCGTGTACAAGCCGGTGGCGGGGGAGCGGCCGCTCTGGGACTTCCCCGACGGCACCCTCGCCGGGCGGGAGATCGGCGCCTACCTGGTGTCGGAGGCGACCGGCTGGTCGATCGTGCCGCCCACCGTGCTGCGGGACGGCCCGTTCGGCAGCGGCATGGTGCAGCTGTGGATGGACGGCGACCCGAGCGTCGACCTGCCGCACTTCGTCCGCCGGGACCTGCCGCAGCTGCGCCGCATCGCGGTGTTCGACGCGGTGGTCAACAACGCCGACCGCAAGGGCAGCCACCTGATCCCGATGCGCGACGGCCACGTCCACGGGGTGGACCACGGCATCTGCTTCTCCCCCGAGCCCAAGCTGCGCACCCTGCTGTGGCGCTGGGCCGGCCAGCCGCTGCCGGCCGAGGCGCTCACCGTGCTCGAGCGGCTCACCGACGACCTGCTCGGGGACCTGGGGGAGCAGCTGCACGAGCACCTCACCCGGCGCGAGGTCCGGCGGACCCAGCAGCGGGTGGCCGAGCTGCTGCGCACCGGGGTGCACCCGCAGCCGAGCGGTGACTGGCCCGCCCTGCCCTGGCCGCCGTTCTGAGCTGCCGCGGTCCGGCCACGGCCCTGGCGTCGACCTGATCCACGATGGGGCGGTGCCGCACCGCAGCCGCCTGGCGATCCTGCTGCTCGACCTCCCGCCGGAGCACCACACCGCCGGCCGCGCCTTCTGGTCCGCGGCGACCGGGCTCCCGACCGAGCCCGACGACACCGACGAGGACTGGTCCTCGCTCGGCTCCCTCGCCGACGGCTTCCACCTCGAGGTGCAGCGCACCGGCGCGGGCACACCGCCCCGGTGGCACGTCGACGTCGAGACCGACGACATCCCGGCCGAGGTCGCCCGGCTGGAGGCGCTGGGCGCTCGGCGGCTGGCCGACATGGGCTGCTTCTGGCAGATGACCGACCCGGCCGGGTTGGTCTTCTGCGTCGTCGGCGTCCAGACCGGGGAGGACTTCGAGCGGCACGCCACGACGTGGCCGGACCCGGGCGGCGTGCCGTCCGGTCGGTGACCGGTCTTAGGCTCGGGACGTGCACTCCTGGCCCGCTCCGCTCCTGCCGACCCTGCCCGGGTCCGGCTCCGCGCTACGGCTGCACGACACCGCGCGCGGTGAGGTCGTCGAGACGCAGCCGGGCCGCACCGCCCGGATGTACGTCTGCGGCATCACCCCCTACGACGCCACCCACCTCGGCCACGCCGCCACCTACCTGGCGTTCGACCTGGTCAACCGGGTGTGGCGGGACGGTCGGCACGCGGTGCACTACGTCCAGAACGTCACCGACGTCGACGACCCGCTGTTCGAGCGGGCCGACCGCGACGGCGAGGACTGGATCGTGCTCGGCATGCGGGAGACCGCGCTCTTCCGCGAGGACATGACCGCCCTGCGCGTGCTGCCCCCGGAGGACTACGTGGGCGCGGTCGAGGCCATCCCGAGGATCGTGGGCCACGTCGAGGCGCTCTGGGACGCCGGCCTGGCCTACCAGCTGGACGACGGCACCGGTGACCTCTACCACGACGTCTCCCAGGCGCCGGGCTTCGGCGGCCAGTCCGGCTACGACGAGGGGACGATGCTCAGGCTGTCCGCCGAGCGCGGCGGCGACCCCGACCGCCCGGGCAAGCGGCACCGCCTCGACCCGCTGCTGTGGCGCGGCTCCCGGGACGGCGAGCCCTCGTGGCCCGGCCCGCGCGGGGTCGAGGGCCGCCCCGGTTGGCACATCGAGTGCGCCTCCATCGCGCTGGACACCATCGGCATGGGGTTCGACGTGCAGGGCGGCGGCAGCGACCTGGTGTTCCCGCACCACGAGTACTCCGCCGTCCACGGCGAGGGGCTGACCGGCAGCAAGCCCTTCGCCCGCGCCTACGTGCACGCCGCGATGATCGGCCTGGACGGCGAGAAGATGAGCAAGAGCCGCGGCAACCTGGTCTTCGTCTCCCGGCTGCGCGGCGAGGGCATCGACCCGATGGCCATCCGGCTGGCCCTGCTCTCCGGGCACTACCGCACCGACCGCGCCTGGACCCCCGACCTGCTCGCGGCCGCCGAGCAGCGGCTGGCCACCTGGCGGCGAGCGGTCGAGCTGCCGGTCGGCCCGCCGGCCGGGCCGGTCCTCACCGGGGTCCGGCAACGGCTGTCCGACGACCTCGACTCGCCGGGGGCGATCGCGCTGGTCGACGCGTGGGCCGCGGCCGCGGTCGCGGAGGCGGAGGCCGGCGGCGTCCCGGCGGCCATCGCCGGCGACGACTGGGACGAGCAGTCGCCCGCCGTCGTCCGCGACATCGTCGACGCGCTGCTCGGCATCGCGCTCTGACCATGGCGCGGCACGAGAGCCCCGACGGGGCACGGCGGGCCTTCCTCCGGGTCGACCGGACGGCCCGGGAGGCCGCCGAGGAGCTCCAGGCCGCCGCCGCGGCCCGGTCCCGCGCGACCCGGGGCCGGGCGCGACCGGAGCCCGAGGACCCGCTGCGCACCTGCTGGGAGCTGGACCGGGACCGGATCCTGCACGCCAAGGCCTTCCGCCGGCTCAAGCACAAGACGCAGGTCTTCCTGCACCCGGACGGCGACCACTTCGTCACCCGGCTCACGCACACCCTGCAGGTCACCCAGGTCGCCCGGTCGCTGGCCCGCGCGCTGGGGCTGCACGAGACCCTCGCCGAGGCGATCGCGCTCGGCCACGACGTCGGGCACTCGCCGTTCGGCCACATCGGGGAGGACGCGCTCGACCCGTACGTGCCCGGCGGCTGGCACCACGCCGCGCAGGGTGTGCGGATCGTCGAGGTGCTGGAGGACCTCAACCTGACCTGGGAGGTCCGCGACGGCATCCGGGCGCACAGCTGGAAGATCACCCCGCCGCCGGCCACCCGGGAGGCGGAGTGCGTCCGGTTCGCCGACCGGATCGGCTACCTGTCCCACGACGCCCTCGACGCCGTCCGAGCCGGGGTGCTGCGGCCCGGTGACCTCCCCGCCCGCGCCCTGGCGACCTTCGGGCCGCCCGGGGGCCCCATGGTGGGCGCGATGATCGACGCCGTCGTCGACGGCACGCTCGCGGCGGACGCCGCCGGCGCGGAGCCCGCCCTCCGGATGGACCCCGTGGCGCTCGATGCCATGCACGAGCTGCGCGACTTCATGTTCGCGCGGGTGTACGAGTCCGACGTCGCCGCCGGGCAGAAGCACGTGGCGATCGACGTCATCCGACGGCTGGTCGACCACCACCTGGCCCATCCGGAGCTGATCCCGGCCAGCTACCGCGACACCGAGGCCGACCTGGTCACCCAGGTCGTCGACCACGTCACCGGGATGACCGACCGGTTCGCGCTGGCCACGCACGACCGGCTGTTCGACGACAGCGCGACGCTGCGCATGCGCCCGCTGCTGGGCACCCCGCTCTGAGCGGACCGAGCCGGCCGCCGGCCCGGTCGGCGGGGCCACCAAGGTGGTGCCGGACGACACCTCGTGAGGTCGACGCCCACCCCTGCGGTGGCTGCCGCGGCGGCGCCCGGTCGCCGACCCTGATCGGGACGGTTCCCCCGACACGCAGGCGAGGCCATGACCACTCAGCCCCCAGGCAGCGAGATCGCCGGCTACCGCATCGAGTCCCTCATCGGCCGCGGTGGCATGGCGATCGTCTACCGCGCCGAGGACCTGCGGCTGGACCGCAAGGTCGCGGTGAAGTTGCTCAGCCCCCAGCTGGCGGACAACGAGCAGTTCCGGCAGCGCTTCGTCATGGAGTCCCGGCTGGCCGCATCGCTGGACCACCCGAACATCGTGCCGATCTACGAGGCGGGCGAGTCCGGCGGGCAGCTGTTCATCGCGATGCGCTACGTCGTGGGCAGCGACCTGAAGGCGCTGCTCACCGAGGTCGGCCCGCTGACCCCGGACCGGACGCTGCAGATCCTCGCCCAGGTCGCCGACGCCCTGGACACCGCCCACGGGGCCGGGCTGGTGCACCGCGACGTCAAGCCGGGGAACATCCTCGTGGCCGCCGGCTCGGACCGTCCCGGGCAGGTCCGCGGCGACCACGTCTACCTCACCGACTTCGGCCTGACCAAGCGCACCGCGGGGTTGTCGAGTGGGCTGACCGGCACCGGCCACTTCCTCGGCACCGCCGACTACGTCTCACCCGAGCAGATCCAGGGCCGGCCCGTCGGCCCCGCCACCGACATCTACGCGCTGGGCTGCGTGGCCTACGAGTGCCTGACCGGGCAGCTGCCCTTCCGCCGGGAAGAGGACGCCGCGCTGCTGTGGGCGCACCTGGTCGAGCCCCCGCCGCCGGTCACGGCGGCCCGTCCCGGGATCCCCGCGGCCGTCAACGCCGTGGTGGCCCGGGCCATGGCCAAGGAGCCCGCGGACCGGTACGGGTCCTGCGAGGAGTTCGTGGACGAGCTCGAGCGGGCCCTCCGCACGACCGCGACCGGCCCGGTCGTCCCGGCGTCGGCGGAGGTCCGGCACGAGACCGCCCCGGTGGCGGAGCCCGGCACCGTCGTGGAGGACAGCGAGTCCGCTCAGGACGACGACGTCCGGGCCGCCGCCCCGGAACCGGTGGTGGCTCCGGCGCTCCCCGCGGTCCCGGCGGGCCTGCCCCGGATGGTGCCTGCTGCCGATGCGCCGCCCACGGCGTCGGCCGCGGCTCGGCGGCCGGGGGTCCGCCAGCGGGGCCTCCGCGTCGCGAAGGTCGCCCTCGTCGGCCTGCTCACGCTCGCTCTGGGCGCCGGTGCGGCCGGGGCGGACGTGCCCGAGTCGGCCGCGGCCGTCGTGGCCGAGCCGGCGGACGCTCCCGGCGAGGACCCGTTCATCGCGTCGTCGTCGGCCGGGGACGGCCCGTCGGACGGCGGAGAGCCGACCGTCACCGAGGGTCTGACCGGGTCCTCCGTCGCCACCGTACCGGTGGCCGGTGACGCCCCCGGTCTCTACGGCGGCACGGGTGCCGAGGCCTGCGACGTCGCCCTCATGGCCGACTTCTTCGACACGCACCCGGACCAGGCGGACGCCTGGGCCGGTGCGCAGGGCATCGGGGCCGGCGAGATCGGTGACTTCCTGGAGTCGCTGACCCCGGTGGTCCTCCGCACCGACACCGCCGTCACCAACCACGGCTTCCGGAACGGGAGCGCGCACGCCTACCAGGCGGTGCTGCAGGCCGGGAGCGCGGTGCTGGTCGACGAGCAGGGGGTACCCCGCGTGCGGTGCTCGTGCGGCAACCCGCTGCTCCCATCCGCGGACCTCGAGGCCGTCGAGTACACCGGCGAGCCGTGGCCGGGGCTGCAGGACCGGCCGGTGACCGTGATCCGGCCCGCCGAGACCACGATCGAGCACTTCATCGTCGTCGTGCAGCAGGAGACGACCGTGGTCGTCGAGCGGCCGCCGGGCACGGCCGGGGAGGAGGACCGACCGGCCGCCCCCGAGGTCGTCGAGGAGGCCCTGGCGTTCCCGACGGCGGACCCGACGACCGCTGGGCCGGGCGGTGACCAGCCTGCCGAGGAGTCGGCGTCCTCGTCGACGCGGCAGGGCCAGGAGGGGAGCGGGGACTCCGAGCAGGGTGCGGTCACCGACCCCGGGACGGGCACGGACCCCGGGACGGACGGGGGCACGGGCACCGAGCAGGGTGCGGGCCGCGACCTGGGCGCGGGCACCGACCCGGGCGCCGAGCTCGGCACCGACCTCGGGACGGGCTCGGACCCGGGCACGGACCCTGGCACGGACCCGGGCACGGACCCTGGCACGGACCCCGGCACGGACCCCGGCACGGACCCCGGCACGGGCACCGACCCCGGCACGGACCCCGGCACGGGCACCGACCCCGGCACGGACCCCGGCACGGACCCCGGCACGGACCCCGGCACGGACCCCGGCACGGGCCCCGGCACGGACCCCGGCACGGACCCCGGCACGGACCCCGGCACGGACCCCGGCACGGACCCCGGCACGGACCCCGGCACGGACCCCGGCACGGACCCCGGCACGGACCCCGGCACGGACCCCGGCACGGGCACCGACCCCGGCACCGACCCGGGCACGGGCACCGACCCCGGCACCGACCCGGGCACCGACCCGGGTTCTGGGGGCGGCGCCGACTCCGGAACCGACGGTGGAGCCCCGCCGGAGGCACCGCCCGCCCCGGCCGAGACCCCGTGACATCCGACCGTCCCCGAGACGACGCTGCCCGGTCCACCCCTCAGGGGGCGGGCCGGGCAGCGGTCTCGCAGGAGCAGTTCAGGTCGCGCCTGTGGAGGCGGTCGGTTCAGGTGGTGCCGCCGCGGCGGCGCAAGTACCTCTCGAACTCGCGGGCGATCTGGTCGCCGTTGGCCTGGGACAGGTCGCTCGCGGTCTGCCGCTCCTCGAGGGAGCGCACGTACTCGACGACCTCGTCGTCCTCCTGGGCCATCTCCGAGACCGTCTTCACCCACTCCGCGGCCTGCTCCGGCAGGGCGCCCAGTGGCACGGCGAGCTCCAGGACCTCCTCCACGCGCTGCAGCAGGGCGACGGTGGCCTGCGGCGACGGCGGCTGGGAGACGTAGTGCGGTACGGCGGCCCAAAAGCTGAGTGAGGGCAGCCCGGCCTGCACGCAGGCGTCCTGGAACACGCCGAGGATCCCGGTCGGACCCTCGTACCGGGACGTCTCCAGGCCCCACTGCCGCGCGGAGTCGGTGTCGTACGCCGAGCCGGTGACCGGCGTGGGCCGGGTGTGCGGGGTGTCGGCGAGCAACGCGCCCAGCCCGATCACGGTGTGCGCGCCCAGCTCCTGGCACAGCTCGATGAGCTCCTCGCAGAAGCTGCGCCACCGCATGTTCGGCTCGATGCCGCGGATGAGGACGACGTGCCGTTCGGTGCCCGGCGGCTGGGCCACGGAGACGCGGGTGGTCGGCCACTCGATCCGCCGGCTCACCCCGTCGACCAGGGAGACGGTGGGCCGGTTGACCTGGAAGTCGTAGTAGTCCTCGGGGTCGAGCGCGGCCAGCGGGGTGGCGTCCCAGATGAGCTCCAGGTGCTCGACGGCGCCGGTGGCGGCGTCCCCGGCGTCGTTCCACCCCTCGAACGCCACGACCACCACCGGGTCGTGCAGCGGGGGCAGCTCGTCTGCGGAGGACTGGGGATCGATCACCCTTCGAGCCTACGTCGATCCGCGCGCCCGGCTCCGTCCACGAGCGGCTCGTCCCCTGGACGGGTGCCCCACGGGGGCGTTCCCCTCCCGGGCGGAAGTGAGACCATGGGGAGGCTGTTCGTGGACGACGAGGCGCTGAGGCCCGTCGGAACTGCCAGAGCCCTGGCGCCGGACGCTCCCGTGACCGTGCCCGACCGAGCTCCCGAGGTCTCCCTTGTCCGACTCCCCAGATCTGCGCCCCGACGCCACGGCGACGCTGACGGACCTGCTCCGCCGCCGGATCCTGGTGCTCGACGGCGCGATGGGCACGGCCATCCAGCGGAACCGCCCCGACGAGGCCGGCTACCGCGGGGAACGGTTCGCCGAATGGCCCAGCGACGTGCAGGGCAACAACGACCTGCTCAGCATCACCCAGCCGGAGCTCGTCGCCGGCATCCACCGCGAGTACCTCGAGGCCGGCGCGGACCTCATCGAGACCAACACGTTCAACGCCACCCGCATCTCCCTGGCCGACTACGGCATGCAGGAGCTCGCCTACGAGATCAACGTCGCCTCGGCCCGGCTCGCCCGCCGGGAGTGCGACGCGGTGAGCACCCCGGAGCGGCCCCGCTGGGTGGTGGGCGCGATCGGCCCGACCAGCCGGACGGCGTCCATCTCGCCGGACGTGAACGACCCCGGGGCGCGCAACGTCTCCTTCGACGAGCTCGTCGAGGCCTACCTCGAGCAGGCCGACGGGCTCGTCGACGGCGGAGCCGACGCGCTCCTCGTCGAGACGATCTTCGACACCCTCAATGCCAAGGCGGCCGTCTTCGCCCTGGAGACGCTGTTCGAGCAGCGCGACCGCCGCTGGCCGGTGCTGATCTCCGGCACCATCACCGACGCCTCCGGCCGGACCCTCTCCGGCCAGGTCACCGAGGCCTTCTGGTACTCGGTACGGCACGTCCGGCCGCTGCTGGTGGGGTTGAACTGCGCGCTCGGCGCGAAGGACATGCGGCCCTACATCGCCGAGCTGTCCCGGATCGCCGACACCTTCGTGTCCTGCTACCCGAACGCCGGGCTGCCCAACGCCTTCGGCGAGTACGACGAGTCGCCCGAGGAGACCGCGGCCGTGCTCGGCGAGTTCGCCGACGACGGGTTCGTCAACCTGGTCGGCGGCTGCTGCGGCACCACTCCCGCGCACATCGCGGCGATCGCCGGGGCGGTCGAGGGGACGGCGCCCCGCACGCCGCCCACGGCGCGCCCGGCGCTGCGGCTGTCCGGCCTCGAGCCGCTCACCGTCGACGAGGACTCGCTGTTCGTCAACGTCGGCGAGCGCACGAACATCACCGGGTCGGCGCGCTTCCGGAAGCTGATCAAGGCGGGGGACTACGGCACCGCCCTCGCCGTCGCCCGCCAGCAGGTCGAGGCCGGCGCGCAGGTGATCGACGTCAACATGGACGAGGGCATGATCGACGGCGTCGCGGCGATGGACCGCTTCCTGAAGCTGGTGGCGTCCGAACCCGACATCTGCCGGGTGCCCACCATGATCGACTCCTCCAAGTGGGAGGTCATCGAGGCCGGGCTGAAGTGCGTCCAGGGCAAGGCGATCGTCAACTCCATCTCGCTGAAGAACGGTGAGGAGGAGTTCGTCCGGGAGGCCCGGCTGTGCCGCAAGTACGGCGCCGCGGTCGTGGTCATGGCCTTCGACGAGAACGGCCAGGCCGACAGCCTCGAGCGGCGCCGGCAGATCTGCCGCCGCGCCTACGACGTGCTGACCCAGCAGGTCGGGTTCCCGGCCGAGGACATCATCTTCGACCCGAACGTCTTCGCGGTGGCCACCGGCATCGAGGAGCACGCCCGTTACGGGCTGGACTACATCGAGGCGACCCGCTGGATCAAGGAGAACCTGCCCGGCGCGCTGGTCTCCGGCGGCGTCTCCAACGTCTCGTTCTCGTTCCGCGGCAACAACCGGGTGCGCGAGGCCATCCACGCGGTTTTCCTGTTCCACGCTATCGCGGCCGGCATGGACATGGGCATCGTCAACGCCGGCGCCCTCGAGGTCTACGACGAGGTGCCGGCCGAGCTGCGGGAACGCATCGAGGACGTCGTCCTGGACCGGCGCCCGGACAGCACCGAGCGCCTCCTGGAGATTGCCGGGGACTACGCCGCCGGTGAGGCCGCCGTCGAGCCGGCCGCCGAGGAGTGGCGGGCCCTCCCGGTCGCCGAGCGGATCACACATGCCCTGGTGAAGGGCATCGACGGGTTCGTCGAGGCCGACACCGAGGAGCTGCGCCTGGAGATCGCCGCCCGCGGTGGCCGCCCGATCGAGGTGATCGAGGGCCCGCTGATGGCCGGGATGAACGTCGTCGGGGACCTGTTCGGCGCGGGCAAGATGTTCCTGCCGCAGGTGGTCAAGTCCGCGCGGGTGATGAAGAAGGCGGTCGCGCACCTGGTCCCGTACATCGAGGCGGAGCGGCAGCCGGGCGACGTCGAGCGCAGCAACGGCACGGTCGTGATGGCCACGGTGAAGGGCGACGTCCACGACATCGGGAAGAACATCGTCGGCGTCGTCCTGCAGTGCAACAACTACGACGTCGTCGACCTCGGCGTGATGGTGCCCGGGCAGAAGGTGCTCGACGCCGCCAAGGAGCACGGCGCGGACATCGTCGGCCTGTCCGGGCTGATCACGCCGTCGCTGGACGAGATGGTGCAGCTGGCCGGGGAGATGGAGCGGCAGGGCTTCGAGATCCCGCTGCTGATCGGTGGGGCGACCACCTCGCGGGCGCACACCGCGGTCAAGGTCGCGCAGCAGTACCACGGCCCGGTGGTCTGGGTGAAGGACGCCTCCCGCTCGGTGCCGGTGGTGGCGGCGTTGCTGTCGGACGAGCAGCGGCCCGCTCTGCTGGCCGAGGTGGAGGCGGACTACGCGGCGCTGCGGGCGCGGCACGCCGCCCGGCAGGACACCCGCACGCTGCTGCCGCTGGCCGCCGCCCGGGCCGCCGCGCCACCGATCGACTGGACCGGGTACCACCCGCCGCGGCCGCGGATGCTGCTCCAGCAGACCAAGGACGTCTGCACCGGACCGGACTGCGACCACACGCACGGCAAGGCCACCCAGTTCGTCCGGACCTTCGCGGACTACCCGCTGGAGGAGCTGCGCGGGTACATCGACTGGCAGCCGTTCTTCAACGCCTGGGAGATCCGCGGCCGGTTCCCCGACGTCCTCAACAACCCGACGACCGGGGAGGCCGCCCGCCGGCTGTACGAGGACGCCCAAGCGATGCTCGACCGGATCGTCGAGGAGCGGTGGCTGCGCGCCAGCGGGGTGTTCGGGTTGTTCCCGGCCAACCGGGTGGACGGCGAGGACATCGAGGTCTACACCGACGAGTCCCGCACCGCGGTGCGGGCCACCCTGCACCAGCTCCGCCAGCAGACCGAGGGGCGGGACGGCGCGCCCCGCACGTCGCTGGCCGACTTCGTCGCCCCGAAGGACACCGGTCTGCGCGACCACGTCGGCGCGTTCGCGGTGACCGCCGGCCTGGGGTCGGCGGAGAAGGTCGCCGAGTTCAAGAAGGCGAACGACGACTACAGCGCCATCCTGCTCGAGTCGCTGGCCGACCGGCTCGCCGAGGCGTTCGCCGAGCGGCTGCACGAGCGGGTGCGCAGGGAGTTCTGGGGCTACGCGCCCGACGAGGCGCTGGACAGCGACGGCCTGATCGCGGAGCGGTACAAGGGCATCCGTCCGGCGCCGGGGTACCCGGCGTGCCCGGAGCACACCGAGAAGCGGACCATCTGGGAGCTGCTCGACGTCGAGGCGGCCACCGGCATCCAGCTCACCGACAGCATGGCGATGTGGCCGGGGGCGGCGGTCAGCGGCCTGTACTTCTCCCATCCCCAGTCGCGGTACTTCGTGCTCGGCCGGGTCGGCCAGGACCAGGTGGAGGACTACGCCCGGCGCAAGGGCTGGTCGGTGGGCGAGGCGGAGCGCTGGCTCTCGCCGAACCTCGGCTACCGGACGGTGGACGAATGATGAGCTCGGTGCAGTCCCTGGAAGCGGTGCTGTTCGACATGGACGGCACGCTGGTCGAGACCGAGCACTACTGGGACCGCTCGTTGGAGCTGCTCGCCGGGGAGCTGGGCGGCCGGATGTCCGCCGAGGTCCGGCCGGCGATGGTGGGCGTCGCGGTGCCGGTGTCGCTGCAGCTGCTGTACGCCGACCTCGGGGTCACCCGGACCGCGGAGGAACAGCTCCGGGACGACGCGTTCCTCTACGAGACCACCGGCCGGCAGGTCGAGGAGGGCGTGCAGGGCCGCCCTGGAGCGCTGGAGCTGCTGTCCGCCGTCCGGGCCGCCGGGCTGCGGACCGCACTGGTGACCTCCACCCACCGCCGGCTCGCCGACCGGGTGCTGGCACAGGTCGGGCCCGGGCTGTTCGACGTCACCGTGTGCGGCGACGAGGTGCCGGCGACCAAGCCGGACCCGTCGCCCTACCTGCAGGCGATGGCCGCGCTGGGCGTCGCACCCGGGTCGTGCCTGGTCATCGAGGACTCGCTGACCGGGGTCGCCTCGGGTCTGGCCGCGGGCGCCACCGTGCTCGGGGTGCCGACGTTGCAGTCACTGGAACCACAAGACGGCCTGGTGGTCCGGTCCACCCTCGCCGGGCTGTCCGTCACCGACCTGCAGGCGCTGCTGGACGACCGCGTCGCCGCCTGAGGGCGGCCTGGTCAAGGTGGCTGGCCGACGACGGTCCCGTCGGGTCCCGCGACGCGGCCCCGGGACACGACCGTGCGCACCGCGCGCAGGGCTCGGATGTCGGTGAGCGGGTCCCCGTCCACCGCCAGCAGGTCGGCGTCCAGGCCGGCGGCCAGCCGGCCCGTCCGGGCGGCGAGCCCGCACGCCTGCGCCGCGGCGCTCGTCGCGGAGACGAGCGCCTCCTCGGCGGAGGCGCCGCAGTCGACCAGGTCGATGACGGCCTCGGGCAGGACGCCGTGCGTCTTGGACGGGTTGATGCCGCCGTCCGTGCCGCTCACCAGCCGGACGCCTCCCTCCAGCAGCGCGGTCACGTGGGCCAGTCGCCGGTCCCAGGTCATCCCCAGGCGCTGGATCACCGCGAGCATCTGCGGTGAGGGGGCGACGCCCGGCGTCCGCCCCAGGGTCGGGCACACCGGCGTCCCGGCCCGGGCCAGCCGGGCGGCCAGCTGCGCGGGGACGGCGAAGCCGTGCTCGACGAAGCAGGACCCGTGCTCGATGCCGTCCACCCCCGCGGCCGCGCACTGCTCGACCGAGGTCAGCGGGTGGGCGTGCGCGGTGACCGGGAGCCCGGCCGCATGCGCCTCGTCGACGACCGCGTGGAGCTCCTCGAGGGTGAACTGACCGCCGAGGACGTCGGTGGCCACGGTCATCACGCCGCCGCTGGCCATGACCTTGACGACGTCGGCCCCCCGCTCGGCCCGTTCCCGGACGGCCCGCCGCAGGCCGTCGACTCCGGAGGCCTCTCCGCCCAGCCACCAGCAGTGACCCTGCACGGAGGTGATCGGGGGCCCCGCCGCGACCACCGTGGGACCCGGTCCCGCGCCGCGGTGCCGGTCGACCACCGCCCAGTCGGCGTCCCCGAGGTCGCGCACGGCCGTGACCCCGGCGGCGAGCTGGCGGCGCAGCGAGACCGAGACGATCGCGTCGACCGCCCCTGCGTCCAGCTCGGCGAGCTGGTCCAGGGCGCGGGGGCCGCCGTCCGCGCAGAGGTGGACGTGCGTGTCGATCAGTCCCGGCAGCAGGGTCGCGCCGGCCAGGTCGGTCACCTCGCACCCGGCCGGGGCGGTCGCCGCAGCCGGCTCGACGCCGATGATCGCGCCGTCCTCCACCAGGACCAGGGCTCCGCCGGGCAGCACCCGCTCGCCGTCGAAGGCCCGTTCCGCCCGGTAGCCGTGCACGGTCCGCCTCCAGGCCACCGGTGGATCCGCCGGCGCGACCGTACCGAGCCCCACGGGCGCCCGGGGCCTTCCGCGGCCTCTCGGCGGTCAGCCGGGGCTCAGACCGGGGTGACCGGCAGCGCGGTGCGCCAGCCCGCGTCGGCGGCGGCCTGCGCCGGGAACGGCGGGGGAGTGCCGCCGAACGCCGGGCACAGCGCCTGGTGGTCGCACCAGCCGCACAGCCGGCTCTTGTTGGCCCGGAAGTCACCGGTGGCCACCGCGCGCTCGATCGCCGCCCAGATGGCCTGCAGGGTGCGCTCGAACCGCACCAGCTCCGCCTCGTCCGGCGCGTAGGTGAGCGCGTCGGCGTCGCCGAGGTACAGCAGCTTCAGCTGGGCGGCCACCACGCCGCGGGTGCGCCAGAGCACCAGTGCGTAGAACTTCATCTGGAACAGAGCCTTGGCCTCGAAGGCCTCGCGCGGTACCGCGCCGGTCTTGTAGTCGACCACCCGGATCGCCCCGGTGGGAGCCACGTCGAGCCGGTCGACGTAGCCGCGCAGCAGCAGCCCGTCGGGGACGGTGACCTCGACCAGCTCCTCGCGCCCGGCCGGCTGGATGCGGGTCGGGTCCTCCAGGGTGAAGTAGTTCTCGACCAGGGCGCCGGCCGAGGTCAGCCACTCATCGAGGCCGCCCGCGCCGGCCACCTCGGTGCCGTCCTGCGGCGCGGCGAAGAGCTCCTCGACGCCCTCCTCCTGCCGCAGCTCCTCCCAGGCCGGGGCGACCAGCTCGCGGGCGGCGTCGAGGGTGCGCCGGGACGGGGGGAGGTCGTAGAGCTTCTCCAGCACCGAGTGCACCAGCGTGCCGCGGACGGCCGCCCGGCTCTTCTTCTCCGGCAGGCGGTCGATCGTGCGGAACCGGTAGAGCAGGGGACAGGACTTGAAGTCCGCGGCGCGGGACGGCGACAGCGAGGGCCGCCGCGGCGTGCCGTCCGCCGTCGTGGTCCGTTCCGGAATGCCCTCGGGGGACCGGTCGGTCGCGAGCGTCGCCGTCATGGGACCGAGGCTAGGTCGGCGCTCCGACAGTTCCGAGTCTCCGCGCCGGAGGCTCCCCGGACGCCGTCCGTACGCTCGTGGCCCGTGGACCAACAGCAGGTACTGCCGCACGACCCGACCCCTGAGGCCGCTCCGGCTCCCGAGCCCACCGCGGTGGAGGTGCTCGCCGAGGCGCCCCTGGAGCCCGTGGTGGTCGAGGGGGAGCCCGCCGGCAGCCCCGAGCCGGTGGCCGGGGCCTTCCGGACCGGTGACCGGGTGCAGCTCACCGACCCCAAGGGGCGGATGCACACGGTGGTCCTGGAGCCGGGCAAGGCCTTCCACACCCACCGCGGCGCGATCGCCCACGACGAGCTGATCGGGGCCCCGGAGGGGTCGGTCGTGCACTCGACGGCGAACACCGGCTACCTGGCGTTGCGGCCCCTGCTGGCCGACTTCGTCCTGTCCATGCCCCGGGGCGCGCAGGTCATCTACCCCAAGGACGCCGCGCAGATCGTCGGCTCCGGCGACATCGGCCCGGGGATGCGGGTGCTCGAGGCCGGCGCCGGGTCCGGCGCGTTGACCTGCTCGCTGCTGCGGGCGGTCGGCAGCGGGGGGACGGTCACCAGCTACGAGCGGCGCGAGGACTTCGCCGACGTCGCGCGCGCGAACGTGGGCGCCTTCTTCGGCGACGTGCCGGCGAACTGGTCGCTGCGGCTCGGCGACCTCGACCAGCACCCGGCCGAGGAGGTCGTGGACCGCGTCGTCCTGGACATGCTGGCGCCGTGGGAGGTGCTGCCCACGGTGGCCGCGGCGCTGCGCCCCGGCGGCGTGCTGGTCGGCTACGTCGCCACGGTGACCCAGCTGTCCAGCTACGTGGAGGCGCTGCGGGCGCAGGGCTGCTGGACCGAGCCCTACGCGTGGGAGTCGCTGGTCCGGCCCTGGCACGCCGTGGGTCTCGCGGTGCGCCCGGAGCACCGCATGGTGGCCCACACCGCCTTCCTCGTCACCGCCCGGCGACTGGCCGACGGGGTCGTCGCACCCACCCGGCAGCGCCGGGCGCAGAAGTTCTGATCCGGCCGGAGATGACGGTTCGGTGACGTACCGGCGCACCCCGCGCACCCGTCCGTGGGAGGGCGGCATTGTCGGCACCGGCGTGTATAGATTGGCTGCCTGGCTCCCCCCGATGTGTGCGGAGGTGCGTGATGGGCCTGGGTCCTGACGAGTTCCGAGCGCGGCGTGAACGTGACGTCGCCTCCCTGGTGAGCCAGATCTCCTACCTCGAGGAGGAGATCGGCCTCCTGCGGCGCAAGGTCTCCGACAGCCCGCGCCAGGTGCGCGCGCTGGAGGAGCGGCTGGCCGAGGCGGAGGGCCGGGCGGCCTTCCTGTCCGAGCGCAACGACAAGCTGGCCGGCACGCTGCGCGAGGCACGCGAGCAGCTGGTCACGCTGAAGGAGGAGGTCGAGCGCCTGGGCCAGCCGCCCTCGGGCTACGGCGTCTTCCTCGAGCGCTTCGAGGACGGCACGGTCGACGTCTTCACCGGCGGGCGCAAGCTGCGGGTGGCGGTGTCCCCGGACGTCGAGCTCGACGGGCTCCGGCACGGCCAGGAGGTCATGCTCAACGAGGCGATGAACGTGGTCGCCGCGCGCGGCTTCGAGCGGGCCGGCGACGTCGTGATGCTCAAGGAGCTGCTCGAGCCGGTGCCCGGCGAGCCGCGGCGGGCCCTGGTCATCGGGCACACCGACGAGGAGCGGGTCGTCCGGATCGCCGACTCGTTGACCGGCCACCCGCTGCGCAGCGGTGACTCGCTGCTGCTGGAGACCCGGTCGGGGTACGTGTACGAGCGGATCCCGAAGAGCGAGGTCGAGGAGCTGATCCTCGAAGAGGTCCCCGACATCGACTACTCCGACATCGGTGGGCTGTCCCGGCAGATCGAGCAGATCCGGGACGCCGTCGAGCTGCCGTTCCTGCACGCGGACCTGTTCCGCGAGTACCAGCTGCGCCCGCCGAAGGGCATCCTGCTGTACGGCCCGCCGGGCTGCGGGAAGACGCTGATCGCCAAGGCGGTGGCCAACTCGCTGGCCAAGAAGGTCGCCGCGCTGAACGGGGACTCCGACCGGAGCCAGGGGAAGTCCTTCTTCCTCAACATCAAGGGCCCGGAGCTGCTCAACAAGTACGTGGGCGAGACCGAGCGGCACATCCGGCTGGTGTTCCAGCGGGCCCGGGAGAAGGCCAGCGAGGGCACGCCGGTCATCGTCTTCTTCGACGAGATGGACTCGATCTTCCGCACCCGCGGGTCGGGGGTCTCCTCCGACGTGGAGAGCACGATCGTCCCGCAGCTGCTCAGCGAGATCGACGGCGTCGAGGGCCTGGAGAACGTCATCGTGATCGGCGCCTCCAACCGCGAGGACATGATCGACCCGGCCATCCTGCGGCCCGGGCGGCTCGACGTGAAGATCAAGATCGAGCGCCCGGACGCCGAGGCGGCGCGCGACATCTTCAGCAAGTACCTGACCACCTCGCTGCCGATCCACCCCGACGACCTCGCCGAGCACTGGGGCAACCGTGAGTCGACGATCGCCGGGATGATCCAGCGGACCGTGGAGCGGATGTACACCGAGACGGAGGAGAACCGCTTCCTGGAGGTCACCTACGCCAACGGTGACAAGGAGGTCCTGTACTTCCGGGACTTCAACTCCGGGGCGATGCTGCAGAACATCGTCGACCGCGCCAAGAAGATGGCGATCAAGGACCTCCTCGAGACGGGCGTGGGCGGGCTGCGGGTGCAGCACCTGATGGCCGCCTGCGTCGACGAGTTCAAGGAGAACGAGGACCTGCCCAACACGACCAACCCCGACGACTGGGCGCGGATCTCGGGCAAGAAGGGCGAGCGGATCGTCTACATCCGCACGCTGATCAGCGGCAAGGGCGCGGAGAGCGGCCGCGCCATCGACACCGCCACCAACACCGGCCAGTACCTGTAGCGGGCCGTCGGCCCGGTCCCCGCACCGCGGGGCCGGGCCGACGCGCGTTCAGGTGAGGCGGTCGGCCAGCACCCGCAGGTGCTCACCGCCGGCGGCGTCGTACGTCGCCCCGGGCACGGTCAGCACCGGGTACGGCCGGACGAGCGGCGGCTGCGGACCGACGTCGACGTGGGTCACCTCGGCCCCGAGTCCGTGCAACTGGTCGGCCATGCCGTAGTCGGACCGGGAGTCGCCGACGGTGTGCCAGGCAGCGGGGAGGGGTCCGTCCGCCCGCAGCAGGTGCAGGGCGCGGCGGGCACCGAGCGCCTTCCCCGCCCGGACCGACTCCACGTCGGTGGCGATGACCGAGGGGTCGATCCGCCACGGCGTCCGGCCCTCCGCGTCGGGGACGGACCGCCCGTCCAGCTGCACTCCCAGCCCCGCCGCCGACAGCCGGGCCGCCAGGTCGGCGTCGAACGCACGCTGCCGCTCGGCGTAGAACTCGGCAGGGACGTCGGTGCGCGCCTCCACCGTGGCCATCGTCCGCTTGCTGGCATCGACGAACATCGCGTCGCCGTAGCCGTTCCCGACCAGTTCGGCGAGGACGTCGCGGCAGACCTCCGGCACTGCCAGGTCGGCGTCGACGTGCACCTCCGCGGCACCGTCCGGGCCGGCCGTCGTCCACACGCCGCCCTTCTCGCAGACCGCGTGCAACCTGGCGTGGTCGGGCAGGCCGGCCGCGACGAGCGGCCGCAGGACGCGCTCGCCGACGAACGCCGCCGACCGCCCGGTGTTGAGCACGACCGGGACGCCGGCGGCCAGCAGCCGCCGCAGGTCCCCGAGCAGCGAAGACGCCGCAGTGCGGGTGACCGGGCTGGCCACGGGGCCGTCGACGTCCAGCAGCAGGCCCAGGGGCGGCATCTCCACCCGTCCATCTTCCAGGCGCGCGGCTGCCGCCTAACCTGGGGCGCATGAGCGTGCGACGGGTGATGGGGACCGAGCTGGAGTACGGCATCTCCGTGCCCGGGCAGCCGGGGGCGAACCCGACGACGCTGTCCAGCCAGGTGGTGAACGCCTGGGCGGTCGCCGACGCGCCGATGCCCCGCCGGCCGCGCTGGGACTTCGAGGAGGAGTCGCCGCTGCGGGACGCCCGCGGCTTCGACCTGTCCCCGGCCAACGCGCTGGACCACACCGACCTCGACGAGGACGCCGGGATGGCCAACGTCATCCTCACCAACGGCGCCCGGCTCTACGTCGACCACGCGCACCCGGAGTACTCGACACCGGAGGTCACCAACCCCCGGGACCTGGTCGTCTGGGACAAGGCCGGCGAGCAGATCATGGCCGAGGCGGCCCGGCGGGCCGCCCGCATCCCGGGCACCCAGCCCATCCAGCTGTACAAGAACAACACCGACGGGAAGGGCGCCTCCTACGGGGCGCACGAGAACTACCTGATGGACCGCCGGACTCCGTTCGTGGAGATCATCCGGGGCCTCGTCCCCTTCTTCGTGACCCGGCAGGTGTTCACCGGCGCCGGGCGGGTCGGCATCGGCACCGAGGGGCGCACCCACGGCTTCCAGCTGTCGCAGCGGGCCGACTTCTTCGAGGTCGAGGTGGGCCTGGAGACGACGCTGAAGCGGCCCATCATCAACACCCGCGACGAGCCGCACGCCAACCCCGACGAGTACCGCCGGCTGCACGTGATCATCGGCGACGCCAACCTGGCCGAGCTGTCGACGTACCTGAAGGTCGGGACGACGGCGCTCGTGCTGGCGATGATCGAGGCGCGGGCGCTGGGCAAGGACCTGGGCATCGAGGAGCCGGTCGAGGCACTGCAGGCCATCAGCCACGACCCGACGCTGACCCACCAGGTGCGGCTGCGCGACGGCCGGCGGCTGACCGCCGTCGAGGTGCAGCGGGAGTACCTCGCACTGGCCGAGGAGTTCGTCGCCCGGCACGGCGAGCCCGACCCCCAGACCACCGACGTGCTGCGCCGCTGGGCCCAGGTGCTCGACGACCTGGAGACGGACCCGATGCGGCTGGCCGACCAGCTCGACTGGCCGGCGAAGCTGCGCCTCCTGGAGGGGTACCGGCAGCGCGACGGGCTCTCCTGGGGTGACGCCCGGCTCAAGCTGGTGGACCTGCAGTACTCCGACGTGCGCCCCGAGAAGGGGCTGTACCACCGCCTGGTGGCCCGCGGGTCGATGCAGCGGCTGCTCACCGACGAGGAGGTGACCCGGGCGATGACCAGCCCACCGCCGGACACCCGGGCCTACTTCCGCGGCGAGTGCCTGCGCCGGTACCCGGCCCAGGTGGCCGCCGCGTCGTGGGACTCGGTGGTGTTCGACGTGGGCCGGGACAACCTGGTGCGGATCCCGACCATGGAACCGCTGCGGGGCACCCGGGACCACGTCGGCGCGCTGTTCGAGGCGACGTCCAGCGCCGCGGAGCTCGTGGACACCATCACCGGCAGCTGAGGTCCCGGCCACTCGTCGTGTCTGTGGATCGAGGTGAGCCGACTGTCACACCGCGCGGGTAGCTTCAGCGGCAGCATCCGAAGCTCCACACACGACGGAGGGCGAGATGGCAACGAGGGACAGCGGGGGTCAGCACCGCGCGACGCGGTCGCGAGAGGAGACCGAGGAGGTCGAGGCGTCGGTCGACGCCGAGAGCTCCGAGCGCACCAAGGAAGTGACCGAGGACGTGGACTCGCTCCTCGACGAGATCGACGGGGTCCTCGAGGAGAACGCCGAGGAATTTGTCAGGTCATACGTGCAAAAAGGGGGCCAATGACCATTCTGCGACCATTCAGGGAATGTTTCAGGAATGGTCACAGAAAAGTTCTGCCCTGATTGCGGTGTGACCCGTCCGGAAGACGCGTTCACCAGGGACCGCAGCCGGAAGGACGGCCTGGCGGCGTACTGCCGTGCTCACGCCCGTTGCCGGGCGAACGCATCGCGCGCAGCCCGTGTCGGGACGGCCAAGCGCCGGACGGCCAGTGGTCGCGGTGTCCCGTCTGGCTCAAAGTGGTGCCCGGACTGCGGCCTGGTCAGGCCGCTGTCCGAGTTCCCTCGTACGCGGGCGACGACGTCAGGGCGCTACACGTACTGCAAGCCGTGCCACAACGCGCGCGGTAAGGCGTCCAAGGAGAAGATCGGCGGCTCACAGACGTATCACCTGAAGCGGCGGTACGGGATCACGGCCGTGGAGGCAGACGCGATGCCGGCAGCCCAGGGTGGGCTGTGCGCGATCTGCCGGGCGGCACCGGCGGTGCACGTCGACCACGACCACGCGACCGACGTCGTCCGGGAATTGCTGTGCTTCAACTGCAACGGTGGGCTGGGACAGTTCCGGGACGACCCGGCGGTGCTGCGGGCTGCGGCGGGGTACGTCGAACGCCACCGGGCCCGGCAGCACCGTGCCCAGCCCTTGGTCCGGCGGCGCCCGGAGGTGATCAGCCACCCGGTCGGCCCGCCGGTAGGGTCGTCGCAGCGTCCGCCGGTGCACCGGCGGACGGGTCTGAGCAGTCGGGGCCGCGCGGTGCCGGCGGCGAGAGAGGCGGGCGAGTGAGCGAGTCGTCAACTGGCCGGAGCGGGTTCCCGCCCGCGTACCTGGACCGGGTGGGCTCGTCGTTCACCGACTTCCTCGGCCTCGCCGCGCCCGACCTGCTGCCCGGCCGGCGCACCCTCCCTGCCGCGCCGCTGGGCGAGCTGGCACCGCACGGCACCACCATCGTCGCGGTCACCTACGAGGGTGGCGTGCTCATGGGCGGGGACCGCCGGGCCACGATGGGCAACCTCATCTCCAGCCGTGACATCGAGAAGGTCTACGCGGCCGACTCGTACTCGGTGATCGGCATCGCCGGTGCCGCCGGCATCGCCATCGAGATGGTCCGGCTCTACCAGGTCGAGCTCGAGCACTACGAGAAGATCGAGGGCGTCACGATGTCCCTCGACGGCAAGGCCAACCGGCTGGCCGGCATGATCCGCGGCAACCTCGGCGCCGCGATGCAGGGCCTGGCCGTCGTCCCGCTGTTCGCCGGCTACGACCTGGACGCCGCCGAGGGCGCGAGCCCCGGCCGCATCTTCAGCTACGACGTCACCGGCGGGAACTACGAGGAGCGCGGCTACGCCTCGGTCGGCTCCGGCTCGCTGTTCGCCCGCAACTCGCTGAAGAAGACCTGGCGAACCGGGCTGCCGGCCGACGCCGCCACCCGCAGCCTGGTCGAGTCCCTCTACGACGCCGCCGACGACGACTCCGCCACCGGCGGTCCCGACCCGGTGCGGCGGCTGTACCCGATCGTCTACCGGGTCGACGCCGAGGGCGCGGTCCGGCTCCCCGACGCCGAGGTGGCCGCCGTCGCCGAGACGATCATCGCCGACCGTTCCGCGGGCAACGAAGCGCGGGAGGTCTGAGCCATGACCATGCCCTACTACGCCTCCGCCGAGCAGGTGATGCGGGACCGCTCGGAGTACGCCCGCAAGGGCATCTCCCGCGGCCGCAGCGTCGCCGTCCTCACCTACGTCGACGGCGTCCTGTTCATCGCCGAGAACCCCAGCGCCACGCTGCACAAGGTCAGCGAGCTCTACGACCGGATCGGCTTCGCCGCGGTCGGCCGGTACTCGGAGTTCGAGAGCCTGCGGGTGGCCGGGGTCCGGCTCGCCGACGTCCGCGGCTACTCCTACAACCGCCGGGACGTCACCGGACGGGTCATCGCCAACGCCTACGCGCAGACCCTCGGCGCGGTGTTCACCGAGCAGCTCAAGCCCTACGAGGTCGAGCTGTGCGTCGCCGAGGTGGGTGACAGCAGCGGCGGGGACCAGCTGTACCGGCTCACCTTCGACGGCTCCATCGTCGACGAGTCCGACTTCGTCGTCATGGGCGGCCAGGCCGAGACCGTCGCCAACCACCTCCGGGAGCACTACACCCGCGGCATGGGCCTGCGCGAGGCGCTGCGGGTCGGCGTCCGGGCGCTCTCCGCGGTGAGCCCTGCCACCGCCGCCAACGGCGGCGGGCACGACCAGCTGCCGGCCGAGCAGCTCGAGGTCGCCGTCCTGGACCGGCGGCGGCACAAGCGGGCGTTCCGCCGGGTCGCCGGCGCCTCCCTCCGGTCGCTGCTGTCCGACGAGCCGGTTCCCGAGGAGGCGGCGCCGCCCGCCGCGGCGACCCACGTGCACGCGCCCAGCGCCCCCGCGCCGGGCACCCCGGCCGGCCTCGGCGACCCGACGGCCGTCGACACCGCCGGCGGCACCGAGGACCGCACGCTGGAGCCGGACACCTTGGACGGCGCGGGCGGCGGCACCGAGGGCGACCAGCCGCAGCCCCGCACGGACGACGAGCGCTGAGCCACCGTCCGTGATCGGCGCGGCGCGTCCGGGACACGAGCCGAGCGCGCCGCGGCGGCATAGGCTCGGCGGGGTGGAACGACGGATCTTCGGCATCGAGACCGAGTACGGCGTCACCTGCACCTTCCGCGGGCAGCGCCGGCTCTCCCCGGACGAGGTCGCGCGCTACCTGTTCCGCCGGGTGGTGTCGTGGGGACGCAGCTCCAACGTCTTCCTGCGCAACGGCTCCCGGCTCTACCTCGACGTCGGCAGCCACCCCGAGTACGCCACCGCCGAGTGCGACGACCTGGTGGAGCTCGTCGTCCACGACAAGGCGGGGGAGCGGATCCTCGAGGGCCTGATGGTCGACGCCGAGCAGCGGCTCAACGAGGAGGGTGTCACCGGCGACATCTACCTGTTCAAGAACAACACCGACTCCGCCGGCAACAGCTACGGCTGCCACGAGAACTACCTGGTCGGCCGGCACGGTGAGTTCGGCCGCCTGGCCGACGTGCTCATCCCCTTCCTGGTCAGCCGCCAGATGGTGGTCGGCGCCGGCAAGGTCCTGCAGACCCCGCGTGGCGCCGTCTACTGCGTGAGCCAGCGCGCCGAGCACATCTGGGAGGGCGTCTCCAGCGCCACCACCCGCTCCCGCCCGATCATCAACACCCGCGACGAGCCGCACGCCGACGCCGAGCGCTACCGCCGGCTGCACGTCATCGTCGGCGACTCGAACATGAACGAGACGACGACGCTGCTCAAGGTCACCATCACCGACCTGGTGCTGCGGATGATCGAGCAGGGCGTCGTGATCCGGGACATGACGCTGGAGAACCCGATCCGGGCCATCCGCGAGATCAGCCACGACCTGACCGGACGGCGCAAGGTCCGGCTGGCCAACGGCCGGGAGATGTCGGCGCTGGAGATCCAGACCGAGTACCACGACCGGGCCGCCGAGTTCGTCGACCGCGAGGGCTACGGCCCGGTGCACCGGCAGATGCTCGAGCTGTGGGGTCGCACGCTCAAGGCCGTCGACTCCGGCGACCTCAGCCTGATCGACCGCGAGGTGGACTGGGCCAGCAAGTACCGGCTCATCGAGCGTTACCGGGCCAAGCACGACCTGCCGCTGTCCAGCCCGCGGGTCGCGCAGATGGACCTCGCCTACCACGACATCCGGCGCGGCCGCGGCCTGTACTACCTGCTGGAGAAGGCCGGCCAGGTCGACCGGGTGGCGCACGACCCGCGGATCTTCGAGGCCAAGAACGTGCCCCCGCAGACCACCCGGGCCAAGCTGCGCGGCGAGTTCATCCGCCGGGCGCAGGAGAAGCGCCGCGACTTCACCGTCGACTGGGTGCACCTCAAGCTCAACGACCAGGCCCAGCGCACCGTCCTGTGCAAGGACCCGTTCAAGGCCGTCGACGAGCGGGTGGAGAAGCTCATCGCGAGCATGTAGGAGGACCCGTCCTCCTCATCCCTCGCACGCTCGGGACGAGCCTCTGGACGGGGCCATACTCGCGCCAATGGGCAACGTGCTGATCACCGGGGTGAGCCGCCGGGCGGGCATCGGGTTCGCGATCGCCCGGCGGCTGCTCGCCCGCGGGGACCGGGTCGTCGTCCACTCCTGGACGCCGCACGACACCGGGCAGCCGTGGGGCGCCGACGACCTCGGCGCCGTCCTGGCCGAGCTGGGCTCCCCACCGCACCTGTCCGCGGACCTCGCCGACCCGCAGGCGCCCGCCGCCCTGGTCGCCGCGGCCACCGCGGCGGTCGGGCCCCTCACCGGGCTCGTCGCCAACCACGCGCGCAGCGCCGAGGGCGGCCTCGCCGACGTCACCGCCGCGGAGCTCGACCTCTGCTTCGCGGTCAACGCGCGGGGCAGCCTGCTGCTCACCCAGGCGTTCGCCGCCCAGTACGACCCGGGCGCCGGCCCCGGGGCGGTCGTCCTGTTCACCTCCGGTCAGCACCGCGGGCCGATGTCCGCCGAGCTGCCCTACGCGGTGAGCAAGGGGGCCGTCCAGCAGATGACCCTCTCCCTCGCCGACGCGCTGATCGACCGCGACGTCACGGTGAACTGCGTCAACCCCGGACCGACGGACACCGGCTGGGCGGGGTCGGAGCTCGCCGACACCGTCCGGCGGGCCATGCCGCGCGGCCGCTGGAACAGCCCCGAGGAGGTGGCCGCGGTCGTCGCCTGGCTGACCGGCCCCGACGCCCGCTCGGTCACCGGCCAGACCATCGACGCCGAGGGCGGCTTCCGCCGCTGGGCGTGAGGCGGGAGCGTCAGACGGGGGGCAGGCCGAAGATCGCCAGCTGGGCGGCGTACCGGCCGGCGGCCGCCGCGGCGAGGAAGTAGGCCCGGTCCTCGGCCAGGCCGCGGCCCATCGTCGACAGCGTCACCGGCGAGGCGGCCAGCGCCTCGTCCAGCCCCTCGCTGTCCACCCACTCCACGAAGTTCCGCTCGGGCTGGCCGGCGAGGTCCTCCTCGACCTGGGCGCCGAGCGCCGAGCCCAGCCCGCGCGGCGCCACCAGGGTCACGCCGCCCAGCGCCACCCGGCCGAACGCGGTGAGGGAGTGGTGCGACACCCCGCGGTGCCGCGGCCGTGGGTCGGCCTCGGAGATGCGCAGCGCCCCGATCGCCTGACCGCCGAGCACGTACGTCGCGTTGCACACCTCTCCGGCGGTGACCCCGGAGAACCCCCACGGGGTGCCGGTGCCCAGGTTCCCCGGGCCCTGGGTGACCACCGTGACGTCCGCACCGAGCACGTGCCGGGCGGCCAGCAGCCCGGTGTGCACGGTGACCGCCTCCAGGTCCCCGCCGAACGCCTGCCCGACGGTGACCACGCCGGCCAGGTCGTCGGTGAGCGTGTCGAGGGTGCGGCTGAACGCGGCGGGCAGGGCCCCGCCGTCGGTCATCACGTAGGCGACCTTCAGCGCCGGGTCGGTGACGTGCACCCCGGCCAGCACCGCGGGCAGCGCGGAGTGCAGGTCGGCGACGACCACCGGCATCCCGCCGAGGTCCTCGGCGGCCGCGATCAGGTCGTGGTGCTCGGTCTGCTGCTCGTCGACCCCCTGCACGCTGACCTGCAGCGGCGAGTACCGGTTCTTGACCAGGTGCCCGGGGCCGGTGGGGTCCGGGGGCAGCCGGTCGGGGACGGCCACCACCAGCGCGTACCCGCCGGTGCCCAGCTGCTGCGCCCAGGCGGTCGTGTTGAGCAGGACGTCGTCCCCCAGCGCGGGGCTGCCCACCAGCGACGGGTGGGCGAGGGCCCGGACCGCGCCGTCGCCGGGCACCTCGACGGTCATCTCCTGCGCGTCCCGCCAGGACCGGCCCAGCTCGGTCACCCGGCCCCGGCGCCAGCGGATCCGCGAGACCGGGGTGGGGGAGGAGGCAGAGGTCACGGCCGGAGGGTAGCCAGGGCGGCGGTCGCGGGCAGCCGGACGACGGGGACGGAGCGCCCGCCGCGCGGGCCGTAACCTGTGCGCGTGGCAGCCAAGCGGGCGGAACGACTGGTCAACCTGGTCTTCGCCCTGCTGGGCACCCGGCAGTACGTCTCCGCGGCCAAGATCCGCGCCACGGTGCCCGGCTACGAGCCCGACGACGGCACCGAGCGGGCCGACGAGGCGTTCAAGCGGATGTTCGAGCGGGACAAGGCGGAGCTGCGCGAGATCGGCGTGCCGCTGGAGACTGGGCGCACCAGCGTCTTCGACACCGAGGACGGCTACCGCATCGCCCGGGCCTCGTACGAGCTGCCGGAGATCACGCTCACCGGTGAGGAGGCCGCCGCGGTGGGCCTGGCGCTGCGGCTGTGGCAGTCGGCCCAGCTGGCCGGCGCCGCGCAGAGCGCCCTGGTGAAGCTGCGCGCGGCGGGGGTGGAGGTCGACCAGTCCCGGACCCTCCCGATCCAGCCGCGCCTGGACGCCGGGGAGCCCGCCTTCGAGCCCTGCTACGCCGCGGCCCGCGACCGCCGCGAGCTCGCCTTCGACTACCGCCGTCCCGACGAGCCGGCGCCCACCCGCCGCCGCGTGCAGCCGTGGGGCGTGGTGGCCTGGCACGGGCGCTGGTACCTCGTCGGCCACGACCTGGACCGCCAGGCGCCCCGGGTGTTCCGGCTCTCCCGGGTGGCCGGGACGCCGCGGGCCACCGGTCCGGCCGGCGCCTTCGAGCCGCCGGCCGACCTGGACCTGGCGAGGGTGGTGGCCCGCTCCGAGCGCCGCGAGGAGGAGCTGGTCGTGGTGCGGGTCCGGCCGGGCGCCGCGATCGGGCTGCGCCGGCACGCGGAGTCCCTCGGCCCGGTCGAGGACAGCCGGGGCGGGGTGGAGGACCGGCTGCAGCTGCGCACGACCGAGCCCTGGGCGCTGGCCGACGAGATCGCCGCCTACGGCCCCGACGTGCTGGTCGAGGCGCCGCAGCGGATGCGGGAGGCGGTCGTGCAGCGGCTGACCCGCCTGGCGGCGCTGCGGACACCGGCATGACCTCCCCGAGCACCGCGGAGCGGATGACCCGGCTGCTGGCGCTGGTCCCGTACCTGCAGGCCCGCCCTGACGGCGTCCGGCTGGCCGACGCCGCCCGCGACTTCGGCGTCCCCGAGGCGCAGCTGCGCCGGGACCTGGACCTGCTGTGGGTGTGCGGGCTGCCCGGCCACGGCCCCGGGGACCTCGTCGACCTGGCGTTCGAGGGCGACCGGGTGCGGGTCACCTTCACCGCCGGCCTCGTGCGGCCGCTGCGGCTGACCACCGACGAGGCGGTCGCGCTGATCGTGGCGCTGCGCACGCTGCTCGAGCTGCCCGGCCTCGCCGAGGGGGAGGCGGTCAGCCGGGCCCTGGCCAAGGTCGCCGGCGCGGCAGGGCACGCCGCGGAGTCCCGGACGCCGCTGGCGGTCAGCGTGGACGCCCGGGAGCAGTCCCTCGCCGTCGTCCGGGACGGGCTCGAGCGCGGCAGGGCGCTGGACGTGCACTACTACGTGCCCAGCCGGGACGAGCGGACCCGCCGGGTGGTCGACCCGATGCGGCTGCTGCTGGTCGACGGGCACTGGTACCTGGAGGCCTGGTGCCGCAACGTCGAGGGCGTGCGGCTGTTCCGGCTGGACCGGATGGACGAGGTCACCGTGCTGGACGAGCCCGCCGCGCCACCACCGCAGGCGCGGGAGCGCGACCTGGACGACGGCCTGTACCAGGCGGCGGAGGACCAGCCGCTGGTCCGGCTGCGGCTGGCCCGGCAGGCCCGGTGGGTCGCCGACTACTACCCGGTGGAGGAGCAGGTCGAGGTCGACGACCCGCCCGGAGGGCTGGCCGTCACGGTGCGGACGTCGGACCTGGGCTGGGCGCGCCGGCTGGTGGCCTCCCTGGGCGGCGCGGCCACCGTGGACGAGCCGGCCGAGCTGGCCGACCAGGTCGCGGCCGAGGCCCGCGCCGCGCTCGCCCGGTACGCGGACTGACCGGGCCGGCACCCGGCCGCTGCCCGGCCGCGCCGGTTACTGTCCTCCCGTGCTGCTCGTCGTGTGGATCGCCGTCGTCGTGGTCGCGCTGGCCGTCCTGGGCGTGCTCGGGTACGGCGTGCGCGGCGCCGCCGGCCGGCTGGACCGGGAACTGCGCGGCCTGCAGGCCGACGTCGAGCCGGCGCGCGCGGACGTCGAGGAGGCCCTCCGGCGCGCCGCCGCCCAGCGCCAGGAACGACCGGCAGCCACCGACTGAACCGCAGGTGGACGGCGTGCCACCGGGCCCGCCGCCACCGTCCGCCACCCCTGTCCGGCGTCCGCCCCGGCGTAGAGTCAGCCGCACCCCCACCACTGGAGGACCCCGATGAACCTCGGTCCCATGGAGATCGGCCTGATCATCCTGGCCGTCCTGCTGCTCTTCGGCTACAAGAAGCTGCCCGACGCCTCACGGTCGCTGGGCCGCTCGCTGCGCATCTTCAAGGGCGAGATGAAGGGGATGAAGGACGACGACGTCCGGGGCAAGGACGCGGCCACGGTGACGCCGGCGCCGACCCAGATCGCCGCCCCGGCCCCGGTCGACCTCGAGGCGGAGGCCCGCGCCGCCGAGGCCCGGGCCGCCGAGGCGCGGGCCCGCGCCGAGCAGGCCCGCTCGTCGGCCGGCGCCGACGGCGCCCGCTGACCGCTCCTCCCGCACCCTGGCACCGATGACCCTGGCAGCGCGCGGCAGGAAGCGGCGTCCCGAGCGGGACGCCGCCGCGACGATGACCCTCGTCGCGCACCTGCGTGAGCTGCGCAACCGCGTCGGTGTCGCGCTGGTGTTCGTGCTGCTGGGCACCGCGGTGGCGTTCTGGTGGTACGAGCACGGCCTGGGGGAGTTCATCCGCGCCCCCTACTGCGGGCTGGACACCGACCTGCGCGCGCTGGGCACCGGCGGCAGCGGCGACTGCGAGCTGCTGGTCACCGACGTCTTCGGCGGCGCG
Source organism: Modestobacter sp. I12A-02662 (assembly GCF_041028325.1). Classification (NCBI taxonomy): domain Bacteria; kingdom Bacillati; phylum Actinomycetota; class Actinomycetes; order Geodermatophilales; family Geodermatophilaceae; genus Modestobacter; species Modestobacter sp. I12A-02662. Next base: position 149,388 of record NZ_JABGDE010000011.1, on the reverse strand, counting down.
CTGATCCGGCTGAAGATCAGCTTCATGGTCGGGATCGTGCTGTCCGCCCCGTTCTGGCTCTACCAGCTGTGGGCCTTCATCACCCCGGGCCTGCGCAAGAACGAGAAGCGCTACGGCGTCGCCTTCGTCGCCGCGTCCAGCACCCTGTTCGCGCTGGGGGCGGCGCTGGCCTACGTCTCGCTGGCCAAGGGCCTGGACCTGCTGCTCGGCCTGGCCGGGGAGGGCGTGGCGATCGCGCTCACCGCGCAGGACTACATCGGCTTCGTCATCTCCCTGCTGCTCGCCTTCGGGGTGAGCTTCGAGCTGCCGCTGATCGCGGTGGTGCTCAACCTGATCGGCGTGCTGTCCCACGCGGTGCTGGCCAAGGGCCGGCGGTGGATCTACTTCCTCACCATCCTGTTCGCCGCCTTCGTCACGCCCACCCAGGACCCGTTCACCATGCTGCTGATGGCCGCGCCGATGTGCGTGCTGTTCGAGCTGGCCATCCAGATCGCCCGGCTGGTCGACAAGCGGCGGGCCAAGCGGGCGGCCGCGCTGGGCCTGACCGGCCTGGACGACGACGAGCCCTCCCCGCTCGACGCGTCGCCGTCGGCGGTGGACACCACCCCCAGCCCGCTCGCGGCCGAGCCCTCCCCGCTGCCGGAGCCGGCCCCCGGACCCTCCCGCTGAGCCCTCCCACCGTGGCGCTGCTGACCAGCGTCCGGCGGGGACGCGGCGACCGGCTCGTCGCCGCGGTGACGGCGGCCCTCACCGGCCGCGGCGTGGCCTGCACCCCGCTGCCCGCCCGGGACCGCGCCGGGGCGGAGGCGCGGGCCCGCGAGGCGGTGGCCGGCGGGGTGACGGCGGTCGCCGCCCTCGGCGGGGACGGCTGCGCGCACGCCGCCCTGCAGGCCGTCGCCGGGACACCCGCCGCGCTCGCGGTGCTCCCCGCCGGCTCGGGCAACGACCTGGCCGCGGCCCTCGGTGTGCCGGCCGATCCGGTCGCGGCCGCCCGGGCCGCTGCCGGGGACCTGCTGGCGGGCCGGCGCCGGGTCCTGGACGCCGGCCGCACCGGCGACCGCTGGTGGGCCACGGTGCTGTGCTGCGGGTTCGACTCGGCGGTCACCGAGCGGGCCAACCGGCTGCGCTGGCCGCGCGGGCCGCTCCGCTACGACGTGGCGCTCCTCGCCGAGCTGGCCCGGCTGCGGCCGCGGGCGGTCGGCCTGACCGTCGACGGGGACGCCCGGGAGCTGGCGGTCACCCTGGTCGCGGTCGCCAACACCCCGCGCTACGGCGGCGGGTTGCGCATCGCCCCGGGGGCTGACCCGGCCGACGGCCTGCTGGACGTGGTCGTGGTCGGCCCGGTCGGCCGGCGCGAGCTGGTGCGCACCCGGCCGCGGCTGGCCACCGGCACCCACGTCGACCACCCGGCGGTCACGGTGCTGCGCGGCCGGGAGGTCACCCTGCGGGGCGCGGGGCTGGTCACCTACGCCGACGGCGAGCCGGTGGCCGCGCTGCCGGCGGTGTCGCTGTGCCTCCCGGGCGCGTTGACGGTCGTCGGCGCCGCCCGCCGCTGAGGGGCACGAGTGGCCACTCCCGCCCCCCAGGTGGGCGTTCGAGCCGAGCCACCGGCGCGCGCATACGGTGGGGGCATGTCCAGCCCGGCTGAGCGGTACGCGGCTGCACGCCGCCGGACCGCGCATCCCACCCTGTCGGACTTCACCGCCGAGCTCGGCTTCTCCCTCGACCCGTTCCAGGTCGAGGCGTGCGAGGCGCTGGAGCAGGGCTCGGGCGTGCTGGTCTGCGCGCCCACCGGCGCGGGGAAGACGGTGGTGGGGGAGTTCGCCGTCCACAAGGCGCTGCAGGAGGGCCGCAAGGCCTTCTACACGACCCCGATCAAGGCGCTGTCCAACCAGAAGTACAACGACTTCGTCGACCGGTACGGCAGCGCCAGGGTCGGCCTGCTGACCGGCGACAACGCCATCAACGGGGACGCCCCGGTGGTCGTGATGACCACCGAGGTGCTGCGCAACATGCTCTACGTCGACTCCCCGGCGCTCACCGACCTCGCCTACGTCGTGATGGACGAGGTGCACTACCTCGCCGACCGGTTCCGCGGGGCGGTGTGGGAGGAGGTGATCATCCACCTGCCCGAGCACGTCCGGCTGGTGTCGCTGTCGGCGACGGTCAGCAACGCCGAGGAGTTCGCCGACTGGCTGGTCACCGTGCGCGGGGACACCCGGATCGTGGTCAGCGAGGTGCGGCCGGTCCCGCTGTGGCAGCACATGCTGGTCAGCGGCCGGGTGTTCGACCTGTTCGCGCTGCGCCCGGCGGCGCACGCGGGGGAGTGGGAGGACACCCCGCGCGGGCAGTCCACCCGCGACCGCGGCGCGGCCGTGGTCGACCCGGAGCTGGTCCGGTACGTGAAGGAGCAGGAGCGCCGCTTCGACTCCTGGTCCGGCGGCGGTGGCGGCACCCGCGGCGGTTTCAGCCACAAGCCGCGGTTCAGGCCGCCGTCGCGGCCGGACGTCGTCGAGCGGCTGGACCGGGCCGGCCTGCTGCCCGCGATCACCTTCATCTTCAGCCGCAACGGCTGCGACGCCGCCGTCCACCAGTGCCTCGGCTCGGGGATGCGGCTGACCGACGAGAGCGAGCGCGCCGCGATCGCCGAGGTGGTCGACCGGCGCACCGGGGCGCTGCCCGAGGAGGACCTGCACGTCCTCGGGTTCTGGGAGTGGCGGGAGGGGCTGCTCGCCGGGTTCGCCGCCCACCACGCGGGGCTGGTGCCGGCGTTCAAGGAGACCGTCGAGGAGTGCTTCGTCCGCGGGCTGGTGAAGGCCGTGTTCGCCACCGAGACCCTGGCGCTGGGCATCAACATGCCGGCCCGCACCGTCGTCCTCGAGCGGCTGGTGAAGTGGAACGGCGAGGCGCACGTCGACGTCACGCCGGGGGAGTACACCCAGCTCACCGGGCGGGCCGGCCGGCGGGGCATCGACATCGAGGGGCACGCCGCCGTGGTGTGGGCGCCGGGGGTCGACCCGGCCCTGGTCGCGGGCCTGGCCAGCACCCGCACGTACCCGCTGCGCTCGTCGTTCCGGCCCAGCTACAACATGGCGGTCAACCTGGTCGGCGCGTTCGGCCGGGAGCGGGCGCGGGACCTGCTCGCCTCCTCCTTCGCCCAGTTCCAGGCCGACCGCTCGGTCGTCGGCCTGGCCCGCGCCGCCGCCCGGCACGAGGAGGCCGCCGCCCGGCTGCAGCAGGAGATGCACGGCGGGCTGTCCAGCGCCGCGCTGGACGTCGCCGGGTACGCCCGGCTGCGGATGGAGATCTCCGAGCGGGAGAAGGCGCTGTCCCGCGACTCGCAGGCCAAGCGCCGGCTGGAGGCCGCCGAGTCGCTGGAGGCGCTGCGCACCGGGGACGTGATCCGGGTGCCGTCGGGACGGCGGCAGGGGCTCGCCGTCGTCCTCGACCCCGGGATCACCGAGCTGGCCGACCCGCGCCCGCTCGTGCTCACCGAGGACCGGTGGGCCGGCCGGCTCGCGGCGGTCGACTTCCCGACCCCGGTGACGCCGCTGGCCCGGGTCAAGGTGCCCAAGAACTTCAACCACCGCAGCCCGCACGCCCGCCGCGACCTGGCCTCCACGCTGCGCACCGCGCGGATGGACAACGAGCTCGGCGCGCGGCGCACCAGGGGCCGGTCGACGGCCGCCGACGACCCGGTGCTGGCCGACCTGCGGCACGCCCTGCGCGCGCACCCGGTGCACGGCCTGCCCGACCGGGAGGAGCGGGTGCGCGCCGCGGACCGCTGGATCCGGGAGCTCCGCGACGCCGAGCGGCTGCACCGCCAGATGGCCGACCGCACCGGCTCGCTCACCCAGCAGTTCGACCGCACCTGCGACGTGCTGGCCGAGCTGGGCTACCTGCACCCGGAGCTGCCGGTGCCCGCCCCCGAGGACGGCCTGCCGCCGGACGAGTCCCCGGCGGTGACCGAGGCCGGCCGTCGGCTGGGCCGGATCTGGTCGGAGGCCGACCTGCTCACCGCCGAGTGCCTGCGCGCCGGGGTGTTCCGCGGGCTCACCCCGGCGGAGCTGGCCGCGGTGGTGTCCGCGCTGGTGTTCGAGGCCAGGCGGGAGAGCCCGGGGCAGCCGGCGGTGCCGGCCGGGAAGGTGGCCGGTGCGCTCGCCGAGATGCGCCGCATCCGCACCCGGCTGCAGGACGTCGAGGCCGAGCACCAGGTGCCGCTGACCCGGGACCTGGACCTCGGCTTCGTCTGGGCCGCGTTCCGCTGGGCCGACGGGCAGACCCTGGACCGGGTGCTGGCCGGAGCCGAGCAGGCGGGCACCGAGCTGTCCGGCGGGGACTTCGTGCGCTGGGCCCGGCAGCTGATCGACCTGCTCGACCAGCTGGCCAAGGTCGCCGACGAGCCGGTGGCCGGTGCGGCCCGGGCGGCGGTCGGGCGGGTGCGCCGCGGTGTCGTGTCGGTCGCGGTCAGCGGCTGACCAGCGCGCCCGCTGCCCCGGGCCGCCGGGTGGGCCACAATCGGGCGCCGGGCCGGGTGCGTCCGGCCGGAGCGAGGAGTGCGCATGAGCCAGCCGCCGCAGGGCGAGGACCCCTGGGCCCGAGGGCAGGGCGGTCGCCCGCCCGCGCCCGGGTGGGGGCCGCCGTCCGGGGGCTGGGGACCGCCGTCCGGCGGGTGGGGACCGCCGTCCGGCGGGTGGGGACCGCCGTCCGGGGGCTGGGGGCCGCCGTCGGCCGGGCCGTACGGACAGCCCGGCCAGTACGGCTCACCGAGCCAGCACGGCGACCCCGGCCAGTACGGGGGCGGCTACGGGCAGCCCGGTCCCTACGGCGGCTCCTACGACCAGCCGTACGGGTACGGCCAGCAGCCGGGGTGGGACCAGCCCGGGTGGGCGCCGGCGCAGCCCGCGCACCAGCCGCGCCGCAGCCTGGCCACCCTGGTGTTCCTGGCCATCATCATCGCCGGGGTCGTCGTCTACGTGCTGACCACCGGCGCGACCCGGCTCGACCCGGACGCCGTCGAGCGGGACGTGGCGGCCCAGTACGAGCAGCGGGAGGGCGTGTCCCTCGACCTCTCCTGCGACCAGGCGATGAACGTGCGCAGCGGCCGCACCTACGAGTGCGCCGGGACGACCGGCGACGGCCGGGACGTCACGATCACCATCGAGGTCCTGAGCACCGACGGGGACTACACCTGGTCCGACCGCTGACCGTCGCCCAGGACGTCCTCCGGCCAGCCCAGGGCCGCGCCCAGCCGGCGCACCGAGCTCTCCAGGCCGTGCGCCTCGGCCAGGCCGGCGAGGACGTCGGCGTCGGCCGGACGGCGGGGCAGCTCGCCGTCGACCGGGGGCAGGTCGATGCCGGTGGCCACGGCGACGACGACGGGCGCGGCGTCGAGGTAGTCCGACGCGGCGTGCAGCCGCTTCAGGACGGCGGCGGTCAGCGGCGGCCGCGGAACGGTCGTCCGGGCCGCCGCCGCCCGGATGCCGGCCAGTGAGCCGAACTCGTTGATCAGCGCGGCTGCCGTCTTCGCGCCCACGCCGGCCACCCCGGGCAGCCCGTCGCTGGGGTCGCCCCGCAGCACCGCGAAGTCGGCGTAGGCCCGCCCCGGGATGCCGTACTTCGCGGCGACGGCGGCCTCGTCGACGAACTCGATGTCGGTGATGCCGCGGGCGGTGTAGAGCACCCGCACGGCCCGATCGTCGTCGACCAGCTGGAACAGGTCGCGGTCACCGGTGACGACGTCGACCGGCCCGCGGGCCCTCGTCGCGAGCGTGCCGATGACGTCGTCGGCCTCGTAGCCGGGGGCACCGACCCGGGCCAGCCCGGCGGCGGCCAGCACCTCGACGAGGACCGGCACCTGGGGGCCCAGCTCGTCGGGGGTCTCCTCGCCGCCGTCCGGCGCCAGCCGGTGCGCCTTGTAGCTCGGGATCGCGTCGACCCGGAAGGCCGGCCGCCAGTCGTCGTCCCAGCAGGCCACCAGCCGGTCGGGGGAGTGGGTGGTGACCAGTCGTGCGGTCATGTCCAGGAAGCCGCGCACCGCGTTCACCGGCCGCCCGTGCGGACCGGTGACGCTGGTGGGCACGCCGTAGAAGGCCCGGAAGTAGAGGCTCGCCGCGTCCAGCAGCATCGTCGTCACGCCGGGACGGTAGCGGTCTGCCCGTGTGTTCTACCGTTATCCCCAACAACTGGTCCGGCGGGCGGCGGGCCGAGCGACGGCCGCCGGCGGCACGAGGCAGCGCGGTTAGTCTGCGCTCGTGGTCGCGAACTCCCCTTCCTCCCCGCTGGTCTCCCTCGACCGGGTCCGTGCCGCCCGCGCGGTCGCCGAGGAGCTCGGTGTCGACGTGGTGGTCGTGACGCCGGGCTCGGACCTGCGCTACCTGTCCGGCTACTCCGCGCACGCGATGGAGCGGCTGACCGCGCTCGCCGTGCCGCGGCGCGGCGAGCCCCTGCTGGTCGTGCCCCGCCTGGAAGCGCCGATGGTCGACGCGTCCCCGGCCGGGGCCCTGGACCTGGAGCTGCTGGCCTGGGACGAGACCGAGGACCCGTTCGCCCGGCTGGCCGCGGCGGTCACCGCTCGGCTGGGCACGACCCCGGCCCGGGTGGCGGTCGGCTCGCGGACCTGGGCCGAGCACGCGCTGGGCATCCAGCGCGCCCTGCCGGGCGCGACCCTGGAGCTGGCGAGCCCGGTGATCGACCGGCTGCGCATGGTCAAGACGCCGGCGGAGGTGGCGGAGCTCGCCGCGGCGGGCGCGGCCATCGACCGGGTGCACGCGCGGATGGGGGAGTTCCTCCGGGTCGGGCGGACGGAGGCCGAGGTCGGCGCCGACGTCGCCGCGGCGATCCTCGCCGAGGGTCACGTGTCGGTCGACTTCACGATCATCGGGTCCGGCCCCAACGGGGCGAGCCCGCACCACGAGCTGTCCGACCGGGTGGTCGGCGCCGGCGACCTCGTCGTGGTCGACATCGGCGGGGAGACGGCCACCGGCTACCGCTCGGACTGCACCCGCACCTACGTCGTCGGCGGGTCGGCGGGCGCGGAGGTCGCCGAGTGGTACGCGGTGCTGCAGCAGGCGCAGCAGGCCGCCACCGCCGTCGTCCGGCCCGGGGTCACCTGCGAGCAGGTCGACGCCGCGGCGCGCGAGGTCATCACCACGGCCGGCTGGGGCGACCACTTCATCCACCGCACCGGGCACGGCATCGGCCTGGACACCCACGAGGCGCCGTACGTCGTCGCCGGGAACGAGCTCCCGCTCGAGCCGGGGATGGCCTTCTCCGTGGAGCCCGGCATCTACCTGGCCGGGCGGTGCGGTGCGCGGATCGAGGACATCGTCGTCTGCACCGACGACGGCGTCCGCAGCCTGAACAGGGGTCCTCGTGAGCTCGTCGAACTCCCCGGCTGACCCGGCCGCGGCGCCCGACGTCGACCGGGAGCTGATGCGGGCACTCGCCCGGGACGGCCGGGCGAGCTTCACCGAGCTCGCCGAGCGGGTGGGCCTGTCGGTGTCGGCGGTGCACCAGCGGGTGCGCCGGCTCGAGCAGCGTGGGCTGATCACCGGGTACGCCGCACAGCTGGACGCCAAGGCGCTGGGCCTGCCGATGGCCGCGTTCGTCTCCATCACCCCGATCGACGTGGCCCAGCCCGACGACGCGCCGGCGCGGCTCGCGCACCTGACCGCGATCGAGGCCTGCCACTCGGTCGCCGGGGTGGAGAGCTACATCCTCAAGGTGCGGGTCGCCGGCCCGGACGCCCTGGAGGCGCTGCTGCAGGAGATCCGGGCCGCGGCGAACGTCACCACCCGGACGACGGTGGTGCTGTCCACCTTCTACGAGGACCGCCCGCCGCTCTGAGCGGTGCCGGCGGGGACGCCTCGGGTGCGGCGCCGGCAGTAGCGTCCTCAGATGGACCTCGATCCGGTCAGCACGAACCCCGACGCCTACCGCGCGCTCTTCGAGAACGAGCGCGTCAGGGTGCTCGAGTACACCGACACCCCGGGTCACCGCACCACCCCGCACCGGCACCCGGACAGCGTGATGGTGTCGCTGAGCGCCTTCCGCCGCCGGCTGGGCACCGATGGCCGCGAGGTCGAGGTGGAGATCCCGTTCGGGGTGGCCCGGTGGGTGGGGGCGCAGGAGCACTACGGGGAGAGCATCGGGGACACGCCGTCCCACAGCGTGTTCTTCGAGCTGAAGGACGCCACGCCGCTGGCGGCACCGGGGAGCACGCTCGGCCCGAGCTGAGCGCGGCCCGCCAGCCCGGGCGGCGCGCGTCCCGCACTCGACACCGGATCGAACGTGTGTTCGGATGGTCGGCATGCGGTGGGACGCGCAGAGGCTCGACCTCGAGGAACCGACGGCGCTGCCCGGGTTGCCGACGGTCCGCGGGCTGCTGCGCCGGGTGCAGGTGCCGGAGTTCCCGGGGCTGACCTTCCACGAGGTCCGCGCGAAGAGCGCCCTCAACGCCGTCCCGGCCGACTCCGCGATGCCGTTCGGCCACACGATCAACCCCTATCGGGGCTGCTCCCACGCGTGCGTGTACTGCCTACGCGGTGATACGAGCATCCTGATGGCGGACGGTCGGCAGAAGCCGATTGCCGACCTGCGCGTGGGCGACCGGATCATCGGGACGGAGAAGCGGGGGAGCTACCGGTTCTACGTCGAGACCGAGGTGCTCGCCCACTGGTCCACCGTCAAACCCGCGCAACGGGTGACGCTGGCCGACGGCACGGAACTCGTCGCGAGCGGCGACCACCGGTTCCTCACCCGCCGGGGGTGGAAGCACGTCACCGGCACCGGCTCCGGGGCTGGGCAGCGCCCACACCTCACCACGAACGACGAGCTGCTCGGGTTCGGCCGGTCGGCGCCGACCGCGGCGCCGTGCGCCGACTACCGCCGCGGCTACCTGACCGGCGTGTTCCGGGGCGACGCTCATCTCGAGGTGTACCGCTACCAGCGAGCGGGCCGAGTGCACGGCGATCAGAACCACCGCTTCCGTCTGGCTCTGGCCGACGCCGACGGGCTTCGCCACGCGCAGGACCACCTGGCGCAGGCCGGCGTCCCCACCGACTGGTTCGACTTCTCGGCTGCCACCGAGACGCGACGGGCGACGATCGCGATCCGCGCGTCGAAGGCCGCCTCCATCGCCCGCATCTTCACGCTGATCAGCTGGCCCGACGAATCGTCCGACGCCTGGCGCCGCGGCTTCCTGGCCGGGATCTTCGACGCCGAGGGCGGTCGCAGCCAGCACGTCTTGCGGATCACCAACACCGACCCGGAACTGCTGTCCCGTACGCGGGAGGCGTTCGCGGCCTCCGGGTTCGATGCCGTCCTGGAGGACCGGAAGAAGCCGAATGGGCTGAGCGAGGTGCGGTTGCGCGGCGGACTCGACGAGCACATGCGCTTCATCCACCTAATCGACCCGGCGACCCGACGCAAGTGCCTCGTGCAGGGCGCGGCGATCAAGAGCTCAGCCGATCTCCGCGTCGTCGCCCTGGAAGACCTCGGGCTCGAGATGCCGATGTTCGACATCACCACCGGCACCGGTGACTTCATCGCCAATGGCGTGGTGAGCCACAACTGCTACGCCCGGAGCACGCACGAATGGCTGGAGTTCGACAGCGGCGCCGACTTCGACCGGCAGATCGTGGTGAAGACCAATGTGGTCGAGGTGCTGCGCCGGGAACTGGCGCGGGCCTCCTGGAAACGCGAGCACGTGGCACTGGGCACGAACACCGATCCCTATCAGCGCGCGGAGGGCCGGTACCGGCTGATGCCCGGGATCATCGACGCCCTCGCCCGGTCCGGCACGCCGTTCTCGGTGCTCACCAAGGGCACGCTGGCCCGCCGCGACGTGCCGCTGCTGGCCGCCGCCTCCCGGGACGTGCCGATCGGCATGGGGGTGTCCATGGCCATCTGGGACGACGACCTGCACGCCGCCCTCGAGCCCGGCGTGCCCACGCCCCGGGCCCGGCTGGACCTGGTCCGGGCGGTCACCGACGCCGGGTTGCCGTGCGGCGTCTTCCTGGCCCCGGTGCTCCCGGGACTCACCGACCGGATCGACCACCTGGAGGCGGCGGTCCGTGCGATCGCCGAGGCCGGGGCCACCGGGGTCACCGTGCTGCCGCTGCACCTGCGGCCGGGGGCCCGGGAGTGGTTCACCGCCTGGCTGGCCCGGGAACACCCGGCGCTGGTGACGCGGTACCGCGCGCTCTACGGCCGCGGCGCCTACGTGCCGGCCGAGTACCGCAGCTGGCTGGCCGGGCGGGTGGCGCCGATCCTGGCCCGCAACGGCCTGGACCGGCAGAGCGGCGGGACGGCGCGTGGGCTGGCCGGCTCCACCGGCGCCCCGGCCGGCTCGGACGCCGGGCTGCCGGGCGACCCGTCCGCGGGCTTCCCGGCCGGCAGCCTGCCCGGGCGGGCCGGTGACCGGGCGGCGACACCGGCCGCACCGCCCGAGCAGCTGGCCCTCTGCTGAGGGCAGGCTTGCCTCACCCGGGAGGAACCCGCTGGTCAACACGCCGATCCGGGTGCAGATCGGCCGCGCCCGGGGGTGTCCGCCGACCGCTCGAAGGCGGACGATGGGGCATCCTGCCCCGACGCCAGGGAGTCCCCATGACCACCCTCGCCATGCCCGCGGTCAGCGAGTGCACCGTCGACGGCTGTTCCTACAACCACGACGGCTGCCACGCGTTCGCCATCACGGTCCGCGGCCACGACGGCCACGCCGACTGCGGCACGTTCGTCCCGCTCACCCACAAGGGCGGCCTGCCGGTCGCCGAGGCCCAGGTGGGCGCCTGCCTGCGGGAGGACTGCCGGCACAACGAGGCCCTGGAGTGCCACGCCGACGCGATCCGGGTCGGCCCGGACATCGACGGCGCCAACTGCCTCACCTACAGCGCGCGCTGAACCGCCGCCCGGTGGCCGGCCCGCCGGGGGAGGGGCCGGTCAGCCGGCCAGCCGCGCGGCCCGGTGCGTGCTGCGCAGCGCGCGGACCGCACCACGGGGCCCCACCAGCGGCGCACCGCCGGCCAGGGCCAGCCGGCGGTAGGAGTCGTAGGAGAGCGTGAGGTAGACGGCGGCGAGTGCCTCGGCCTGCTCGCGGTGCCGTGGCGGGGCGGTGGCCAGCAGGTGCCGGCCGGTGCCCGCGGCGTGCTTCGCGAACGTCACCTGCAGGGCCTGGCTGGACAGCTGGCCGCCGACGTGGCTGCCGATGCCCGGGCCGCGCCGCAGCGCCGGCAGCACCCACGGGCTCGCCGCCAGCGCGGGGAAGCGGTTGCGGACGGTCTCCCAGGCCTGCCAGGCCGTCGAGGCGCCGCCGACCGACCACGAGCCGTCGTCGGTGACGATCTGCAGCCGCCGCGCACCCACGTGCACCTGGTCGCGGCGCAGCGCCCGGAACTGGCCGACCGTCGCCGGCCAGCGCAGCGCCAGCGCGCACCAGGCGACGGTCCGCAGGTGCTCGGGGTCCTCGCTGCGGATCTGCGTCAGTGCGCGCAGGTCCAGCGCCGGCGGGTCGGGCTCCGGCGTGGGTGCCAACGGCAGGCCGATCCCGCCGTAGCGGGCGACCTTGCTGTACAGCGCGACGGTCGCGGGCTTCCAGCCCCGCGCCTCGATCAGCGGCGCCATTCCCTGCCCGGCCAGCTCGTCGGGGCCGAGCCCCAGTTCGAGGGCGGCCTCCATCAACCGGCGCCATTGCGCCTCGTACCCCTCCGGCGGGGGCAACCGGCGCCAGGCGCGCACCGGGGGAGGGGAGGGCATCTCGGGCAGCGGCGGCTGCCATTCACCACGCATGCTCCTTTTTACCGTTATCCCCAACAATTCGCCACCCTTTCCTGTTCGCACTCACCGTCGTCGGCGAACGCCGCCCTCCGGGCGCCGTCTCAGTTGTCGCGGGACCGGGCGTGCGGTGGGCAGGACGGGGAGGGGGTGCAGTGCCGACAGGCACTGTCCTTCCTTTGTGCGTTGTTCTTGGGCATAACGGTGCGATGCCGCGGCACGGGGAGCGGACCGCTCGCCGTGCGCTCCCCACCCGGCCCCGGGAATGATCACCTGCATGCGGACGGTGGGCGTCGAGGAAGAGCTGATGGTCGTCAGCGCCGACGGGGTGCCCGTGCCACTCGGACCCCGGGCCCTGGAGGTCGCTGCCCGCCGCGGCGAGGGGGAGACCGTCGAGGAGCACGACCGCGCCGAGCGGGCGGACACCCACGCCGGCGACCCGGTCGCCCACCTGGTGCCCGAGCTGAAACAACAGCAGATCGAGCTGGGCACGCAGGTCTGCGACACGCTGGACGACGTCGCCGCCCAACTCCGGCACTGGCGCAGCTCGGCCGACGCGGCAGCCCGCGCGGCCGGTGCCCGGGTCGCCGCCCTGGCCACCTCGCCGGTGCCGGTGGAGGCGGTCCCCACCGCCGGGCAGCGCTACGAGCGGATGGTGGCGGAGTTCGGCCAGACCGCCCGGGAGCAGCTCACCTGCGGCTGCCACGTGCACGTCACCGTGGACGGCGACGAGGAGGGCGTCGCCGTCCTGGACCGGATCCGCGTCTGGCTGCCGGTGCTCACCGCCCTGACCGCCAACTCGCCGTTCTGGTACGGCCGCGACACCGGCTACGCGAGCTTCCGCTCCCAGGCGTGGAGCCGGTGGCCCTCGGCCGGCATCAACGGCCCGTACGGCAGCCTGGAGGCCTACCACCGGCTGATCGCCGACCTGCTCGCCACCGAGGCGGTGCTCGACGAGGGGATGATCTACTTCGACGCCCGCCTGTCCGCGACGTGGCCCACCGTGGAGGTCCGGGTCTCCGACGTCGCGCTGCGGGTCGAGGACGCTGTGCTGCTGGCCGGCCTGGTGCGCGGCCTGGTGGAGACCGCCGCCCGCGAGTGGCGTGCCGGGCGACCCGCCCCCGACGTCCGCGCCGAGCTGGTGCGGGCCGCCGGCTGGCGGGCCGGCCGGTCCGGGACCACCGGCGACCTCGTCGACCCGCGCACCGGCCGTCCGGCGCCCGCCGCTGCGGTGGTGGGCGCCCTCGTCACGCACCTCCGGCCTGCCCTCACCGACGCCGGGGACCTCGCGGCGGTGCAGCGGGGCGTCGCCGACGTGCTGCGCCGCGGCACCGGCGCCGACCTGCAGCGGGCGGTGTACGCCGAGACCGGTGACCTGACCGCCGTCGTCCGCCGGGCCGTCGCCGCGACCCATGGACACTGACCTGACCATCGACATCCCATCGCAGACGGAGGACGACGTGGACGAGACGACGGGCCTGCGGGCCCACCTGCGCACCGCGACGCTGAGCACCGGCGTCTGGGGCAACCTGGTCGACCCGCGGGTCGCGCACGCGGTCGCCCGGGCCGACTTCGACTGGGTCTGCGTCGACCAGCAGCACGGGTACGCCTCGGGCAACGACGTCCTGGACCTCATCGGCGCCGTCCGGGCCGCCGGCACCTCCGCCCTCGTCCGGCTGGCCTGGAACCGTCCCGAGGAGATCGGGCGCGCCCTGGACGCCCAAGCGGACGGCGTCATCGTGCCGATGGTCGAGTCGGCGGAGGAGGCCCGCGCCGCCGTCGCCGGGACCCGCTACGCGCCCGCCGGCCGGCGCAGCTGGGGAGGTACCCGCAGCCCCCTCGCGCCGACCGCCAACGACGTCGCCGCGACCAACGCGGCCAGCGCATGCCTGGTCATGGTGGAGACCCCGGCGGCCGTCGAGCGGGTCGAGGAGATCGCCGCGGTCGAGGGGCTGGACGGCATCTTCCTGGGCCCCTTCGACCTGTCCCTGGCCTACGGCATGCCGATCGAGGAGCTGATCGCCGACCAGGGCGAGGACTCGCCGCTGGGTCGCGTGGTGGCCGCCTGCCGCAGGAACGGCATCACCGCGGGCGCGTTCGCCGGGAACCTGGACCGCGCCGCGGCGCTGCGCGCGCACGGGTTCACCATGCTCGCCGTCATCTCCGACGACGCCCTGGTCACCCAGGCCAGCACCGCGACCGCGGCCGAGGCCCGGGACCGGCTCCGCTGAACCGAGGGCCCGGCACACCGACCGGGCCGGTTGGCTAGGGTCCGCACATGGACACGCCGAGCTGGGGCGACATCGCCCGCCGGGACCTCTTCGGGCCCCGGCCCGACCCCCGGGACCGCCCCTACCGGATCGTCGTCCGGCTGGCGCTGGTCGTCTTCCGGCTGTTCGGCTTCCGGTTCGACGTCCGGGGCGCCGAGCACGTGCCCGCCACCGGCGGCGCGGTGCTGTGCAGCAACCACGTCAGCTACTTCGACTTCACCTTCCTGGGGCTGGCCGCGCTGCCGCAGCGCCGGCTGGTGCGGTTCATGGCGAAGGCGGTGGTCTTCCAGCACTGGCTCTCCGGCCGCTTCATGCGCGCCATGCAGCACATCCCGGTCGACCGGACCGCCGGCGCCGCCGCCTTCGACGTCGCCGTCCGCGCGCTCAAGGACGGCCAGGTCGTCGGCGTCTTCCCCGAGGCAACCATCAGCAGCTCGTTCACCGTCAAGGACCTCAAGGCCGGGGCCGCGCGGATGGCCGTCGACGCCGGGGTGCCGATCCTGCCGGCGGCGGTCTGGGGCGGTCACCGGGTGGCGACCAAGAACCACGACGTCGTCCTGCGCCGCGGGGTGCCCGTCACCGTGATCGTCGGCGAGCCGATCGTGCCGGAGCCGGGGGAGAAGGTGCAGAGCGTGCTGCGCCGCACCCGGGCGGCGATGGAGGCGCTGCTCGAGGAGGCCCAGCGCAGCTACCCCGACCAGCCGGCCGACGACGCCGACCGCTGGTGGCTGCCCGCCCACCTCGGCGGGACGGCGCCCACCCTCGAGGAGGCCAAGGAGCAGGACACCCGCGACGCCGCGGGCAAGAAGATCAAGCACCCCAAGCCGCACCCCGTCGTCCGGCTGAGGAAGATCCTCACCCGCCGCGGCCGCTGACCCCCGGCACGTCCTGGCGGGTGAGCGGGCCGACCATCACCCGCTCGAACCGGCGGTGCCACCAGGCGCCGGTGTCCCGCCGCTCGGCCCACGTGGTGAACCGGTAGCGGTACTGCAGCACCCGGACGGCGGCCGGCGGACGGTCCCCGAACGGCGCCGAGCGCAGCAGCCGCAGCGTCGCCGGGTCGGCGACCAGCAGCTTCTCCAGCAGGGGCCGCAGCCAGGACCGGCCGTAGGCGGGGGAGAGCGCGGCGAACCACATCAGCCAGTCCAGCCGCA
Organism: Modestobacter sp. I12A-02662; assembly: GCF_041028325.1. NCBI lineage: Bacteria > Bacillati > Actinomycetota > Actinomycetes > Geodermatophilales > Geodermatophilaceae > Modestobacter > Modestobacter sp. I12A-02662. Next base: position 134,192 of record NZ_JABGDE010000011.1, on the reverse strand, counting down.
GGTGGTAGGGCGCCCACTGGCGCGGACGACGGCGGACGTCGCCGGGCTTGCCCTTGAACTCGTACTCCCGCCAGACGGTGTCCGGGCCCGGGTGCGGGTCGTCGGTGGCCTCCACGACCAGTTCCCGCCGGATCCGGGTGACCGAGCCGAAGGCGCCGTAGCTGTTCACCAGCCGCAGCGGGTCGAAGCTGGTGTTCATCCGCTGGTGCGGGGACAGCAGGTTGCGGACCGGGCCGACGCTCAGCCCCGCCACCAGGACGGCGAGCACGACGCTGACGACCAGGAACCAGGTCGGTGCGGCGAGCTCCTCCGGTGGCTCCACCGGCAGCACCGCGGCCAGCCACCGCCCGTCGAGCAGCGACAGGGCGAGCACCAGGGTGAGCGCGTTCAGCCAGGCGAAGTTGCCGCTGACCAGCAGGTAGCCCTGGGTGATCACCATGACCGCCGCGGCTCCCCCGGCGATCGGCTGGGGGAGCAGCAGGCCGAACACCACGACCAGCTGGGTCACGTGGTTGGCCAGCGTCTCCACCTTGTGCAGCCGCGGGCTCAGCCGGTGGAAGAACCAGCTCAGCGGGTTGGGCATCGGCTGGGTCTCGTGGTGGTAGGCCAGGCAGGTCAGGTCCCGCCAGCACCGGTCGCCGCGCATCTTGATCAGCCCGGCGCCGAACTCCAGCCGGAACAGCAGCCAGCGCAGCAGCCACAGGCCCAGGACGGGGGGCGCGACGTGCGCCGGGCCGAGGAACACGGTGAGGAACCCGGCCTCCAGCAGCAGGGTCTCCCAGCCGAAGCCGTACCAGATCTGCCCGACGTCGACGATCGACAGGTAGAGCACCCACAGCGCCAGCCAGAGCGCCATCCAGCCCCACAGCGGCAGCCGGTCGGCGACCCCGGCCAGCGCCAGGGCGGAGAGGACGACGCCGAGCCAGCAGCAGGCGAGGAAGAACCGGTCCGACCAGCGCCAGTGGAAGATGCTCGGCGCCTTCCAGAAGCTCGTGTACCGCAGGAACCGGGGCACCGGGGTGAGGCCGTGGGTGCCGATCAGCGCCGGGCCCTGCCGCAGCGCGGCGACGAAGGCGATCAGGTAGACCAGCGCGATGCCGCGGGTGAACACCCAGCGCCCCATCCAGGCGCCGGGGTCGGCGAACCAGTCCATCGCTCCTCCTCGCCGGGGAACGGGTCAGTCGGCCGGTGCGCTCAGCCGGAAGGCCTCCAGCTCGGTGTCGTACCACCGCCGGGTGCGGCCCAGCGGTTCCATGCCCAGCCGCCGGCAGACGGCCAGTGACGGCTCGTTGCCCGGCCGGACGACGGCGTAGACCTCCACCAGCCCCTCACCGAACGCCCGGTCCAGCACGGCGCGGGCGGCCTCGGTGGCGTAGCCCCGGCCCCAGCTGTCCGGGTGCAGGTGCCAGCCGACCTCCACCTCGCCGACGCCGCGGGGCAGCGGCTTGAGCAGCACGGTGCCCGCCGGCCGGCCGCCGTCCACCGGGTCGATCGCCCAGCAGCCGTGCCGCGGGTCCAGCTCGTGCACCCGCTGCCAGCGCTCCACCAGCTCGCGCATCGACACCGTCGGCGGGCCGCCCAGCCAGCGGGTCACCTCGTCGCGGCCGTAGAGGTCGGCCAGGCGGGCGAGGTCGGCGTCCACCGTCGTCCAGGCCCGCAGTCGCAGCCGGCCGGTGCACAGCAGCTCCACCGCGGGTGGCTACCGCCGCCGTCCGCCCGGGAAACGCCGCCCGGCGGAGCTGGCCCCGCTGCAGGGGCCCCGTGCTGAGCCTGCGAAGCACGGGGGGCAGCGGGGTCGTTCAGCAGCCCACCGGCTCGAGGACGGCGGCGTCCGCGCGCTGGGCGGCCCACCACTCCCGGCCCTCGGCGGGCAGCGTGTGGATGGGGTCGTAGTAGGTGTAGCGCCGGTCCAGCGCCGCCTCGTCGGCCCGCTCGATGCCGGTGCGGTAGTTCTTCGTCCAGTAGGAGATGCCGCGCACCCGGTCGTACTCGGCCACCTGGTGCACCCAGCGCTTGCCGACGAAGGGCACGTCGCAGACGATCCGCGGGGTGGCGAACCCGGGCAGGTAGCCCATCAGGTCGTGCTGCAGCGTCTGCGCCTGGGCGAGGGAGACCCGCCAGTGCTCGGCGCTGGGGATCATGTCGCACATGTAGAAGTAGTAGGGCGTGATCCCGGCGCCGTCGAGCAGCCCGAAGCACAGGTCGAGCAGCTGCCCGGCGGTCGCGTTCACCCCGGCCAGCAGCACGCCCTGGTTGCGCACGTCGCGCACCCCGGCGGCCAGCAGCGCCCTGGTGGCCTCGGCCACCAGCGGGGTCACCGACTGCGCCGCGTTGACGTGCGTGTGCACGGCGAGGGAGACCCCGCGCTCCCGCGCGGTCCCCGCCAGCCGGGTCATGCCGGCCACGACGTCGTCCTGCAGCCAGTGCTGCGGCAGGCCCATCAGCGCCTTGGTGGCCAGCCGGATGTCGCGGACCGACTCGATCTCCAGCAGCCCGGCGACGAAGGCCTCGAGGTTGCGGAACGGCAGGTTGGCGACGTCCCCGCCGGAGACGACGACGTCCCGCACGCCGGGGGTGCGGCGCAGGTGGTCCAGCATCGCGCCCTGCCGGTCCACCGGCTTGAGGTCGAACTTGAGCTTGGCGACGGCGGGGGTGGAGTTGCCGACCAGGTCCATCCGGGTGCAGTGGCCGCAGTACTGCGGGCAGGTCGACAGCAGCTCGGCGAGCACCTTGGTGGGGTAGCGGTGGGTCAACCCCTCCACCGCCCACATGTCGTGCTCGTGCAGGGAGTCGCGGGTGGCGTACGGGTGGCTGCCGTCCGCGCCGGGCAGCCGGTCGGAGGCCACGGGCAGCATGTACCGGCGGACCGGGTCGGCGAGCATCGCCGCCGTGGTGGGCACGGTGCCGGGGACCATCGTGTTGAGCATCTGCGGCGGCAGCAGCAGCGACATCGTCGCCCGGCCCGCCTGGTCGGCCTCGACGTCGGCGTAGAACGACTCGTCGAGCAGGTCCCCGTACACGCCGCGCAGCTGCCGCACGTTCTTCACGCAGTGCGCGCGCTGCCACTGGGCGCTGCGCCACTCGCCCTCGGTCACCCCCGCAAACCCCGGCAGCCGGCGCCAGTCGGGCTCGACGAGCTCACGCACGGTGTACTCGTATGGCTGCTCCAGCACCGGAACTCCCGTCTCCTCAGTCGGATCGATGACGACCAGGCCAGCATACGGGAGGATCTTCGGCATTGAGGCATGATCACGATAGGTTCTGCGGTGTCGGTGGCACAGAGGCGGAGGGATGACGGTGGCGAGCGACCTGCTGCAGCGGAGTCTGGGGGTGCACCGCGTGCTCGACCCGGTCGGGGTGCTGCCTCAGGCGGCCACCCGGCTGGACCCCGATCCGCGGATCGCCCCCGACGAGGTGCGCATCGCCGTGGAGCGGCTGAACCTCGACGCGGCCTCCTTCCGGCAGCTGGCCGAGGAGCACGGCGGGGACGGCGACGCGGTGCGGGCCGCGGTGCTCGGGATCGTCGGGAGCCGGGGCAAGATGCACAACCCGGTCACCGGCTCGGGCGGCATGCTGGTCGGCACGGTCGAGGAGGTCGGCCCGGAGTCGCCGCTGGGCCTGTGCCCCGGTGACCGGGTCGCCACGCTGGTCTCGCTGACCCTCACCCCGCTGCGGATCACCGACGGGCTGGCCCGCTGGGACGGCCGCAGCGAGCAGGTCCCGGCGGCCGGGACGGCGGTGCTCTTCGCCCGGTCGATCGCCGCCGTCCTGCCCGACGACCTGCCCACCGAGGTCGCCCTCGCCGTCCTCGACGTGTGCGGTGCCCCGGCCGCCACCGAGCGCGTGGTGCACCGCGCCGGGCACCGCCCCTCGGTGGCCGTGCTCGGCGCCGCCGGCAAGTCCGGCTGCTTGAGCCTGGCCGCCGCGCGGGACGCCCGGGCGGGCCGCCTGGTCGGCGTGGTGCGGAACGAGGCCGAGGCCACCGCGCTGCGGGCCGCGGGCCTGGCCGACCAGGTGGTGGTCGCCGACGCCACCGACCCGCTGGCCCTCGCGGCCGCGGTGGGCAGGCCGGTGGACGTGACCGTGGTCTGCGTCGACGCACCCGGCGCGGAGCACGGGGCGCTGCTCGCCACGGCCGACGGCGGCACCGTGCTCTTCTTCTCCATGGCCACCTCCTTCTCGGCGGCGGCCCTGGGCGCGGAGGGGCTGGCGGCGGACGTGACCATGCTGGTCGGCAACGGCTACACCCCGGGGCACGCGGCCCTCGCCCTGCACCTGTACCGGTGCACGCCCGGCGTGCGGGCGCTGATCGACCCGCGGGTGCGGGCATGACCGGCCTGCTGGTCACCGGGGTCACCGTCGGCGACCGCCCCGGCCGGGCCGTGCACGTCGCCGACGGGCGGATCGCCTGGCTCGGCGACGCGGCCGACGCGCCGCCGGCCGGCCGGGTCGTGGACGGCGGGGGAGCGCTGCTGACCCCGGCGTTCGTCGACGCCCACGTGCACGCCACCGCGACCGGGCTCGCGCTGACCGGGCTGGCGCTGCACGGCGCGGGCAGCCTGCGGGCCGCGGTGGCCACCGTCGCCGACCATGCCGCGGCGCAGCCCACCGGCACGGTGCTGGGCACCGGCTGGGACGAGACCGGCTGGCCCGAGGGCCGCGGCCTGACCCGGTCGGACGTGGACGCGGTGGTGGGCGGGCGGCCGGCCTACCTGGCCCGGGTCGACGTGCACTCCGCGACCGTCTCCACGGCGCTGCTCGACCGCGTGCCCGGGATCACCGCCCTGCCCGGCTTCTCCGCCGACGGCCGGCTGCGGCTCGACGCGCACCACGCCGCCCGGCAGGCCGCCTACGGCGCCGTAGACCCCGCACAGCGCCGGGCCGCGCAGCGGGCCACCCTGGACGCCGCCACCGCGCTGGGCATCGGCACGGTGCACGAGATGGCCGGCCCGGAGGTGTCCAGCGCCGAGGACCTGGCCGGGCTGCTGGCGCTGGCCGGTGCGGCACCCGGCCCGCGGGTGCTCGGGTACTGGGGGGAGCTGGCCTCCCGCGGCGGGCTCGACGTGGTCCGCGAGCTGGGCCTGGCCGGCGCGGGCGGCGACCTGTTCTGCGACGGCGCGTTCGGCTCGCACACCGCGGCGCTCTCCCGTCCGTACACCGACCGGCCGGAGACCAGCGGCGCGCTGCGCTTCGACACCGGGCAGCTGGCCGACCACCTGCGCGCCTGCACGCTCGCCGGGGTGCAGGCCGGCTTCCACGTGATCGGGGACGCCGCCGTCGCCCAGGTGCTGGCCGCGGTCGGCACCGTGGCCGGCGAGCTGGGCCGGGACGCCGTGCGGGCCTGCCGGCACCGGCTGGAGCACCTGGAGATGGCCGACGAGGACGCGGTCGACGCGCTGCGGCGCTGGGGGATGGTGGCCAGCGTGCAGCCGGCGTTCGACGCGCTGTGGGGCGGCGCGGAGGGCATGTACGCCGAGCGGCTGGGCGTCGAGCGGGCCGCGGCCACCAACCCGCTCGCCGACCTGGTGGACGCCGGGGTGCCGCTGGCCCTGGGCAGCGACGCCCCGGTCACCCCGCTGGACCCCTGGGGCGGGGTGCACGCCGCCGTCGAGCACTCCACACCCGGCTCGGCGCTGCGCCCGTTCGACGCCTTCGACGCCGCCACCCACGGCGGCTGGGTCGCCGCCCGCGCCGAGCACGCCGAGGGCCCGCTCGCCGTCGGCGCGCCCGCCGACCTCGCGCTGTGGGCCACCGGGGACACGCTCTCCGCCGTCCTGGCCACCCGCGCCCGCCCCACCTGCCGGCTGCTCCTCGTGGCCGGCGAGCCGATCGGAGACCTCCGATGACGGCCATGTTGGCCAACATGGCCGTCCGGCGGTGGCCTGACGGGCATCCGGTGCGGCCATGTTGGCCAACATGGCCCCAGTGGGAGGGGGCACGATGAGCAAGCTGGCGCTGGACCCGGTGCTGGCGACCCGGGCGCGGGAGCTCGCCGCGCGCGCCGCCGCACCGGTGGTGGAGCTGGCGCGGGCGCACACCACGGTGTCCGTCGAGCGCGCCGTGCTGCGGCTGGCCGGGCTCACCGGCACCGACCCGGTCACCGGCGACGGGCCCGAGCAGGACCGCGTGCCCTGGGTGAACCGCGTGGTGGACGCCGTCCGCGACCAGGTGGGCCTGGAGTCCGGCGTCGCGCTGCCGGTCTGGCACGCGCTCACCAGCGGGACGGCGCACGACCTCCAGGAGCTGGCCGAGCAGGTCGGCGCCGGCACCGCCCGGTTCGCGCTGCCCGCCGACCCGGAGCCCGCCCGCGAGGCCGCCCGCACCGCGGTGGCCACCGGGATCGCCCGGATCGACGCCAACCGGGCCCGCCGCGACGAGCTGGTGGCCGGCCTCGGCGACCCGCCGCGGCGACCGTGGATCTACCTGATCGTGGCCACCGGCGACATCCACGAGGACATCCCGCAGGCCCAGGCCGCCGCCCGGGCCGGCGCCGACGTCATCGCGGTGATCCGGTCCACCGGGCAGTCGCTGCTGGACTACGTCCCCGAGGGTGCCACCCGCACCGGCTACGCAGGCACCTACGCCACGCAGGAGAACTTCCGGCTGATGCGCGCGGCGCTGGACGACGTCAGCCGGGAGCTGGGCCGCTACGTGCGGCTGACCAACTACGCCTCCGGGCTGTGCATGCCGGAGATCGCGGTGCTGGCCGGGCTGGAGCGGCTGGACATGATGCTCAACGACGCGATGTACGGGATCCTCTTCCGCGACATCAACCCGCGGCGGACCTTCGTCGACCAGCGGTTCAGCCGGATGGTGCACGCCCGCGCCGGGATCGTCATCAACACCGGCGAGGACAACTACCTCACCACCGCCGACGCCGTGGACGAGGCGCACACCGTCACCGTCAGCCAGCTGCTCAACGAGCGGCTGGCGCACGAGGCCGGGTTGGCGGACTGGCAGCTCGGCCTCGGGCACGCCTTCGAGATCGACCCGGACCGGCCCGAGTCCTTCCGGCTGGAGCTGGCCCACGCGCTGCTGGCCCGCGGCCTGTTCCCCGACGCGCCGCTGAAGTGGATGCCGCCGACCAAGCACATGACCGGCGACGTGTTCCGCGGCTACCTGCTGGACGGGTTCTTCAACCTGGCCGGGGCGCTGACCGGCCAGGGGATCCTGCTGGTCGGGATGATGACCGAGGCCGTGGTCACCCCGTGGCTGTCCGACCGGGACCTGGCGCTGCGCAACGTCCGGTACGTGCTGGGGTCCGCGGGCAACCTCGCCGAGGACTTCCACCCGCAGCCGGGCGGCTTCATCGACCGCCGCGCGCACACGGTGCTCGCCGAGGCGGTGGACCTGCTGGAGCGGATCGCCGACCACCCGCAGGGGCTGATCCAGGCGATCGCCGACGGCACCTTCGGCATCACCCGGCGGTCCCCGGACGGCGGGAAGGGCCTGGACGGCGTCGTCCGGCTCGCCGAGGGCGCCTACAACCCGGCCCTGGAGCTCCTGGAGGGCGTGCGTGTCTGACGGGACGATCGTCCGGCCCTACGGGGACACCACCGGCGACGGGATGGTGCAGACGTCGTTCACCCTGCCCGTCCCACCCGGCCCGCGCGCCGAGGGGGCCGCCCTGCAGCTGGCGAACAAGATGGGCATCGAGCCGGCCATGGTGGTGCACAGCCACGGCATCGGCGGTGGGGGCGGGACGGCGGGCGAAGGCGCGGCGTTCACGTTCTTCGTCGTCTACGGCAGCGTCCGGCACCTGGTCGACCTCGCGGCGGTGGAGGTCGAGGAGCGCGCCTACCCGCTGCTGTCCCCGACCGAGGTCAACGCCGCGATCAAGACCCGGCTGCGGCGCAGCCTCGTCGTGCTCGGCGCGTGCATCGGCACCGACGCGCACACCGTCGGCATCGACGCGATCCTCAACCTCAAGGGCTTCGCGGGGGAGAAGGGCCTGGAGTACTACCGGGAGATGCAGGTCGCGAACCTGGGCGCGCAGGTCGGGGTCGCCGACCTGGTCCGCACCGCGCGCGACCGGCGGGCCGACGCCGTCCTGGTCTCCCAGGTGGTCACCCAGCGCGACGCGCACCTGCGCAACACCCGGGAGCTCGCCGGGGCGTTCCGCGAGGCGATGGGGGAGTCCCGGCCGCTGCTGGTGGTCGGCGGTCCGCGGTTCGACCCGGCGATGGCGGCCGAGCTCGGCGTCGACAAGGTCTTCGGCCGGGGGACGACGCCCGGCGAGGTCGCCAGCTACCTGGTGCACGCCCTGGTCCCCGAGGAGGAACAGTGACCGACCCGCGCGAAGGCCTGATCGTCACCCACCGCCGCTACGTGCCGTACGCGCACGCCCACTACGGCGGCGACCTGGTCGACGGCGCCTACACCCTGGGCCTGTTCGGCGACGTGGCGACCGAGGTGGCGATCCGCACGGACGGCGACGAGGGGCTGCTCGCCGGCTACTCCGAGGTGCGCTTCCTCGCGGCGGTGCGGGCCGGGGACGTCCTGGAGGCATCCTGCGAGGTGGTCCGGGTCGGCCGCCGCAGCCGGGAACTGCGCTGCTGGGCCGAGGTCGTCGCCCGGGCCGAGCCGTCCCGGGGCGCCTCGGCGGCCCGCGTGCTCGACCCGCCGCTGCGGGTGGTGGAGGCGGTCGCCACCCTCGTCGTCCCGGGGCCGGCCGCGACCTCCTGAGCGTCGTCGCGGCCGGGGAGCCCGCCGGGATGGGATGCTGGGGCGCGGTCGCCGCGGTGGCGGCCGGGAACGCGGGGAGGACGGCGGTGCCGGCAGTGGTCACGACCGGCACCCGCCCGGCCGGCGCACCGGTGGCCGAGCCGCCCCGGCGCGGAGCCCGGCGGCTGCCCTGGCGCACGCTGCTGGCCGCGGCCGGCGGGCTGGCGCTGTTCCTGTCCTTCCCGGGGTGGGACCTCACCGGGCTGGCCGTGCTGGGCCCGGCCGCGCTGGCCCTGGCGGTCCGCGGGCAGCGGGTGCGCGGTGGCCTCTGGCTCGGTCTGGTGCTGGGGCTGGTCTTCATGGTGCCGCTGCTGTCCTGGACCGGTGTCTACGTCGGCCCGTTCCCGTGGCTGGCGCTGGCGGTCACCGAGGCGCTGTACTTCGCGCTGCTCGGCGGCGCCGCGGCGCTGACCTCCCGGCTGCCGCTGTGGCCGGTGTGGGGAGCGGCGCTGTGGGTGGCCGACGAGGCGCTGCGCGGACGCTGGCCGCTGGGCGGCTTCCCCTGGGGCCGGCTGGGCTTCAGCCAGGCCGACACCCCGTTCACCGCCCTGGCCGCCTACGGCGGCGTGCCGCTGGTCGGCTTCGCGGTCGCCCTCACCGGCACCCTGCTGGCCGCCGGCGTGCTGGCGGTGCGCCGCCGCGCCCGGCGGACGGCGGTCCTCGCGCTGGCCGGGGCGCTCCTCGTGCCGGCCGTCGGCCTCCTCGCCGCGCTCCCGCTGGCCGGGCCGTCGCTGACCGAGGGCGGGCCCACCCGCACGGTCGCGGTGATCCAGGGCAACGTCCCCCGGGCCGGGCTGGACTTCAACGCCCAGCGCCGGGCGGTGCTCGACAACCACGCCGCGGAGACCGAGCGGCTGGCCGCCCGCGTCGCCGCCGGCGAGGTGGCCGCGCCGGACCTGGTCATCTGGCCGGAGAACAGCTCGGACATCGACCCGTACACCAACCGCGACGCGGCGGCGGTGATCACCCGGGCGGCCCGCGCGGTCGACGCGCCGATCCTGGTCGGCGCGGTCGTCCAGGGCCCGGGCCGGTTCATCTCCAACACCGGCATCGTCTGGGACCCGGTCACCGGCCCGGGGGACACCTACGTCAAGCGGCACCCGGTGCCGCTCGCGGAGTACGTGCCCGCCCGGTCGTTCTTCCGGTTCTTCAGCCCGCTGATCGACCGGATCCACGACTTCGCGCACGGCAGCGAGGTCGGCAACCTCGACGTCGGCGGCGCGCGGGTGGGCGACGTCATCTGCTTCGAGGTGGCCTACGACGGGCTGGTGGCCGACGTCGTCCAGGGCGGCGCCGGGATGATCGTCGTGCAGACCAACAACGCCACCTTCGGCTACACCGACGAGACCGAGCAGCAACTGGCCATGGGCCGGCTGCGGGCCGTCGAGTTCGGCCGGACCGTCGTCGTCGCCGCGACCAGCGGGATCAGCGCCGTCATCGCCCCGGACGGGTCGCTGGCGCAGCGCTCGGAGCTGTTCACCGCCGCGACGTTCGTCGAGGAGATCGCCCAGCGCGACCAGCGGACGGTGGCCGAGCGGCTGGACTCCTGGCCGGAGTGGGTGCTCACCGCCGTCGGCGTCGGCGCGGTGCTCGCCGTCGCCGGGCCGGCGCCGGCCCGGCGCCGCCGCGCCCGCTGAGCCGCCTGCGCCGTCGGCGAACGCACGGGCGCCCGGAGCAAGATGGGCGCCTCGAGCGTTGACCGGAGTGGTGGCGGGGCGACGGCCCCGCGGAGGAGGAGGGCACATGGCCACGGGCCACACCGCGCTGGGTGACACGGCGCCGGGCGCCACCGGGTACCCGCGGCGCCGCGCCGGGTCCCGCTGGCGGACGGCGATCGGCCTGGGCGCGCTGGCGGAGGTCGCCGTCTTCGTCCTGGTGGCCGGGCAGATCGGCGTGGCCTGGACGATCCTGCTGACCCTGGCCACCAGCGCGCTGGGCGGGGTGCTGCTGGCCCGCCAGGGCACCCGGGCGCTGGCGGAGCTGCGCGAGCGTGCCCAGGGGCGCCGGCCGGCCGGGCGGGCGCTCGGCGACACCGGGCTGGCGGCCGCGGGGGCCCTGCTCATGGTGCTGCCGGGGTTCCTCGGCGACCTGCTCGGGCTCGTGTGCGTGCTGCCCGGCACCCGCCGGCTGCCGCGGGCGCTGATCGCCCGGGGGATCGCCCGCCGGATGCCCGACCGCTGGCTCGGCCCGGTCCGGGTGCGCGCCGTGCGGGTCGAGCAGGTCGACGGCACCTCCCGCACCGGCCCGGTCACCCGCGGGGGCGCCCGGGTGATCGACGGCGAGGTCGGCTGACGCAGAACGGCCCCGGTGGGAGATCCCACCGGGGCCGTTCTGCAACGTCCTGGAGCGGCCTGCCTCCAGGGGCCCACCGCGAGCTTGCGAGTGGTGGGGAGGAGGCAGGTCCTTCTTCAGCTCGCCCGGGTGCGGCGGCCGCGGAGCACCTCGAGCCGCTCGGCGAGGACCTCCTCGAGGTCGTCGACGGAGCGCCGCTCCAGGAGCATGTCCCAGTGGGTGCGCGGCGGCTTGACCTTCTTGGGCGCCGGCTCCGAGCCGCCGACGAGCTTCGCGGCGGAACCGTCGAACTTGCACTCCCAGGTGTCCGGGATCTCCGCGTCGTCAGCGAAGGGCACCGTCACGAGGTGTCCCTGAGGGCACCGGTACTCGGCGTACTGCCGCTCGATGGGCGCGGTGTTGCGCTCGGTCTCGTAGCTCACGCTGCCCAGTCGGCTTCCGCGCAGGGAACGCTCGCCCATGGCACACCGTCCTCTCGTGCTGATGTCGGTTCGTTCTGGACTGCCCGGACAGCCGCATGCTCACGCATCCGGTGCGGGGTGTCGCAGGAGTCAACGACAGATGAAGGAAGAAGATTCCGTGTCGTCCGGCCGACCATCATCGCATGGGGTGAGGTATAGGGCACCACCCACCCCCTCCGAGGGGTCAGCGCAGCGCCAGCTGCCCCGGACCGGTCGGGGCGCGGCCGAGCTCGCCGCGGACGTAGTGCCGCCGGCAGAGCACCTGGTAGCGCACCGGTGCGTCGTCGGCCGGCCCGGCGACGTCGTCGGGCGACGACGCCGGCGCGGTGTCGGCGACCACCACCGTGGCGCCCTCCCGGACCATCGCCCCGCCCACCACCCGGGCGTTGAGCAGCCCGGGCAGGCCGCACCAGCACAGCACCTGGACCTGCACCCGCTGCACGTCGTCGGCGAGCTCGAACAGCCGCTGCGTCCCGGGGAACAGCCGGGCGCGGAAGTCGGTGGTCAGGCCGAAGGCGTACACGTCGACGTGGGACTCGTCGACCAGCTCGGCCAGCTGCTCCACCTGCGCGCCGGTGAGGAACTGCGCCTCGTCGACGATCAGGTAGTCGACCCGGTGCCCGGCGGCCCAGTGGTCGCGCACCAGCAGCCGGACGTCGGTGCCGGCGTCCACCTCCAGGGCCGCGCGCCGCAGCCCCACCCGGGAGCTGATCTGCGGGCTCCCCGACCGGTCGCCCTGGGTCAGCAGCACCCCGTGCCGGCCCTGCCTGCGCTGGTTGTGGTCCACCTGCAGGGCCAGCGTCGACTTGCCGCAGTCCATCGGGCCGTGGAAGAACACCAGGTGCGCCGGCGCCGGGTGGCGGCGGCGGTCCCCGGCGGCGGGCACGAACGGGATCCCGTTCGGGGGAGAGGGGGTCACAGACGCTCCGGGGGTGTGTTGCCGGCCTCGACGATCGCCTGCCGCATGTCGAGCTTCAGCAGCAGCCACCCGCCGACGCCGAAGAACAGGACCAGGCTGAAGATCGCGGAGCGGTAGGAGTCGGTGAGCTGGAAGGTGAGCGCGAACAGGAACGGGCCCAGCCAGCTGGTGCCGCGGTCGCTGATCTCGTACAGGCCGAAGTACTCGGCCTCCTTGCCGGCCGGGATCAGCTGGCTGAACAGCGAGCGGGACAGCGCCTGCGTGCCGCCGAGCACGAAGCCGATGACCACCGCGAGCAGGTAGAACTGCACGGCCGCGCCGGCGGTGAGGAAGTAGGCGGCGACCAGCACACCGGTCCACACGACGAGCGCGCCGAGCACGGTGCGCCGCGCGCCGATCCGGGCCGCGATCCGGCCCATGCCCACCGCGCCGAAGAAGGCGACCACCTGCACCAGCAGGATCGCCGAGACCAGCGTGGTCTGGGACAGTTCCAGCTCCTCGGCGCCGTACTGGGCCGAGACGCCGATGACCGTCTGGACGCCGTCGTTGTACAGCAGGTACGCGGCGAGGAACCACAGCGTCAGCCGGTACCGGCGCAGGTCGCGCAGCGTGCCGCCGAGCTGGCGGAAGCTCGCCCGCAGCGGCCCGCCGGACGCCGGCACCAGGGCCGCCTCCCGCGGGCGCCGGTTGCGCAGCAGGGTGATGCTGACGACGGCGAAGCCGGCCCACCAGACCCCGGCCGAGGCCAGGCAGATCCGCACCGCCTCGCCCTCGGTCAGCCCCAGCGCCTCGTACCGCGTGAACAGCACCAGGCTGGCGGCCAGCAGCAGGGCGCCGCCGAGGTAGCCGAAGGCCCAGCCCCGGCTGGACACCGCGTCCCGCTCGTCGGGCCCGGCGAGGTCGGGCAGCCAGGAGTAGTAGACGACGGTCGCCGCGCCGAAGCAGAGGTTGGCCACGACGTACAGCGCGGCGCCCAGCAGGTACCGCTGGTCGGCGACGAAGAACAGCGCCATGGTGCTCAGCGACCCGAGCGTGGCGAAGCAGGCGAGCAGCTGCCGCTTGTGCCCGGTGCGGTCGGCGAGGGCGCCGGTGACCGGCAGGACGACGACCTGCAGCAGCACCGACAGGGACAGCACGTAGCCGAACCAGCTGCCCGACGGCACGCTGATGCCCAGCGGGTGGATCCGGCCGTCGGCGTCCGCGGCCGCCTCGGCGATCGAGGTGAGGTAGGGGGCCAGGAACACCGTCGTCACCGAGGTGTTGAAGGCCGACATCGCCCAGTCGTAGGAGTACCAGCCGGCCCGCTCGCGGCGCAGGGCGCGGTCGGCGGGGGAGGGGACCGGCGACTGCTGGGCCGGTGGCGCTGCGTTCACCGGCGCAGGGTGGCAGCCGGAGCGTGCCGGGTCCAGCACCGTCCGGAGCCGGTCACGGGATGTCCGGCGGGACGACGCCCCCGGGGAACGCGGCGACCGCCGTCGTCGGCCGGGTGGGGTCGCAGAACGCGACCCGGTCAGCCGGCTCGCCGGCCCGCAGCGGCACCAGCCCGCGGGTGAGCGCGGCCGCAATGCGGGTGCGGGCACGGTTCACGTCCCCGACCCGCCCCGGCCGCAGGTCGTCCAGGTGCACGGCCGGGCCGATGTGCACGCGCAACGCCGGCTGCACCCACAGGGCGCGCAGCATGGTGCGCAGCTTGCCCCAGTCGTTGGCGTACTGGAGGACCTCGTGGGCACCCCACTGGCTGACCGGGATGACCGGCACGCCGGCGTCCAGAGCCAGCCGGGCCAGTCCCGTGCGGCCACGCTCCGGCCACCCGTCCGGTGCCAGCCCCACCCGGCCCTCCGGGTAGGCGACGACGTGCCCGCCGTGGGCCAGCGCCACCTGGGTCACCCGCAGGGCGAGGGCGGCGGCATCGCTGCGCCGCTGCACCCGGATCCCGCCGGACCGCTCGAGCAGCGGCCCGACGACCGGCGCGGACATGATCCCGCCGGTGGCCATGAACCGCGGGGTCAGGCCGGCCCGGTGCAGCACCGCGGCGATGGTGAAGATGTCGTAGTCCCCGATGTGGTTGACCGCCAGCAGCAGCGGTCCGCGCCGCCACTCCTCGGGGACGCTGCCGGTCACCTCCAGCCGGCCGAACAGCCCCACGACCGGGGACCAGACGCGCAGCATGAGCCGCCAGAACCACCAGGGCGGGGCGGCGGCGATCGCCAGCTCCCGGGCGAACCACTCGGGATCGTCCGGTCCGACCTGCGGCGCGAGGTCGTCGGGCAGCGGGGGAGCGGGCGGCCGCCAGGCGCGCAGCCGCCGACCGAGCCGGCTCACACGCCGGTCCACTGACCGCGGGCGACCAGCGCGTCCCGGAGCATGCCGGGCCGGTCGGTCATCAGGCCGTCGACGCCGAGGTCGAGCATCTCCGCGGCCTCCTGCTCGCCGTCCACCGTCCACACGTGCACCTGCAGGCCGCGGGCGTGCGCGGCGGCGATGAACCGCTCGTCGACCAGCGGCCGCCCGCCCAGGGCCAGCGGCACCTGGGCGCAGCCGGCCTGGATCTGCACCAGCCCGGCGGCCCTGGGGGAGTAGCTGGACAGGCGCAGCGCCGCGACCCCGCGGGGCCCGAGCGACGTGCAGACGTCCGGCCCGAACACCCGGCGGGCCGCCGCCACCCTGGCGTCGGAGAACGAGGCGAGGCAGATGCGGTCCTCGACGCCCATCCGCCGCACCGTGCGCACCAGGGGCGCCAGCACGCCGGCGGCCTTGATGTCGAGGTTGAAGCGCACGTCCGGCCACGCCGCGAGCAGGTCCTCCAGCCGCAGGATCGGCTGGCGCCCACCGATCAGCGCCGCGCCCACCTCCCGCCACGGCAGGGCCTCCACCCGGCCGTCGCGGTCGGTCACCCGGTCGAGCGTCGGGTCGTGGAACACCACCAGGACGCCGTCGGCGGTCACCCGGACGTCGGTCTCCAGGTACCGGTAGCCCAGCTTCACGCAGGCCTCGAACGCGGGCATGGTGTTCTCGAGGTGCTCGATCGCGCCGCCTCGGTGCGCCATCGCCAGCGGGGTCGGCCCGTCGAGGAAGGCGAAGCGCGATCCCGGCACGGGTCCACGCTAGTGCCGCCCGCCGACGCGCCGCCGAAGGGTCCGGGGGAGCGGGACCCGGCGGCGTTGGCGTGTCCGCGGTCGGCGACCGCCGGCGCGTTCTACCGTTCCCCCGTGGCGGTGGAGCAGGGGACCGGCGCCCGCCAGGCGCACAGCCGGCGGGACGGCGAGGAGCGACGCTGCGGCTGGTGCCGCAGCGTGCTGCCGGCGCAGGAGTCGGTGGGACGCCCGCGCCTCTACTGCGGCCAGGCCTGCCGGCAGCGGGCCTACGAGCAGCGGTCGGCGACGGCGAAGGCCGGCCTGTCCGACGACGTGGTGCTGGTGACCCGCGCCGAGCTCGACGGCCTGCAGGACCGGCTCTACCAGCTGCGCTGTGCGATCGAGGACGTGCAGACGCTGCTCACCGAGCGGCCGACCAAGGCCGAGCTCGAGCGGTCGCTCGAGGACCTGATCCGCTCGACCGGCCGCCTGGACCGGCTCTGGCTCAACGGCCGCGCCGCCGGCTGAGGCCGGCCCGGTCAGCGGTCGCTGTCGGAGTTCTCGTTCCGGTCCTCGTTCTCCCCGGACTCGTCGTCCTGCTCGTTGCTGTCCTGCTGGGGGATGGTCGGGCTCGAACCCTCGGTGTTGGTGGTGTCGTCGTCGGTCGTGCCGTCGTTGCGGGTGTCGCTGTTCTCGCCGCCACTGGGGGAGCCACAGGCGGTCAGCACCGCCGGGCCGCCGAACAGGGCGAGCGCTGCGAGCAGGGCGGCCAGCGGACGTCGGATCTGCATGCCCCGACCCTAAGGACGTCGCGGCCGGTCCGCCCCTCGAAGCCCCGGCGCACCGCCGCGCCGCCGTCGCGGGGCGGGCTCACGCGGCCTACCGGACGTGGACCGGCCTGAGAAGATCACCGTCGGCGGTGCGACCCGACGGATGGAGACACGATGAGCATGGTCACGCGGACGGACAGCCGGTCGGCTGCACAGCACGCTGCCGACAGCCACGACCTGATCCGTGTGCACGGCGCGCGCGTGAACAACCTCAAGGACGTCAGCGTCGAGATCCCCAAGCGGCGCCTGACGGTGTTCACCGGGGTCTCCGGCTCGGGCAAGAGCTCGCTGGTGTTCGACACGATCGCCGCGGAGTCGCAGCGGCTGATCAACGAGACCTACAGCGCTTTCCTGCAGGGCTTCATGCCGTCGCTGGCCCGGCCGGAGGTCGACCTGCTGGACGGCCTGACGACGGCGATCATCGTCGACCAGGAGCGGATGGGCGCCAACCCCCGCTCCACCGTCGGCACCGCCACCGACGCCAACGCGATGCTGCGCATCCTGTTCAGCCGGCTCGGGCAGCCGCACCTCGGCTCGCCCAACGCCTACTCGTTCAACCTGCCCTCGGTGCGGGCCAGCGGCGCGATCACCGTCGAGCGCGGAGCCAAGACGAAGACCGAGAAGGCCACCTTCACCCAGCTCGGCGGCATGTGCCCGCGCTGCGAGGGCATGGGCTCGCTCAACGACTTCGACCTCACGGCCCTCTACGACGAGTCCCGGTCGCTGAGCGACGGCGGGCTGAAGGTGCCCGGCTACAGCATGGACGGGTGGTACGGCCGCCTGTTCCAGGGCATCGGCCTCGACCTGGACAAGCCGATCGGCAGGTACACGAAGAAGGAGATGCACGACCTCCTCTACAAGGAGCCGACCAAGATCAAGGTCGAGGGCGTCAACCTCACCTACGAGGGCGTGATCCCGAAGGTGCAGAAGTCGATGCTGTCCAAGGACGTCGACGCGCTGCAGCCGCACGTCCGGCGCTTCGTGGAGCGCGCGGTGACGTTCACTACCTGCACCGAGTGCGGCGGCACCCGGCTCACCCAGGAGGCCCTGGGGTCGAGGATCCGGGGCAAGAACATCGCCAACGTCTGCGCGATGCAGATCAGCGACCTGGCCCGCTGGGTGCGGGACCTCGACGAGCCCTCGGTGGCCCCGCTGCTCACCGGGCTGCAGCACCTGCTGGACTCCTTCGCGGAGATCGGCCTCGGCTACCTCAGCCTGGACCGCCCGTCCGGCACGCTGTCGGGCGGCGAGGCGCAGCGCACCAAGATGATCCGGCACCTCGGGTCGTCGCTCACCGACGTCACCTACGTCTTCGACGAGCCGACCATCGGGCTGCACCCGCACGACATCCAGCGGATGAACGGCCTGCTGCTGCAGCTGCGCGACAAGGGCAACACCGTGCTGGTCGTGGAGCACAAGCCGGAGGCGATCGCGATCGCCGACCACGTCGTCGACCTCGGTCCGGGCGCCGGCACCGGCGGGGGCGAGGTGGTCTTCGAGGGCACCGTGGCGGGGCTGCGGGCCAGCGGCACGCTGACCGGGCGGCACCTGGACGACCGCGCCGCCCTCAAGCCGTCGGTGCGGACGCCGTCGGGGGCGCTGGAGGTGCGCGGCGCCGGCACCCACAACCTGCAGGACGTGGACGTCGACGTCCCGCTCGGGGTGCTGTGCGTGGTCACCGGCGTGGCCGGCTCCGGGAAGAGCTCGCTGATCCACGGCTCGGTGGCCGGGCGGGACGGCGTGGTGGTGGTCGACCAGGGCGCGATCCGGGGCTCGCGACGGAGCAACCCGGCCACCTACACCGGCCTGCTCGAGCCGATCCGCAAGGCGTTCGCCAAGGCCAACGGGGTGAAGCCGGCGCTGTTCAGCTCGAACTCCGAGGGCGCCTGCCCCACCTGCAACGGCGCGGGCGTCATCTACACCGACCTGGGGGTCATGGCCACCGTCGAGTCCCCCTGCGAGGAGTGCGAGGGGAAGCGGTTCCAGGCCGCGGTGCTCGAGTACACGCTGGGCGGCCGGAACATCTCCGAGGTCCTCGCGATGTCGGTGGCCGAGGCCGAGGAGTTCTTCGGCGACGGCGAGGCGCGGCTGCCGGCGGCCCACGCGATCCTGTCCCGGCTGGCCGACGTCGGGCTCGGGTACCTCACCCTCGGCCAGCCGCTCACCACGCTGTCCGGCGGCGAGCGGCAGCGGCTCAAGCTGGCCGCGCAGATGGCCGAGAAGGGCGACGTCTACGTCCTCGACGAGCCGACCACCGGCCTGCACCTCGCCGACGTCGAGCAGCTGCTCGGGCTGCTCGACCGGCTCGTCGACTCCGGCCGGTCGGTCCTCGTCATCGAGCACCACCAGGCGGTCATGGCGCACGCCGACTGGCTCATCGACCTCGGTCCCGGCGCCGGCCACGACGGCGGCCGGATCGTCTTCGAGGGCACGCCCGCCGACCTCGTCGCCGACCGGTCCACCCTCACCGGCCAGCACCTGGCGGCCTACGTCGGCGGCTGACGACCAACCCATCCCACCCCTGGTTTCGTCAGAGTGACGCAATCAGGGTGGGACGGCTGGACCGGGGGAGGTCGACCCGGCTCGCCCGGGGACCGGAGCACCGGCGTTGAAGATCGACTCCTGGAGCAGGTCGACCGGCCGGGGACTTGGTCGGGATGAAGTCCGGGGACTTCGGCCGGATGGGGCTCACGCGGCCCTTGACTTCCACGCAGTCCGCGTGCGCCGGCCGCAGCGCGACGACGCGGAACCCGGTGGACGCCGGAGTGGGCGGACCGACCCGGTGGCGACCCCTCTCGGCATCCCCGCGGTCCGCCGATAATCGACATTATGTCAAGTAGTGCGGAGAACGGGCCGTGGGCACCCTCACCTTCCGAGCGATGACCCGGGTAAACGATGATCTTGACTGCTAGCCTGCCGGTCCGGATTCCCACTCATGCGGACCACCAGGGGCGACAGTGACAGGGCTGATGGGGCTGTTCGTCGGCGGAGGGTTCGCGCTGCTCGGACTGATCCTGCTGCACCGGCAGCTCCGCTTCACCGTGGCGCGACGACGGTGGACCAGGGTGTCGGGTCGCCTGATCGACTCGACGTACGTCCGGCTCCGGGACGACGGCACCGAGGTGCACAAGATCCGCGTCAGCTACCGCACCTCCGACACCGAGGTGACCACCTGGTCGGACCGCGAGTTCGGCCCCACGGTGACCCGGCGGATCGGCACCGAGGTGGCGGTGTGGTACGACCCCGTCCGCCCCGCAAGATTCGAGGTGGCCCTCTCCGCCGAGGAGACGGTGGCCCCGCTGGAGTTCGTGCTCGCCGGCGCGGCGCTGCTCGTCGGCCTGCTCGTGGCCGCGATGTCGGCGGGGTCGCTGTGAGCTGCCCTCAGCCGTCCCGCGCCTGACGGCCGGCGGGTCGAGCCACTCCCCTGCGGATCACTCTGCCCGAGGGTCGTTCCGTCACTGTGACGGATGTGTCCGGGTGCCGGCGGCGCTGGGCGGAGGCCCTGCCCTCCCTGCCACTTCAACGTATAGCCGACCCCGGGGCTTGCGGCAAGACCCGGTCGGTGCCGCAGAATCGCCCGGCCGACGCCAGGACCCCCGGTCGAGGTCAGCTGGAGCGGGTGCCGCGCTGGCCACCGGGTCCCTCCCGCCGGCCCCGGCGCCTCCCCGGCGCCCCACGGTCGCGAGCGACCTCGACTCGGAGCTGATGCCGTGAAACCCCTGTCGTCCACCGCGTTCGACCTGCCCGAGCACCTCTCCCCCAAGGCCGACCCGGCACTGATCGCCGGCGACGACCAGCACTTCGCGGCCGTCGCGGAGTGCCTCGCGCAGTCGATCGCCGACCTGTCCGACCGCCTCGACGCCGAGCGGAGGGCGCCCGGCGGCCACGGTCAGGCGGCACTGGACCGGGACCTGGAGGTCCACCGGCTGACCGCCCGCCTGCGCACCCTGCGCCGCTTCGGGCTGGACCTGTGCCTCGGGCGCATCGTCGGCGCCGAGGACCCCGAGCCCGTCTACGTCGGACGACTCGGCCTCACCGACCGCACGGGTCGGCGGCTGCTGGTCGACTGGCGGTCCCCCGCGGCCGAGCCGTTCTTCGGCGCGACCCACGCCCACCCGATGGGTCTGGTGAGCCGCCGCCGGTACCGCTGGACCCGGGGCCGGATCACCGACTACTGGGACGAGGTGTTCACCGCCGACGGGCTGGTGCGCAACGCCGCGCTCGACGACCAGTCCGCCTTCATCGCCAGCCTGGGCAGCAACCGGTCGGCCCGGATGCGCGACGTGCTCGGCACCATCCAGGCCGACCAGGACGCCATCATCCGCGCGGGCTCCTCCGGCACGCTGGTGGTCGACGGCGGTCCGGGCACGGGGAAGACCGTCGTCGCCCTGCACCGCTCGGCCTACCTGCTGTACTCCGACCCGCGGCTCGGGCACCACCGGGGCGGCGTCCTGTTCATCGGTCCGCACCAGCCCTACCTGTCCTACGTCGCCGACGTGCTGCCCAGCCTGGGTGAGGAGGGCGTGCAGACCTGCACCCTGCGGCACCTTGTCCCCGAGGGGGCCACGGCAGCGGTCGAGACGGACCCGGACGTGGCGTGGCTGAAGGCGTCCGCCGACCTGGTGCAGGCGATCGAGACGGCCGTCCGGTTCTACGAGGAACCGCCCAGCACCGGCATGACGGTCGAGACGCCGTGGTCCGACATCCGGGTGAGCGCCGAGGACTGGGCGGCGGCGTTCGAGGCAGCCGAACCGGGCACCTCGCACAACGAGGCGCACGACCAGGTGTGGGAGGAGCTGCTCACGATCCTGGTGGACGCGCACGAGGACGCCGACGTCCCGGCCGACGAGCTCCGCACGGCACTGCTGCGCAACCGGGAGCTGCGGACGGCGTTCCACCGGGCGTGGCCGCTGCTCGACGCTCCCGACCTGGTCGGGGACCTCTGGTCGGTGCCGGCCTATCTGCGCAGGTGCGCGCCGTGGCTCAGCCGCGACGACGTCCAGCGGCTGCAGCGGCCGGACCCCCGGGCCTGGACGGTGTCCGACCTGCCGTTGCTGGACGC
This sequence comes from Modestobacter sp. I12A-02662, assembly GCF_041028325.1. NCBI lineage: Bacteria > Bacillati > Actinomycetota > Actinomycetes > Geodermatophilales > Geodermatophilaceae > Modestobacter > Modestobacter sp. I12A-02662. Next base: position 112,830 of record NZ_JABGDE010000011.1, on the reverse strand, counting down.
CGCCCGGCAGCGGCTCGGCGATCCGGAGGCGTCCCGGCGCCGGCGTCGGCAGGAGGCCGAGGTCGCCGCCCAACGCGAGCGGATGGCCACCGTCATCGACGACCTGATCGCGGCGGACGACTCCGAGCTGTTGCTGATGACGTCCCTGCGGCATCAGGACCTGCGCGACGCCCTGGTCGACGAGAGCGCGCTGCCCACGGCCGACCCCGACCTGCTGGCCGGCCCGTTCGCGCACGTCGTCGTGGACGAGGCGCAGGAGCTGACCGACGCGGAGTGGCAGATGCTGCTGCTCCGCTGCCCGTCCCGGAGCTTCACCGTCGTCGGGGACCGGGCCCAGGCCAGGCACGGGTTCACCGAGTCGTGGCAGGAACGGCTCCAGCGGGTCGGGCTCGACCGGATCACCCTGGCCTCCCTGACCATCAACTACCGGACGCCGGAGGAGGTCATGGCCGAGGCCGAGCCGGTCATCCGGGCCGCGCTGCCGGACGCCAACGTGCCGACCTCCATCCGCACCAGCGGTCTGCCCGTCGTGCACGGGTCGGTCGCGGAGCTGTGCACCGTGCTGGAGACCTGGCTCGCCACCCACGCCGAGGGGATCGCCTGCGTCATCGGCGACCCCAGCTTCCGGGGTACCTCCCGGGTCCGGTCGCTGACCCCGGAGCTGGCGAAGGGGCTCGAGTTCGACCTGGTCGTCCTGATCGACCCGGAGAGGTTCGGCGCAGGCATCGAGGGAGCCGTCGACCGCTACGTCGCGATGACCCGGGCGACCCAGCAGCTCGTCGTCCTCACCAGCGGCTGACGCCGGGCCGGTTCCGTCGGCGCGGTCCGAGGTGGATGGTGGAGGCCATGCACCTGCTCCACCTCGGGCTGCCGGTGCGGGACCGCGACCGGAGCCTCCACTTCTATGCGACGTACTTCGGGTTCGACCCGGCCGCGGCCCGGTCGTATCCGGACGGGACCACCATCGTGCGGGACCAGGACGGGTTCGACCTCGCGCTGCACCCCGTGGCCGAGCCCGCCCCCGTGCCCGCCTTCCTGCACGTCGGCTTCCGCATGGCCGACGCCGACGCCGTTCGCCGGCTGCGGGACCGGCTGGAGTCCGACGGGGTCCCGGTCGTCGAGTACGACGAGGAGCCCGCGCTGGTCTCGTTCACGTGCCTGGACCCGGACGGCTGGCGGGTCCAGGTGTACTGGGAACGGAACTGACCCCTCGTCGCCCGGCTCAGTCGGCGAAGGACACCTCCTTGGTCTCGACGACCCCCGCGGTCCGGCCCGGCGCCGCCTGGAACTGCCAGTACAGGTTCGTGTGGGCGATGACCTGGTCCGGCGGCGGGGCGCCCCAGGCCGTAAGGTCCTCCGTCGTGTGCGCGTCCCCGACCAGGGTCACGTCGTAGCCGCGCGCGAACGCGCCGTGGATGGTGGAGCGGACGCAGGCGTCCGTCGACGCTCCGGTCACCAGCAGCCGACCGACGCCGGCCCCCGCGAGCACGTCCTCCAGGTCGGTGGCCTCGAACGAGTCGCCGTACGTCTTGTGCACCAGTGGCTCGGTCTCCTGGCGGGTCAGCTCCGGGACGTACTGCCACCCGTCACTGCCCTGCGCCAGTTGCTCGCTCGAGTGCTGGACCCAGACGACGGGCACCCCTGCGTCACGCGCCCGGTCGACCAGCGTGCCGATGTTGGCCACCACCTCGTCGCGGCGGTGTGCCGCACCGACGACGCCCTTCTGCACGTCGATGACCATCAGGGCGGTGTGCGGCCGGTCGGGCAGCGTCGTCACGGGGATCTCCTCTGGCTCGTCGGACTGCGTCCGTGTCAGGTGGGTCACGGTAGGCCCGATCACCGACGATTTCGCCGTCCGCTCCGACCGATGAGTCCGCCGGGCGCAGCCGGTCCTGTCCTCGATCCCCCACCACCTCTGGAGGCCCCGTGCCCAGCACCGTCCAGCCGATCGTCCTCACCCGCGACCTGCCGCGGCTGCTCGACTTCTACCGCGGCGTGCTGGGTGCCACCGAGACCGAGCGGGTGCCGGCCGAGGGTCCGGTGTTCTACGTCGGCCTGCAGATCGGTGACAGCGACCTCGGCCTGGTCGCCGAGCCGGAGGCGCCCGAGCAGCCGCCCCGGGTGCTGCTCAGCGTGACGGTGGACGACGTCGACGCGCTGCTCCCCCGGGTCACCGGGTGCGGCGGCACCGCGAACCCGGCCAACGACATGCCGTGGGGCCAGCGGGTGGCGCACGTGCAGGACCCCGACGGCAACCCGCTGAACCTGGTGCAGCCGCTCTGACCCGTCCGGGCCGGAGCGGCTGCAGCGACAGCAGGTTCAGCTGATCTCGGCGCGCTCGATCCGCAGCCACCCGATGACGATCGGCAGCACGACCCACAGCGCGGTCGACGTCGCGAGCTGGAGCCAGCCCCGGCCGTCGAGCTCGCCGAAGAACATCGGCATGGTGGTGGTGGACAGGTCCAGCCAGTCCCGCACCCAGTGCAGGGCACCGACGGTGCTCACCAGCAGGTTGAACGCGGTCGGCAGGGCGAGGTAGAGCACGATCGCCAGCGGCGAGCTCAGGAACAGCATGCCGAAGGCCACCCCGCCCAGCAGGAACACCACCTCGACGAGCAGCACCTGACCGACCTGGGCGGCGGTCAGCGACCAGTCGGCCGCCGCGTCGCCGAGCGCGGGGGTGAGCGCCGTCCCGATCGCGGAGACCGCCGCCGCGGCGATCATCCCGAGGACGGCGAGCACGGTGGAGGCGAGCAGCTTGGCCATGAGCACGCGGGACCGCCGGGGCACCAGCGCGAAGGTGGTCAGCGCCGTGCGCTGCGACCACTCGCTGGTGACCAGCAGGACGCCGAGCACCGGCAGCAGCACGCCGATGGGCAGCTGCGTCGCGGCGAGGTAGACGGCGAACCGGCGGTCGCCCTCGTCGCCGGCGACCAGCAGCAGCGCGACGACCGCGAGCAGCACCAGCCCGATGGTGACCAGGAGCCAGCGGCCGGCCCGGGTGTCCCAGCTCTTGCGCAGCTCGACGCGGACCAGCGTGGCGAGGCCGGGCGCGGCCGGCTCGGCGACCGTCGGGGGTCGCTGTTCCGTCGTCACGGTCAGCGCGTTCATGCCGCCACCTCGGCCGTGCCGGTCGAGGTGAGCGAGCGGAAGAGCTCTTCGAGCCCCTCTCCCCCACCGGGCCGCAGCTCGGTCACGACGGCGCCGGCCGCCGCCACGGCCCGGCCGACGGCGTCCACGGGTGCGTCGGCGACCAGCCCGTCCCCGGTCCCCGGGCGTACCGCGATCCCGGCGGTGGCCAGCGCCCGTTGCAGCGCCGACCGGTCCGGGCCGCGAACCAGCGTCCCCCGGCCGGCCAGCAGCTCCCGCTGGCCGCCCTGCGCCACGATCCGGCCGCCGGCGATGACGACGAGCTGGTCGGCGACCGCCTCGACCTCGCGCAGCAGGTGCGAGGACAGCAGCACCGTGCCACCGCGGTCGGCGAAGCCCCGCAGCAGGCCGCGCATCCAGAAGATGCCGTCGGGGTCCAGGCCGTTCGCCGGCTCGTCGAGCACCAGCACCTGCGGGTCGCCGAGCAGCGCGGCGGCCAGACCCAGCCGCTGCCGCATGCCCAGGGAGTACTGCCCGACCCGCGTGCCGGCCGGGCGGCCGGCGAGACCGACCGTGCCGAGCAGCTCGTCCACCCGCTCCTCCGGCACGCCCAGCACCAGCGCGGTCAGGCTCAGCACCTCGCGGCCGGTGCGGCCGCTGTGCTGGGCGCCGGCGTCGAGCAGCACGCCGACGGCGAGCCGATGCTCTCCCCCAGCGTCACCCGGCAGCTGATCGCGCACGTGGCGGCGGTCGACGTCCCGGCAGGTGGCGCCGACGACCGGCGGGCCCGGGCGGAGGCGCGCCTGGGGACGCTCAGCGAGCGGGAGCGGGCGGTGGCCCTGGCCGTCGGCCGCGGGCTGAGCAACGCCCAGATCGGCGCGGAGCTGCACCTCAGCGTGGCCACGGTGAAGGCGCACGTCTCCCGCCTGCTCACCAAGCTCGAGCTGACCAACCGGGTGCAGATCGCGCTGCTCACCCACGACGCCGAGCTGGTGTAGCCGCGGTGTGACGCGGGCCCGGGCGCGCCCTGCGGCCCGCGCACGGCCGCGCTCGTGATGATGGTCGGCGTGACGGCGGCCGAGCGGTTCTGGGAGCGGGTCTCCGCCACCTCTCCCCCGCTCCCCGGCTGGCTGCTGGCGCTGAGCGCGCTGGCCGCCGTCCTGCTGGTCGCCTCCCCCGCGCTGTGGCGGCACGCCCGGCACGCGGTGACCATCGCGCACGAGGGCGCGCACGGCCTGGCGGCGCTGGTCACCGGGCGCCGCCTGGCCGGCATCCGGCTGCACTCGGACACCTCCGGGCTGACCGTCTCCGCCGGCCGCCCCACCGGGGCCGGCATGGTGCTCACCGCTGCGGCGGGCTACACCGGCCCGGGCGTGTTCGGGCTGGGCGCCGCCGCGCTGCTCGCCGCCGGGTACGCCGTCGGGCTGCTGTGGGCGCTGCTCGGTCTGCTCGCCCTGCTGCTGGTGCAGATCCGCAACTGGTACGGGCTGTGGTCGGTGCTGGCCACCGGCACGCTGGTGTTCGCCGCGACCTGGTGGCTCCCAGCCGAGGGGCAGGCCGCCTTCGCCCACGGCGCGACCTGGTTCCTGCTGCTGGCCGCGCCCAAGACCGTGCTGGAGCTGCAGGCCAAGCGCCGCCGCGGCTCGGCGCGGGACTCCGACGCCGACCAGCTCGCCCGGCTCACCCGGCTGCCCGGCCTGATCTGGGTGGGCGTCTTCCTGCTGGTCGACGTCGGGGCCCTCGCCCTGGGCACCGGGTGGCTCCTCCGCTGACGGCCCTGCGCAGGGGCCGGCCGAGGGTTCCTTCAGGGGCGGCTGCGGCGCCGGGGCGCGGAGTGCGGCGGCTGGTGCACCGGCTCCACCTCCGGCGGCGGCGGGATCCGCCGCTCGACGGGGTCCGCGGACACCGTGAGCGTCTCCCCGTGGTGGGCGGTCTCCACCGGTTCCTCGCCGTACACCAGCCGGTAGGTGGCCGTCTCCGCGGTCACCGTCACCGCCAGGCACCGGCCCTGGACGACGACCCGGAAGGCGAGCCGCTGGATGCGGGGCGGCAGGCGCGGGGCGAAGGTCAGCCGCCCGTCGTGGTCCCGCATCCCGCCGAACCCGGCGACGGCGACCGTCCAGCCGCCGGCCAGCGAGGCGATGTGCAACCCGTGCCCGCTGTTGCCGTGCAGGTTCTGCAGGTCGGTGAGCGCCGCCTCCCCCCAGTAGTCGTGGGCCAGCTGCAGGTGCCCGGTCTCGGCGGCCACCACCGCCTGCTGGGCCGCCGACAGCGAGGAGTCCCGCACCGTGCGGGCCTCGTAGTAGGCGAAGTCGGCGATCTTCTGCTCGAGGGTGAAAGCGTCCCCGCGCAGGTGCAGCGCCATCACCAGGTCGGCCTGCTTGATCACCTGCTTGCGGTAGATGTCGAAGTAGGGGAAGTGCAGCAGCAGCGGGTACTGGGCGGGGTCGGTGCCCTCGAAGTCCCACTCCTCGTGGTGGGTGAAGTTCTCCGACTGCTCGTGCACGCCCAGCGCCTCGTTGAAGGGCACCCGCATGTGCTCGGCGCCCCGGGCCCAGAACTCCACCTCGTCGTCGTCCACCTGCAGCCGGACGGCGGTCTCCGGGTTGCGCTTCACCGCCGCGACCGCCTCGCGCAGGTTCCGCTGCGCCATGAGGTTCGTGTAGACGTTGTTGTCCACCACGGCGGTGTACTCGTCGGGGCCGGTCACCCCGTCGATCCGGAACCCGTGCGCGTCGTCGACGTGCCCCAGCGACGCCCACAGCCGGGCGGTCTCCACGAGCAGCTCGGTGCCGTAGTCGCGGTCGAACTCCTCGTCGAGGGTGGCCCACCAGTAGCGGGCGACGGCGTCGGCGATGTCCGCGTTGACGTGGAAGGCCGCCGTCCCGGCCGGCCAGTAGCCGGAGGTCTCCTCGCCGTGGATGGTGCGCCACGCGAACGCCGCGCCGTCCTGCCCCAGCAGGCGGGCCCGCTCCCGGGCCATGTCGAGGGTGGAGTGACGCCACAGGAGGGCGTCGCGGACGGCGGACGGCGCGGTGTAGGTGAGCACGGGCAGCACGTAGGTCTCGGTGTCCCAGAAGGTGTGCCCGTCGTACCCGTCGCCGGTGAGCCCCTTGGCCGCGATGGGCTGCCGCTCGGCGCGCAGGCCGGCCTGCAGGACGTGGAACATGCCGACCCGCACCGCCTGCTGGAGCTCGTCGTCGCCGTCGATCTCGACGTCGGCCTCGTCCCAGTGCCGGTCCAGCAGCTCGCGCTGCTCACGCAGCAGCCGGTCCCAGCCGGCCAGCTGGGCCGTCGCGAGCGCCCCGTCGACCTGGTCCCGCAGCGCGGGGGACGAGCGCCGGCTGGACCAGCCGTAGGCCAGGTACTTGACCAGCCGCAGCCGCGAGCCGGCCGGCAGCCGGGCGGCCAGGGTGTACCGGGCCAGGTCCGGCGAGATCTCCAGGTCCTCGGTGGCGGAGTCGGGGATGTCGACGTCGTGGTGCATGCCGGCGGCCAGCCGCAGCCGGCTGCGCCGGGTCTGGTGCACCAGGACGGCGTGCCGGCCGCGGCCCACGTGCAGCTCGGCCCGCAGCGGGCGGTCCATCGCCGCGCCGGCCCGCGGGTCGCCGGACTGCGTCGTGGAGACGTCCTCGTTGGCCAGCAGGTCCGACTGCAGCGCGACGTAGAGGTCGCCCTGGTCGTCGGTGCACTCGACCTCGTACTCGATCGCGGCGATCGACCGCCGGGTGAGCGACACCAGCCGCGTGCTGGTGACCTTGACCTGGCGGCCGGCGGGCGAGCGCCACTCCGTGCAGCGGCGCAGCACCCCGGCCCGCAGATCGAGGGTGCGGCGGTGGTCGACGACGTCGCCGTACTGCAGGTCCAGAGGCGAGTCACCGACCAGCAGCCGGATCAGCTTGCCGTCGGTGACGTTGACGATCGTCTGGCCCTGCTCGGGGTAGCCGTAGCCGGCCTCCGCGTAGGGCAGCGGCCGTTCCTCGTAGTAGCCGTTGAGGTAGGTGCCCGGGATGACGACCGGCTCCCCCTCGTCGAACGTCCCGCGCATCCCGATGTGCCCGTTGGCCAGGGCGAACACCGACTCGTTCACGGCCAGGGAGGCCAGGTCCACGCCCACCTCGGTCAGCGACCAGGGCTCGATGAGGAAGTGCGCGCGCCCCTCCGTCACGCCCGCTCCCCCATCAGCTCGGCCAGGTCGGCGACGACGACGTCCGCCCCGCGCTCCCGCAGGGCCTCGGCCTGGCCGGCCCGGTCCACGCCGACCACGAACCCGAAGTCGCCGGCCCGGCCGGCGGCCACCCCGGCCAGCGCGTCCTCGAAGACGACGGCCCGCGCCGGTGGGACGCCGAGCAGCCGGGCGCCGGCCAGGAACCCGTCGGGCGCGGGCTTGCCGCGCAGCCCCTCCCGCTTGGCCACCACCCCGTCCACCCGGGCGTCGATGAGGTCCGCGAACCCGCCGGCGGCGATGACCTGCTCACCGTTCGCCGAGGCGGTCACCACGGCGGTGGCCAGCCCGGCCTCCTTCACCGCGCGCAGGTACCGCATCGACCCCTCGTAGACCACGACGCCGTGCTCCTCGAGCTCACGCAGCAGCAGCTCGTTCTTCCGGGTGGCGACCCCGGAGACAGTCGCCGCGTCGGCCGGGTCGGCGCTGCCGCCCTCGGGCAGGACGATCCCCCGGCTGGCGAGGAAGTCGCGGACGCCGTCCTCGCGGGGCTTCCCGTCGACGTGGAGGTTGTAGTCCGCGGCGGTGAACTCCGGTGCGGCCGGGTCCCGGCCCCGCAGGAACTCGTCGAAGGTGCGCTTCCAGGCGGCCTGGTGGACCTTCGCGGTCTGGGTGAGCACACCGTCGAGGTCGAAGAGGCAGGCCTGGATGTCGTCGGGGAGTCCCAGCACGCCGCCACGCTACGGCGAGATCATGCCCGTGACCTGTCGAGCGGCCCCCGGGACGTCGGCCGGACCTGCGACGAGGCGGGGCCGCGGGCGTTGGCGCCAGCGCCCGGAGGGCGCCCGGTTGACCTGTCGTCGAGCAACAGGTGACGTGTTCGCCAGTTTGTTGGGGATAACGGTAGTGGGGTGGGGATCCGGAGGTCCTCCGGGAGACGAGGGTGGGCCGACGATCGACCACAAGCGCTTGGTGCGCCACGGGTTAGCCTGGCGAGGTGACGAACCGCCAGCGCCCCCCGTCGCAGCTCGGCTCCGAGGACCTGCTCGCCCTGGACCGCCAGGTGTGCTACGCCCTGTCGGTGGCCGCCCGGAACGTGGTCGCCGTCTACCGCCCGGTCCTGGAGCCGCTCGGGCTGACCCATCCGCAGTACCTGGTGATGCTGGCGCTGTGGCAGCACGGGAGCCTGTCGGTCAAGGACCTCTCCGGCCTGCTGCAGCTGGACCCCGGCACGCTCTCGCCGCTGCTCAAGCGGCTGGAGGCGGCCGGCCTGCTGCGCCGGGAGCGGGACCCGGAGGACCAGCGGAACCTGGCGCTGGCCCTGACGGACAAGGGGGTGGCCCTGCGCGAGCAGGCGGAGAAGATCCCCACCGGCATCGTCGAGCGCCTCGGCCTGCCCATGGAGGAGCTGACCAGCCTGCACGAAGCGCTGACCCGCGTCATCGCCGCGTCGCAGCGCGCGCTGCACTCGGGGGCCGACGACGCCGTGCCGGGTGCGACGGTCGCGTGACCTCCCTTCGCCGACGACCTGGGTGTTACCTTGGAGACACTTGGTACCCCAACCCTTGGTGCCCCAGTGATCTCGCCGCACGATAGAGGCGTGACCGTCCTCGAGCAGGAGCACACAGCCGCCATGACCGATCCCACCGCCGAGCCCGGCACGCCGGATGAGCCCATCGTCCGCCCGGCCCCCCACCGGTGGCTCTGGTACGCGTTCGGTGGCCGGCTGCCCGCCCGCCACCGCAGCTGGGTGCTCTACGACACCACCACCAGCACCTGGGGACTGCGCCACGTCGCCCGCAGCCTGGTGCAGATGTCGGTCCCGATCATCCTGATCCTGGTCCTGCTGCCTGCCGGCTGGGGCCTGCGCGCCGCGGTGGCCGGCGGCGGGCTGTTCCTCGGCCTGCTCTACTCGCTGGCCTACATGCCCGAGACCACCGAGCACCGGGTCGTGAAGGCCGGCTACCCCTCGGGCACCGCCACCGCGCATCGTGACCACACCTCCGTGCAGCGGCAGCAGCGCGAGAGCGAGCGCAAGCACGCCGCCGCGGCCAAGCGGGCCGCCCGCTACCGCGACCGCTCCGGTCGGTGACCGGAGGGGGGAGTTGGTTGTGCGCCGCTGACCCCGCTCCCCCGCGGCCGTGCCACGTACGTGGCGGCGTTGTTGGGGATAACGGTGGTAGGGGGGCCGTCGGGCAGAGCGCGACGGCAGTGCCTAGGGTCGGTGCCGGCAACATCCGCCGTCGTCCCGGCCGGACCGGGGGGACCCCGATCGCAGGAGGCAGCGGCATGCCCGACCGCCCGACCCCGCCCGACCCGTACGACTTCCTGCCGCAGGTGCCGGCCTTCGAGGTCACCAGCACCGACGTCGCCGACGGGCAGCTCCTGGGCACGGCGCAGGTGAGCGGGGTGATGGGTGCCGGCGGCGAGGACGTCTCCCCGCAGCTGTCGTGGTCGGGGTTCCCGCCGGGGACCAAGGGCTTCGCCGTCACCGTGTTCGACCCCGACGCGCCGACCGCCAGCGGGTTCTGGCACTGGGCCGTCGCCGGCATCCCGGCGGCGGTGACCGAGCTGCCCCGGGACGCGGGGAACCGGTCGGGCAGCGGCCTGCCGGACGGCGCCGTCCAGCTGCGCAACGACGCCGGGTTCGCCGGGTACGTCGGAGCCGCCCCGCCTCCCGGGCACGGCCCGCACCGCTACCACGTGGCCGTGCACGCGGTGGACACCGAGGACCTCGGCGTCCCGGCCGACGGCAGCTGTGCCTCCCTCGGCTTCGCCCTGTTCAGCCACACCGTGGCGCGCGCCGTCCTCGTCCCGGTCCACGAGGAGGCGTGACCGGCCGGTCCCCCGGGCCGGGCCGGGCCCCGGCTCAGTGGACCGGGAGCTCGGCCACGCAGCTGGTGCCCACCCGGGCGAAGCCGGCCCGCTCGTAGACCCGGGCCACGTCGTCGTCCCCGGCGGAGAGGAACACGAGGTCGGCGGTCTGCCGGGCGTGCTCGGCCAGCGCCGAGGTCAGCGCCGCGCCCAGGCCGCGGCCGCGGTACCGGGGCAGCGTGGCCACCCCGACGACCTCGCTGACCTCCCGGCCGTCGACCAGGAGCGGCTGGTGCGACCCGATGGCGACCGGGTCGCCGTCGTCGACGGCGACCATCATGACCGTCTGGCCGCCGGCCACCCGCTCCCGGAGCACTTCCGTGGGCGGCACCTCCGCGGGGCCCGGGTCGCCGAGCGCCACCTCCAGCGCCCCTCCCCCGGCTCCGGCGGGCGCCACGACGGCGTGCGGCGCGGCGAAGGCCAGCTCGGCCAGCCGCTGGTACAGCCCGAGCCGGGGGTCGTCGGCGCCGACGATGTACAGCCGCACCTCTGGCGGCAGCAGCACCTCCACCGGGTCGACGGCCACCAGCAACGGCAGCTCCTCGACCTCGAGGGCGGCCTCGCGGGCCACGCCCGCCAGCCCGCGGCAGCGGTCGCCGAGCCACTCCAGCGACGCCGGCAGCCCGGAGCGCTCCTGCAGCTCCACCGCGGCGCGCACGTCGGCGACGGTCACCTCGCCCTCCCGGCCCGGGCGCGGCCGCGCCGGGTAGGGCCACTCGGGCGGGCCGACCGGCACGTCGAGCGCGCCGACCGTGCGCACCTGCACGAGGGCGTCGGCGCGCGGCGCGAGGGTGGAGTAACGCTCGATCCGGTCGAGCAGCCCGGGCGACGACACGGCCAGACCCTAGACGCACCGGGCGACGATCGGACCACGTGCACGCCACGATGGGGTGAGGTCGAGGTGGCGGCCGTCGCCGTGCGCCACCCGGTCGGGGACCGCCGGACGGCCAGGGGACAGGATGTCCCGGTGACGGCCGGAACGCGACCGCAGGTCTCCCCCTTCGCCGCCTTCGACCGGGAGTCCTGGCGGGCGCTCGCGGCCGGCAGCGAGCTGCCGCTCGACAGCGCCGACCTCCGCTCGCTCGCCAGCCTGGGCGACCGGATCGACCTCGACGAGGTGGCCACGGTCTACCTGCCGCTGGCCCGCCTGCTGCAGCTGCACGTGACCGCCAGCCGGCGGCTGTGGGCCGCGCAGACGGAGTTCCTGCACGCCCGGACCGCCAAGGTGCCCTTCGTCATCGCGGTGGCCGGCAGCGTCGCCGTCGGCAAGAGCACCACCGCCCGGCTGCTGCGCGCGCTGCTCGCGGCCGCCCCGGACACGCCGCGGGTCGACCTGGTCACCACGGACGGTTTCCTGCTGCCGAACGCCGAGCTGGAGCGGCGCGGCCTGCTCGGCCGCAAGGGGTTCCCGGAGAGCTACGACCGGCGGGCGCTGCTGCGCTTCCTCGCCGACGTGAAGTCCGGCCGGCCCGAGGTCAGCGCACCCGTGTACTCCCACCTGTCCTACGACGTGCTGCCCGAGCGCCGGCAGGTCGTCGACTCCCCCGACGTCCTGGTGCTCGAGGGGCTCAACGTCCTGCAGGCCGGCGGCGGCACCGACGGCCGGGTGCCGGAGGTGTTCCTGTCGGACTTCATCGACTTCTCCGTGTACGTCGACGCGAACGAGCAGGACATCGCGCAGTGGTACGTCGAGCGCTTCCTCGCGCTGCGCCGCACCGCCTTCCAGGACAGCAGCGCGTACTTCCACCGGTTCGCCGCCCTCACCGACGCGGAGGCGACGGCGACGGCGCGGGGCATCTGGACGGCGGTCAACGAGCCCAACCTGCGGCTGAACATCGCGCCCACCCGGTCGCGGGCCCGGCTGGTGCTGCAGAAGTCCGCCGACCACTCGGTGCGCCGGGTGCTGTTGCGCAAGCTGTAGGCGGCCCGGCGCGTGGGCGGGAGTTGACGAGACGGGGGTCACGACGTCGTGACTTCTGGACACTCCGGGACGCCGCTGTCCAGGCGCAGACTCGGTCCGGTCGCACGAAGCGACGGCCGTTCAACCGCAACCCCCCTCGACTCCCCTGGAGTGGTCCCGATGTGCTCCCATCCCACCGCCTGCCCGGACGCCTCCTCCGACGAGCGGGTGCTGGCCGTGCCGGTGAGCCGGCACCCCGAGCAGGGCTGGAGCCTGCTGTGCAACGGCGTGGTCGTCTTCGACGACGACGGTGAGCTGCTGCCCGACGGCCGGGTCGTGCTGACCCGTCCCTGGGCGCAGCCCCGCGTCCCTGCCTGACCCGCCTCGCCCCTGGGTAGCTCCTCCCGGGACCGACCCACCCGGCATGCGAGGAGACCCGATGAGCGCTGTCAGCGAGCAGTTCATGCAGGCGCTGCACCACCTGGACGAGCAGCGCGACCCCGGGCCGCTGGTGGAGCTCACCGCCGAGGACGCGGTGCTCACCAAGCTCGGCGACCACCGGGAGGCCACCGGCCCGGAGGGTGCTCGCGGCTTCTGGGAGGAGTACCGCGGGGTCTTCGACACGATCAGCACCGAGTTCACCCACACCGTCGACGGCGAGGGGAGCTCGTGCCTGGAGTGGACCTCCACCGCCACGCTGCCCGACGGCGCAGACCTCAGCTACCGCGGGGTCACCGTGATCGACGTGGACGGCGAGCAGGTCACCGGGGTGCGCACCTACTACGACTCGGCGGCCTTCGTGGGACCGTCCGGCGGGTAAGCCGGCTGCCCGGTCGCGCACGGACCCGCGCGCGACCGGGTGCCGGTCAGCTCTGCGCGCCGACCACGTCCAGCGTCGTCCCCATGTCGTCGGGGGCGCTGTCGGCGCGGTCCGGCGTGTTGCCGGCCTTGGGCAGCGGCTCCTCGAACGCCTCCGGCGCGGGGCACGCGCAGACCAGGTTGCGGTCGCCGTACGCCCCGTCGATCCGCCGCACCGGCGCCAGGTAGCCCCGGCCGACCAGGCTCGGCACCGGGTACACCGCGACCTCCCGCGGGTACGGCAGCTCCCACTCCCCCGCCACCATGGCCAGGGTGTGCGGGGCGTTCCGCAGGGGGTTGTCGTCGCGGTCGAACTCGCCGGCGGCGACCTTCTCGATCTCCCCGCGGATGTGCACCATCGCGGCGACGAACCGGTCGAGCTCGGCCTTGTCCTCGCTCTCGGTGGGCTCGACCATCAGCGTGCCGGCGACCGGGAAGCTCATCGTGGGCGCGTGGAAGCCGAAGTCGATGAGCCGCTTGGCGATGTCGTCGTTGGTGACGCCGGTGGCCCTGGTCAGCGGGCGGATGTCGAGGATGCACTCGTGTGCGACCAGCCCGTCGGCGCCGGTGTAGAGCACCGGGTAGTGCGGGCGCAGCCGCTCGGCCACGTAGTTCGCCGCGAGGATCGCGTGCTCGGTGGCCTGCAGCAGCCCGTCGGGGCCCATCAGCCGCAGGTAGGCCCAGGAGATGGGCAGGATGCCGGCCGACCCGAACGGCGCCGCGGAGACGGCCGGGCCCCTGCCGCCGGTGTCGACCAGCGGGTGCCCGGGCAGGAAGGGCACCAGGTGCTCGCGGACGCCGATCGGGCCGACACCCGGGCCGCCACCGCCGTGCGGGATGCAGAAGGTCTTGTGCAGGTTCAGGTGGCTGACGTCGGAGCCGAACCGGCCCGGCTTGGCCAGCCCGACCAGGGCGTTGAGGTTGGCGCCGTCGACGTACACCTGGCCGCCGGCGTCGTGCACGGCCGCGCAGATCTCCTGCACCTCGGTCTCGAAGACGCCGTGCGTGGACGGGTAGGTGATCATGATCGCGGCCAGCTGCTCGGCGTGCTGCTCGACCTTGGCGCGCAGGTCGGCCAGGTCGACGTTGCCCGCGTCGTCGCACGCGACGACGACCACCCGCATCCCGGCCATGACCGCGCTCGCGGCGTTGGTGCCGTGCGCCGAGGACGGGATCAGGCACACGTCGCGCTGCGTCTCGCCGCGGCTGCGGTGGTAGCCGCGGATGGCCAGCAGGCCGGCGAACTCGCCCTGCGAGCCGGCGTTGGGCTGCACGCTCACCGCCGCGTACCCGGTGACCTCCGCGAGCCCGGCGCACAGCTCGTCGATCAGCTGCCGGTAGCCGCGCGCCTGCTCGACGGGGGCGAAGGGGTGCAGCTCGGCGAACTCCGGCCAGGTGATGGCGGCCATCTCGGTGGCGGCGTTGAGCTTCATCGTGCACGACCCGAGCGGGATCATCGTGCGGTCCAGCGCCAGGTCCTTGTCCGACAGCTTCCGCAGGTAGCGCAGCATCGCGGTCTCCGAGCGGTGCTCGGAGAAGACCGGGTGGGTGAGGAACGCGGTGCGCCGGCGCAGCGCGGCGGGCAGCGCGTCGTCCCCGGCGTCGTCCAGCGCGTCCTCGTCGGCGTCGACGCCGAACGCCTCGGCGACCAGCCGCAGCAGCGCCGGGGTCGTGGTCTCGTCGACGGCGACGGCGACGCTGTCGGCGTCGACCAGCCGCAGGTTGATCCGGCGCTCCGCCGCGGCGGCCACCACGTCGGCCGCCCGGCCGGGCACGGCGACGGTCAGCGTGTCGAAGAAGTGCTCGTGCCCCAGCTGCAGGCCGCCGGCCCGCAGCCACCCGGCCAGCGCCAGCGCGGTGCGGTGCACCCGGGCGGCGATCGCGGTGAGCCCGTCGGCGCCGTGGTAGACGGCGTAGGTGCCGGCCATGACCGCGAGCAGCACCTGGGCGGTGCAGATGTTGCTGGTGGCCTTCTCCCGGCGGATGTGCTGCTCGCGGGTCTGCAGCGCCAGCCGGTAGGCGACGTCGCCGTCGGCGTCCACGGAGACCCCGACCAGCCGGCCGGGCAGCTGGCGGGCCAGGCCCTCGCGGACTGCGAGGTACCCGGCGTGCGGTCCGCCGTAGCCCATCGGGACGCCGAAGCGCTGGGTGGTGCCGCAGGCGACGTCCGCGCCCCACTGCCCCGGCGCCTCGAGCAGGGTGAGGGCCAGCAGGTCGGCGGCGACCACGACCGCCGCGCCGGCCTCGTGCGCGGCGGCGGCCACCGCCCGGTGGTCGCGGACGGCGCCGCTGGCGCCCGGGTAGCTGAGCAGCACGCCGAACGCGCCGGCCTCGGGCAGGTCGGTGGGCCACCCGGCGGACAGGTCGGTGACGTGCAGCGGGATGCCCAGCGGTTCGGCGCGGGTCTGCAGCACCGCCAGCGTCTGCGGCAGCGTGTCGCTGTCGACGACGAAGACCGCGCCGGCCTTGGCCCGCCCCGCGCGCCGCACCAGGGTCATCCCCTCGGCGGCCGCGGTCGCCTCGTCGAGCATCGAGGCGCCGGCCACGGCCAGCCCGGTCAGGTCGGCCACCATCGTCTGGAAGTTGATCAGCGCCTCGAGCCGGCCCTGGCTGATCTCGGGCTGGTAGGGCGTGTACGCGGTGTACCAGGCCGGGTTCTCCAGGACGTTGCGCTGGATGACCGCGGGCGTGATCGTGCCGCTGTAGCCCAGGCCGATCATCGAGGTGAAGACCTCGTTGGCCGCCGCGCGCTCGCGCAGCTCGGCCAGGACGGTCGCCTCGTCCGCGGCCGCCGGCAGGTCCAGCGGCGTGCGGTCGCGCACGCCCTCGGGGACGCAGGCGTCGGCCAGCGAGGCCAGCGAGGCGTGGCCGACGACCTCGAGCATCGCCTCGGTCTCACCGGCGCGGGGGCCGATGTGGCGAGCGGCGAAGGAGCGGCTCGGTGAGAGCTCCCGCAGCGAGGGCAGGGTGCCGCTCAGCGGCGGCAGCGCGGTTCCGGCAGGTGCAGGCGTCTGGTCCACCACTGCAACGACGCTACCAGCGCCCCACCACCCGCCCGCCGTGAGCTTGCGGACGGTGGGGGGCGAGGGGGTCCTCTCTCAGGCGGAGGCGGCGCGCCGGCGACGGCGGGCGGTCAGCTCGTCGTCGACGTGCTGCCCGCTGCCGTCCAGCCGCTCGGCCGGCAGCTCGGCCAGCTCGCCGGACAGCTCGCGCAGCGCACCGGAGACGGCGATCCCGAAGACGCCCTGCCCGCCGGCGAGCAGGTCGACGACCTCCTCGGCGGAGGTGCACTCGTAGACGGTGGCGCCGTCGGACAGGAGGGTGACGTTCGCCAGCTCCCGCACCCCGCGCTGGCGGAGGTGGTCGACGGCCCTGCGGATGTTCTGCAGCGAGACGCCGGTGTCCAGGAGCCGCTTGACGACCTTGAGCACCAGGATGTCGCGGAAGGAGTACAGCCGCTGCGTGCCCGAACCGGTGGCGCTGCGCACCGACGGGGCGACCAGCCCGGTGCGGGCCCAGTAGTCCAGCTGGCGGTAGGTGATGCCCGCGGCCGCGCAGGCGGTGGGGCCGCGGTAGCCGACCAGGTCGCTGTCGACCTCGTCGTACGTGGGGGCGCCGACGGCGGCGTCGCTGAACAGCTGACCCTGCGAGCCCTCGCCGAACGCCCGGGAACCGTTGTCCGCGTCGCTCACGTCAGGGCCTCCTCGAGTCCACACACCCAGCAGCTGGGCCGTGCCCTGCTGCCGCCGGGCCGGTCACATCGCGTGCACCGAGCTCCCACGGACGTGATTCGCTGACGGTAGGCCGGGCCCGTAGACCGGTCAACCGAAGCGGGCGGCGTGTCGCCGACCCCACTCGAAGGGGGTGCGCATCGTCGTTCTCGGCAGCCGAGGAGTCTCTTCGTATGGCCTCGGCCCCGTCCAGAGGCTCGCCCCGAGCCTGCGAGGGGTGAGGAGGACGGGGTCCTTCCTCAGGTGGGACCCCCGCCGGAGCCGGATCCGGCGCCGAAGTCCTCCGGGCTGATGTTGTCCAGGAACTCGCGGAACTTCTCGACCTCGTCCTCCTGCTCGTCGGGGATCTCGATCCCCACCTCGTCGAGCAGGGCCTCGGCCCCGTAGATGGGTGACCCCGTGCGGACGGCGAGGGCCACCGCGTCCGAGGGCCGGGCGCTGACCGTGCGCTCGTCCCCGAAGACCAGCTCGGCGATGTAGATCCCGTCGCGCATCTCGGTGATGTGCACGGCCCGGAGGGTGGCCCCGAGGGCGTGCACGACGTCCTTGAGCAGGTCGTGGGTCATCGGCCGCGCGGGCCGCACCCCCTGCTGCTCGAAGGCGATCGCCGCCGCCTCGACCGCGCCGATCCAGATCGGCAGGTAGCGCTCACCCTGCGCCTCCTTGAGCAGCAGGATGGGCTGGTTGCCGGGCAGCTCCACCCGGACGCCGACGACTCTGAGCTCCTGCACGTCTGGCTCCCCCTCCGCTGTCTGGCCCCCGGCCGGGCCCTGCCCGGACCGGCCGGCGGACGGCGCACCCGTGGGTGCCCGGTTCCCGCAACGGTACGCCAGCAGGCTCCCCGCCTCAGCTGTCCAGGACCTCGCGGAGCCGGGCCTCGAGCAGGGCGCTGTGCAGCTGCGCGGACAGGCCGGCGAGCTCCTGCACCTGTTCCGACGCGCGGCTGCGCGCCTCCTCCGAGCGGGCCCGCAGCACCGGCACGACGAGCTGCTCGAGCAGCGCCGCCTCCCGCTCGGCCCCGTTGCGCCACACCCGCAGGTGGCGGGGCTCGATCCCGTGCCGCGCCAGCCCGGCGGCGGCCCGGGCCACCGGCAGGTCGCCGGCCCGGAACCGCCCCTGGGCGTCCGGGGTGACCAGCCCGTACTGCACGCAGTCGGCGAGCTGGGCCTCGTCCAGGCCCGCGGCGCGGGCGAGCACCTCGGCCGGCACCGGGCCGGGCCCGAGCCCGCCGTCGCTCCCGTCGGCGGCCCCGTGCCCGGGCAGCGGCTCGCCGCGGTCGAGCGCGTCCAGGTGCTCCTTGATCACCCGCAGCGGCAGGTAGTGGTCCCGCTGGGCGGCCAGCACGTACCGCAGCCGGGCGACGTCGGCGCCGGAGAACTTCCGGTACCCCGACGGCGTCCGCTGCGGGTGCACCAGCTCCTCCGCCTCGAGGTAGCGGATCTTGCTGATGGTCACGTCCGGGAACTCGCCGCGCAGCGCGGCCAGCACCTCGCCGATGGTGAGACGTGGCGCTGCGTCGTCGGCCTCGCGCCGCTGGGCGGCTGCGCTCATCGGCCCGTGCTCATCATCCGGCGCCCGTCCGTTCCGTTCCGCGGGTGGCCGACCGGCTCACTGCCCGACGGGCTCGCCGGTGCGCGGGCCGGTCAGGTACACCAGGCGGAACTTGCCGATCTGGACCTCGTCGCCACCGGCGAGGGAGGCGACGTCGACCGGCTCGCGGTTGACGTAGGTGCCGTTGAGGCTGCCGACGTCGTGCACGGTGAAGCCGCCGCCCTCGCGGTGGAACTCCACGTGCCGGCGGCTGACGGTGACGTCGTCGAGGAAGATGTCGCTGTCGGGGTGCCGGCCCGCGGTGGTGACCTCCTGGTCGAGCAGGAAGCGGCTGCCCGCGTTGGGGCCGCGCTTCACCACGAGCAGCGCCGAACCGGCTGGCAGCGACTCGACCGCGCCGGCGTGGGCGTCCGCGGTGGCGTCGACGACCTCGGCCTGCTCGCCGGAGTCCTCCCCGCCGACCTTCGGGATGATGCTGGTCGACTCACCCACGCTCTGCGGGCTCAGAGCCGACCCGCACTGGGCGCAGAAACGGCTGCCCTCGGGGTTCTGGTGGCCACAGCGAGTGCAGAGCACGTGGGTCTCCTCCGGTGCAGGTGGCACCGCCGCGGGCGTGGACGTCCGCGGCGGCCGGCGGTCGACGGACCGGTCGGTCCGTCGAGGTCGGCCGCCGCAGGGTCGCGGTCGGGCCGGGGGTCATGGAACCAGCGGCTGACCCAGGGGTCAACCGGACGTACAGGGTGAGGGTCGGGCGCCGCAGGGCGCGGCTCCGGCCATCGACGTGATGATAGTGATCGAGACCCGCCGTGCCGAGTCGCCGGGTCGGCGGCGCCGCCGGCGCCGGCGGGGACGAGGTCGTCAGGAGGCGTCGACGAGGGCCTGGTAGGCGGCGGCGTCGAGCAGGTCCGCGGTCGGGTCGCCGTCGGCGCCCTGGACGGCGACCTCGACCAGCCAGCCCTCGCCGTACGGGTCGCTGTTGACGGTCTCCGGGGTGGTCTCCAGGGCGCTGTTCACCGCGGTCACCACGCCGGTCACCGGCGAGTAGATGTCGGAGACGGACTTGGTGGACTCGACCTCACCGATCGCGCTGCCCGGGGCCACCTCCTCCCCCACCTCGGGGAGCTGGATGAAGACGATGTCGCCGAGGGCGTCCTGCGCGTGGTCGGTGATGCCCACCCGGACCACCGTGGAGGCACCGTCCGCGCCCTGGACCATCGCCCATTCGTGCTGGTCGGTGTAACGACGGTCGTCGGGCGTGGCCATGCGGCATCTCCTGGGGGCTCGAGGTGGTGCGGGGTCGTGCGGCTGGGTCCGGGACGTCGGCCTCGGTGCTGGACCCGGGGGCACCGAGGTCCACCTTCAGTCGTCGTCCGCGGGCTCAGCGTATTGAGGGGCCTCCAGCACCCGCAACGCGTCCACGACGACCCGGTCGGACTGCACGACGTCCACGCTGCCCGACCGCCGGGCGACCTTGTCCACCACGCCGTTGGGGATGTTCATCGCCGTCTCCATGTCGCGGGGCGACCCGATGACCAGGACGTCGTACGGCGCGTCGACGGGCTGCCCGTCGATCGACAGCGCCCCCGGGTCGCCGGTGACGGCGCTGTCGACGCCGATCCGGACGCCGTCGACCTGCATGGTCTCGGCTCCGGCGCCGCGCAGCTCCTGCACCGCGTAGAGCAGGATGGCCGCGCTGATCCGGTCGGCCGGGTCCCGGACGGTGATCTCCAGTCCCGGCCCCTGGGCGGCCACCCGGCCGGTGAGGACACCG
Source organism: Modestobacter sp. I12A-02662 (assembly GCF_041028325.1). Classification (NCBI taxonomy): domain Bacteria; kingdom Bacillati; phylum Actinomycetota; class Actinomycetes; order Geodermatophilales; family Geodermatophilaceae; genus Modestobacter; species Modestobacter sp. I12A-02662. The sequence goes on along the minus strand of NZ_JABGDE010000011.1, from coordinate 92,890 downwards.
AGGGCCTGCGCCCGGTCCGCGGCCTCCTCCAGCGCCGCCGGGGACGTGCCGCCCTCGGCGCGCAGCTGCTCCAGGGCGGCCCGCTGCTCGGCGATCTGCTGCCGCAGCCGGTCCTCCCGGGCCGTCACGTCGTCCAGGATGCGGACGAGGTCGTCCCGACGCAGGCCGGCGAGCGCGGCGTCGGTGTCGGTGCTGCGCACCTGCACCGCGATGGCGAAGCCGAGCACGAGCGTCAGGACGCCGATGAGGACGGCGGCCAGGGGGTCCCGCCGGCGCCGGCGCCACGCCCGCCAGGACGCCCGCGGCCCGCTGGCCGGGGGCGCGGCCGGCTCCGCGGGGCCCGGCTCCTCCGCGGTCATGCCCGGAACAGGTGCCGGCGGATGGCCGCCGCGTTGCCGAAGATCCGGATGCCGAGCACGACGACCACGGCGGTGGACAGCTGGGCACCGACCCCGAGCTGGTCACCCAGGAAGACGATGAGGGCGGCGACCACCACGTTGGACACGAACGAGACGACGAAGACCTTCGCGTCGAAGATGCCGTCGAAGCGCGCCCGGATGCCGCCGAAAACCGCGTCGAGCGCGGCGACCACCGCGATCGGCAGGTAGGGCTGCAGCCACAGCGGGACGCTGGGGTCCAGGACGAGGCCGAGGACCACGCCGACCGCGAGTCCGAGGATCGGGATCACGGGTCAGCCTCCGTCGGTGGTGGAGTCAGGGGTGTCCGCGGCCGGCGGGTCGCCGGCGGGGTCCAGCGGCTGGGCGTTGCGCAGCTCCGGGCCGGTGGCACCGGGCAGCTGGAGCTCGTCGGCCCGGGCGAAGTCGAACACCACACCGTAGAGACGGGTGAGGTCCGCGACGAAGGAGGCCTCCGGCGTGCTCAGGAACCGGTTGGCCAGCGTGCCCGGGTCGCCGATCGCGCGGATCTCGTAGGGGCTGCTCACCGGCTGGAAGTCCACGAGGATCGCGCCGCCGGCCTGCCGGACCGCCGTGGTCGGCCCGAGGCGCTGGTCGTTGATGCTGACCGCCTCGGCGCCCGAGCTCCACAGCGCGTTGACGACCTGCTGCACGTCGCTGTCCTGCACCACGCCGGCCTGGGCGACCTCCTCCGACCCACCGATCGGGTCGCTGTCCGCGGCCGCGGGCGCGTTGCCCAGGGTCACCTCCAACCCCGGCCCGGAGACCGGGAGGAGCGCCGCCTCCCGCTCGGCGGTGGCCAGCTGCTCCAGCGCCCGCTGCCCGATCGCGCTGGCCGCCAGGGCCTCGTCACGGGTGCGGTTGACCTCCGCGGTGAGCTGCTCGAGCTGCGCGCTCAGGTCGTCGACCCGGTCGGTCCCCTGGCGGATGTCCTGGCGCAGCGCGTCGCGGACCTCCTCGCGGCCCTGCGCGCCGGAGGCGGCCTCCTCGTAGGTGACCGAGGCGAGCAGGCCGGCGAGGGCGAAGGTGAGCGCGACCAGCCCCTGGCCCCGGCGCCGCCGGATCCACGAGGGCCGGCCGGGTGGCGGTGACCCGGGCTCGGGGGCGCTCACGGCGGCCCGGGCCGCCCGGGCGGCGGCGGCCTGCGCGTAGGCCGGGTCGACGGTCTCGGCGAGGACCTGGTCGAGCAGCGAGGCGCCCAGCGAGCGTGGCCGCCCGGGCGCGGCCCGGGTCACGGCCGGGCCTCGGCCAGGCTCCTCCGGACCAGCCCGACCGCCTGGACGACGTAGAAGACGCCCGCGAGTAGGTAGAGCGCGGCACCCCAGATGGTGAGGGCGTAGGCGACGGGCCGGACCACCGTGGCCACCGGGCCGTCGCCGTCGGCGAGCAGCAGCAGCGGGAAGGCGTAGAGGAGCAGGAAGGTGGCCGCCTTCCCGAGGTAGTGCACCTGCAGCGGCGGCCAGCCGGCGAGGCGGAGCACCAGCAGGGTCAGGCCGAGGACCAGCTCGCGGCCGACCAGGACGGCGACCAGCCAGAACGGGACGACGTCGCGGAGCACGAAGGCGATGAGCGTGGCGACGATGTACAGCCGGTCCGCGGCCGGGTCGAGCAGCGCGCCCAGTCTGCTGGCCTGCCCGAACGCCCGGGCGAGCTTGCCGTCGGCCCAGTCGGTGAACCCCGAGACCGCGAGCACCAGGATCGCCCAGCCGTCGGCCTGCGGGCCGAGCAGCAGCCACAGGAACAGCGGGACGCCGAGCAGCCGCAGCACCGACAGCGCGTTGGGCAGGGTGAAGACCCGGTCGCCGAGCTCGTCCCGCCCGAGCGGCGCCGTCGGCTCCCCCGGTGGGGTCCCCGCCGTGCGGTCGTCCGCCGTCGTCATCGCTGCTCCACCTCGCCGTCCACCAGCCCTCAGGCTAGTGCCCGATGGCCCGGGACCCGGCCACCCCGGCCGGGCTCCGCCGTGGCGTGGCGGTTGCGGTCAGCGGCCGGTCACCGGTCCGGGCTCGTGCACCCTGGTGGTCCACTGCGCGTGCGCAGTCCATCTCCGGAGGCCCGCCCGTGACATCCCCCCGCCCGTTCTTCGACGCACACTTCCACGTCATCGACAGCCGGTTCCCGCTGGCGGCGGACGACGGCTTCGTGCCTGGGGAGTTCACCGTGGCGCAGTACCGGGAGCGGGTCGCCGGGCTGGGTGTCGTCGGTGGTGCGGTGGTGTCCGGCTCCTTCCAGCGCTTCGACCAGGGGTACCTGCTCGACGCGCTGCACCGACTGGGGCCCGGCTTCGTCGGGGTCACCCAGATCCCGCACGACCTGCCGGACGCCGACGTCGTGGCCCTCGGCGAGCGCGGGGTGCGCGCCGTCCGGTTCAACCTGCGCCGCGGCGGGTCGGCCGCCGTGGAGCACCTCGACCGGCTGGCCCGCCGGGTGCACGACCTGGCCGGCATGCACGCCGAGCTCTACGTCGACGCCCGGGACCTGCCCGACCTGGCCGCCGTCCTGGCCGGACTGCCGGCCGTGAGCATCGACCACCTCGGACTGCACGCCGACGGGCTGCCCTCCCTGCTGGCGCTGGTCGAGCGCGGAGTGCGGGTGAAGGCCACCGGTTTCGGGCGGGTGGACCTCGACGTCGCCGCGACGATCCGGGCGGTGCTGGCGGTCGACCCGGCCGCGCTGATGGCCGGCTCCGACCTGCCCTCCACCCGCGCCCGGCGGCCCTTCGCCGACCGCGACCTGGACCTGGTGGCCGAAGTGGCCGGCGAGCACCTCGACGCGGTGCTGCACGGCAACGCGACGGCCTTCTACCGGGTGTGACCGGCCGGTCGGCGCCGTCTGGGGAGGTGCGCGGGCCGCCCGTCCAGCGGCGGCCGTCATACGAACCAGTTGTTGGGGATAACGGGAGCACGCCGGGCAGGTGGGAACGGGCGCGGGGCTCGGCCAGCCGGCACGTCGCGGCCCACGCCCGCTGCCCGGTGACCGGGGTGCGCGGAGCCGAGCCGGCCGCGGGTCGCGCACCCGTCCCCACGACCGCCGGTGCCGCTCAGTCCGCGGAGCGCACCACGGTGACCGGGCACGGGGCGTGCCGCACGCACTGGTCGCTCACCGAGCCCAGCAGCAGGCCGGCGAACCCGCCCAGTCCCCGGGCGCCGACCACCAGCAGGTCGGCGCCGCCGGCGGACTCGATCAGCCCCCGAGCCGCGGAGCCGTGCGTGACGTGGCAGGTGACCGACAGCGCGGGGTCCAGGGAGGCGGCGGCCACGTGCGCCTCCAGCTCCTCGCGGACCGCCTTCTCGTAGTCCGGCAGCGGCGGCACGTACCCGAACTCCCAGCTGGCCGGCCGGGGCGCGGTGGTCATCCGCCAGGCGCGGAGCACGTGCAGCGGCCAGCCGGCCCGGGCGGCCAGCCCGGCCGCCCACTGCAGTGCCTGCTCGGCACCCGGCGACCCGTCGTGCCCGACCAGGACGCCGCCGGAGATCTGCGCCACCCGGACCACGCCGTCGTCGAAGCCCTGGTCCTGCACCTCGCCGTCTTCCGTCATGGCGGGAACATACGGCGCGGGACCCCGGCCCCCCAGTGCCCAAGGTCCCGATCCGCTCAGGTGCCGGGCCGCGGGCGCGCCGAGTCAGGTGCGCGGCGCGCCAGCGGAACCAGCTGGTCCAGGGCGGTGGCCGTGATGGTCCCGTCGACCCCGAGTCCCATGAGGGCGGCGAAGAGGCCGAGTTGGGCCCGCCACCCAGCGTCGCCGGTCGGGGCCGCGCCGCCCGCGCGGTGCCCTGAGGACTGCGGATCGTCCACCTGGAGGCGGTCCCGCCGAGCGGGCTGCACGGTGACGGTCCCGCCGGTCAGCCCGTCGCGCCGGCCATGGCGCGCGGGACCGGCTCCTGCGCGTCCTGCGGCGGGTGGACGACCATCACCGGGCAGGGGCCGTGCACCACCCTCTGCAGGGCCACCGATCCGAGCAGCATGCTCGACCACCTCGCGCGCCCTCGCCGCGGTGTCCGCGCGCAGGGCGTCGTTCCGTGCGCTGTCCAGCAGGTACGCGTCGGTCCAGTAGGAGTCGACCGGGAAGGCCGTGACGACCTCGAGCACCGCGCCCTTGCGGGCGGCAGCCACCAGGGCCCAGTCGACCCCGACGACCACCCGGGCGGGTGCGGACGGGCTCGGGCGGTCCACGGGGGTGGGTCCGACGGTCACAGCGGCCCCCTCGGTGTCGGTCCCGGTCCGTGCCCACCGGGCTGGTCCTCAGACTGTCCGGGCCGCCGCCCGGGTCGAGGCGGGCGCACGTCCCCACGGGCCGGGACGTAGGTCCCGATCCGGCTCACCGGGGCCACCGGTGGGCGTGAGCGCCGGGTCGCGGTCGGCCGGGCGCCGGCGACCACGATGACCGTCGGGAGTCGCGCCGGGCGGGGACCTCGGTCCCTGCCCGCAGCCCGCGCAGGTCCCTGTACCAGCCGGTGCCGTCGGCCTAGCGTCGTCCTCACCGACGACGACGAGGGGGAAGCCGTGCAGGTCAGGGACGCCATGACCCGGAGCGTGGTCACCGTGGGGCCGGACACGCCGGCCAAGTACGCCGCCGAGGTCATGGCCGAGCGCGGGTTCGCGGCGCTGCCCGTGGTGGACGGCGACGGCGCCGTGATCGGCATCGTCGCCGAGGCCGACGTGCTCCGGGACCGCCTGCCGCAGGACCCCCGGCTGCACCTGATCCGCGAGTCCGAGACGCGGACGACCCCGCACCTGCTCGTGCGCGGGGTGATGACGTCCCCGGCGCGGACCGTGCCGCTGACCGCCGACATCGCCGACGTGGCGCGCCTGTTCGTCGACGCGCGCCTGCGCAGCGTCCCCGTCGTGGACGGCGCCCGGCTGGCCGGGATCGTCAGCCGGCGGGACCTGCTGAGGACCCTCGTCCGTCCCGATGACGACATCCGGCGGGACCTGCTGCGACTGGTCGAGTCCTACACCCAGGACCCGGACCGCTGGTCGGTCACCGTGGCCGACGGGGTGGCCACCGTGCGGCGGGTCGGCCGGGCTCCGCTGGACACCGACGCCACCGCGGACCCCGGCATCCTTCAGCGGGCCGTCACGAGCCTGGCCCGGACCGTTCCCGGGGTGATCGACGTCCGCGTCGAGGACCCGGCCGAGGACCCGGCCGAGGACCCGGCCGTCGACGCCCCGCGGTGAGACCCCCGCGCACCCACCCAGAGACGAGGAGACAGCCATGACCGTCCCCGCTCCCGGCCGACCCGTCGTCGTGGGAGTCGACGGATCGGAGAACGCGCGTGCGGCCGCGCACCTCGCCGCGGAGGAGGCCCGGCGCCGCGGCGCTCCCCTCGAGCTCGTCTCGGCGCTGCCCAGGGCCTTCTTCGGCACGGTGACCGTGACACCGGAGCCCGGCCTCTTCTCCGCCATCAACGAGCGGGTGTCCGAGGTGCTCCGGTCCGTCGCCGCCGAGGTGGCGGACGCGGCCGGCGAGGCCCCGGTGAGCTGGTCGGTGGTCGAGGGTGCGCCTGCGGACGTGCTGCGGGAGGCGTCCGGGCGTGCCCAGCTCGTCGTCCTCGGCAGCCGCGGCGTGGGTGGGGTGGCCGGGCTGGTGACGGGGTCCACCGCCAGCGCAGTCGTCCCCACGGCCGACTGCCCCGTCCTCGTCCTCCCCGACGACGTCTCGACCACGGTCAGCGAGCGGCGGTCCGTCGTCGTCGGCGTGGAGGGCCGGCCCGGTGACGACGAGGTCCTCTCCTTCGCCTTCGAGGAGGCCGCGGCCCGTGGCACCGACCTGGTCGCCGTGCACGCCTGGCAGGACGTCGTCCTGGAGACGCCCTACCAGTCGCTCAGCGTGCTCGTCGACTGGAGCAGCGTCCGCGAGGACGAGGGGCGCGTCCTGGCGGAGACGATGGCCGGATGGCGGGACAAGGTCCCGGACGTGCCGGTGCGCGAGGTGGTGGTCCGCGACCGGACCGCCCGGGCGCTGGTCGCGGCCGCGCTGACCGCGGAGCTCCTGGTCATCGGGCACCGGCGGCGCAACCGGCTGGCCAGACTCGGGTCGACCACCCACGGCGTGCTCCACCGGACCACCTGCCCGCTCGCCGTGGTCCCGATCCCCCCGGTGACGGCGGGCTGACGTCCACGCCGAGGCCGGCTCAACCCGGGGCGGAGCGGCGAGGGCGCCCGGGCACCGCCGTCCTCGCGCTCCGGGGTCCGAGGTGCCCGCGGAGGGAGGCGGTGGATGACGACGCCGACGCCCGGCGGCTCGCCCTCGGGTGAGGCGCCGGGCCTGTCCCCCGACGGGCGGGTGCGGGCGCTGGAGGCCGCCGCCGACGCGGCTCGTGCCGCCCCGTCGGTGCACGACAGCCGGCCCTGGACGATCGTGCAGCACCGGGACCGGCTGGAGCTGCTCGCCGACCGGTCGCGCCAGCTGACCGCGCTGGACCCGGAGGGCCGGGAGCTCGTGCAGAGCCTGGGGGCGGCCCTGTTCGACGTGCGGGTGTCCCTGGCCGCGGCGGGCTGGGCGGCGGCGGTGGACCGCTTCCCGGACCGTGCCCGCCCCGACCTCGCCGCGGTCGTGCGCCCGCTCCACGGAGCTCCGGAGCCGGGGATCGCCCAGCTGGCGGCGGTCCTCCACCACCGGCGCTCCAACCGGCGCGGGTTCCCGGCCTAGGAGAGCACCGCCGCCTGGTCGTGCAGCTCAGCCGGGAGGCCGACATGGTGCAGAGCGGCGATCCGGCCTGCCGCGCCGACCTCCGCCGATGGCGGACCCCGGCCGGGAGCCCGTCCGCACCCGAGGACAGCTCCCCGCCCGACCGGGCGAGGACGGACAGCGAGACCGGCGCCGACCGGTCTTCGTGCTCCTGGCGACCCGGACCGACGACCCGGGGACCTGGCTCCGCTCCGGGGAGGCGCTGCAACGGCTCCCGCTGCAGCTGACCCGGCTCGGCTGGGCGGCCGGCCCGATGACCCAGGCCCTCGAGGTCGCCCGGACCCGCGACCAGCAGCGCGCCGGCACCACCGCGGAGCAGCACCGGCAGATGCTGCTCCGGATCGGCTTCGCGGCACCGGCCGAGGCGGCACCCCACCGGGCGCCGATACGACCCCGCGCGGGCGGACGCCCCCCGGCCGGCCCCCGAGGGGCGGGGAGGCACCACGTGGGTGTGACCGGCCGGCGCCGTCCCCCGCCACCCGGCCGGGAGACCGCCCACCGGGCGGTACTGGCGGCGCTCGGCGACCTGCGGAACTCGCGCTCCGCCTCGGACCCGGTGGCCCGGGGAAGGGCCGTCCGGCCCTGTCGGGGCCCTCGGTCGAGCGGGAGACCCGGCCCGACACCGACCTCTCCCCCACCGACCGATCGGAGTACGCAGATGAGCGCCTCCTGACCCCGCGTCCTCGTCGCCGCCGCGAGCAAGCACGGCTCCACGATGGAGATGGCCACCTTCCTCGCCCGGGCGCTGCAGGAGTCGGCGGCCGGGCGGCGGTGCGGGCTGATCGCCGAGGCCCTGCCCATCGACCGACGACCCGACGCCGCGCGCTACGACGCCGTCGTGCTCGCCAGCGCGGTCTACGGAGGCCGCTGGCTGGAGCCGGCCCGGCACTACGCGGCCGACCAGGTGACGGCGCTGCGCGGCCGGCCGGTCTGGCTGCTGAGCAGCGGGCCGATCGGCGAGCCGCCGTTCCCGCCGGACGAGCCGCACGACGCCGGGCCCATCGCCGCCATGGTCGGCGCCCGGGGAGGCGGGTGTTCCCGGGACGCCTGGACAAGCAGCTGCTGACCATCGGGGAACGGGCGATGGTCACCGCCATGCGCGCACCGCTCGGTGACTTCCGCGACTGGGAGGCCCTCCGCGGCTCGGCCGAGGAGATCGCCGCCGAGCTCGCCGGTTCGCTCACGGACACCGCGACGGCACCGGCTCCAGCGCCGTCCTGACCCGGCGGCCGCGCGGCCGTCACGTCCCCGGGACGACGAGACCCGTCTCGTAGGCCAGCACGACCAATCGGGCGCGGTCCCGGGCGCCGAGCTTGGCGAGCAGCCGGGAGACGTAGGTGCGCGCCGTCGCCGGGGAGAGGAGCAGCTCCCGGGCGATCTCCTCGTTGGACCGGCCCCGCCCCACGAGCGCGAGCACCTCCCGCTCCCGCTCGGTCAGGCCCTGCAGCGGCGCGTCGTCCACCTGGGCCCGCAGCCGGTCGGCCAGCGACCGCAGCACCGTCCCGGTGACCGCCGGGGACAGCAGCGACTCCCCGCCGGCGACCACGCGGATGGCCGAGCGCAGATCGGTCGGTGCGACGTCCTTGAGCAGGTAGCCGGCCGCCCCCGCGCGGACGGCCTCGAACACCAGCTCGTCCTCGTCGAAGGTGGTGAGCACCAGCACCCGGACGTCGTCCAGTCCGGGGTCGGCGACGATGTCGCGGGTGGCCTGCAGGCCGTCCGTCTCCGGCATCCGGATGTCCATGAGGACGACGTCGGGCCGCAGCTCGCGGACCCGGCTCAGCCCTGCCCGGCCGGTGCCCGCCTCCCCCACGACGGTGATGTCGCCGTCGCGCTCGGCCAGGGCCCGCAACCCGGCGCGCACCAGCTCCTGGTCGTCGACCAGCACGATCCGGATCACGGGCGCAGCCTCACCGGCAGCTCCGCCCGCACCACGAACCCCGCCCCCTCCTCGCGGCCGGCGCTCAGCCGGCCGCCCAGCACGGCCACCCTCTCAGCCATGCCGACCAGCCCGTGACCGCCCCCGCGCGGCGACGGCCGTGCGGACCAGCCGGACGGGCCGTCGTCGGCCACCACCAGCTCCAGCCGGTCGCCGCGCACGCCGACGGTGACCGCCGCGTGCGTGGCCCCGGAGTGCCGGATGACGTTGGTCAGCGACTCCTGCACGATCCGGTACGCCGCCGCTTCGATCGCACCGTCCGGACGGGGGTCGGCGACGTCGACGTCCAGGTCGACCGCGACCCCGGCCTCGCGCGCGGCGTCCACCAGACGGCCGAGCCCGGCGATGCCCACCGCTCCCCGTTCGACGTCGCCCGTCGGCGAGCGGAGGAGCTTGACGGTGGCCCGCAGCTCGCGCAGCTGCGCCGAGGTGGCCGCGCCGATCTGCTCGACCGCGCGCCGGGCGGCCTCGTCGTCCCGCCCGATGGCCTCGGCGGCCACGTTGCCGTGCAGCGCGATCACCGACATGGCGTGCCCGACCGAGTCGTGCAGGTCCTGGGCGATGCGCACCCGCTCGGCCTGCACCCGGCGCTCGGCGTCCCGCGCCTGCTCGACGGCCGTCAGCGCCCGCAGTCGGCCTTCGGAGGAGCGCATCTGCCGGCGGGCGCGGACGCTCACGCCGAGCGCGATCGCCGCCGCGACGAGCGCCACGTTCGTGAGCAGCTCGTAGCTGACCAGGTACGCGGTCGGCAGGCCGTCGTCCAGCCGGGCCCACGCGGCCACCGCGACCAGCACCGTCCCCGCCCCGACCGCCCAGCGCAGGGCACCCGTGTCGGCCGCCCGGTAGAGGGCGGCGACCGCGGGCAGCGCGATGCCGATCGGCGGGAAGCCCAGGGCGTAGTAGGCGAAGACGCCCAGGACCGTCAGCACCAGGACCAGCCGCGGGGCGCGCCGCCCGGCCAGCACCAGCGCACCGAAGCCCACGGCGAAGAGGTGGGCGCCGAGGGTGGCCCGGCCGGTCCCCTCCAGGTCTGCGGCGATGACCAGTGCCACGGCGAGGGCCTGCGTCGCCGCGAGCAGTCCGTCGGCCAGGCGCGGGTCCACCGCGCCGCTGCTCGCGGGCACGTCCCTGGGACCGGGCACGAGGTCAGCGTAGGAACTGCGACGGCCTGCGGGCATCCCTCACCGTCGCCGGTGGCGGCCGCGGGCGTGCGCCCAGGCGAGCAGCCGCCACACCGGCTCCTGCACGACGTCGGGCACGCCGTGCACGGCGAAGGGCAGGCCGTGGCGCACGTTGATCGCGGCGAGCAGGCCGAGAGGTGGGATCCGGCCGCTCCCGGCGAGCGCGCGGAACTGCTCCTCGAGCGGGCCGGCGGGGATCTCGCGCACGCGGATCCGCGCCGGCTCGTCGAAGGGGTTGGCGAAGGCGTGCACCACCGACGGAGGGACCGTCACCGACTCCCCGGCCGGCAGGACGCCGGTCTCCCGGCCCCGGACGACGCGCAGCCGTCCCTCCACCACGGTGAACGTCTCGGTCTGCCCGCGGTGCCGGTGCCGCGGCGGGCCGGAGAACCCGGGCGGCAGCAGCGCCTCCGCCTCGAACAGCTCACCGCCGTCGTCCCGGCCGGAGGCGCGGATCGTGATGGTCTCGCCGGTCGGCAGGTGCAGGGTCCGGGGATGGCGGTCGGGCGGGGCCGCGGTCATGCCGTCGGCTCCGCCGCGCCGGGGAACAGCCAGGCGAAGCTGCGCTCGGCGGCCCGGCGGTAGGCCTCCCGGCCGCTCCCCCGTCCGTAGGCCAGGTCCTCCAGCGCGGCGCACCGAGCGAAGAACGTGACGCGCTGCCGCAGCTCGGGGGTGTCGGAGCCGTGGGCGAGCAGCACGTCGTCGAGGAAGGCGGGGCCGAAGTCCCGGTACGGCCGGGCGAGGTCCAGCGCCGGGTCGGTGACGGCCGCGTCGGCCCAGTCGATGATCCCGGTCAGCTCGCCGTCCGACTCGAGCAGGTGCTCCGCACCCAGGTCCGCGTGCGCCAGCACCAGCTCCCGGGCCGGGCGGGGCCGGGTGGCGCGCAGGACCCGCAGCAGCGGCGCGGGGCCGGGGAGGTCGGCGAGCCAGTCGTCGGGCTCGGCGGGATCGACCGGGGCACGGTCGCCGACCTCCGCCCGGGGGATGCCGTGCAGCTCGCGGAGGACCCGTCCCAGCCGGGCAGCGGCGCCCGCGGGTGCCGCCCGTCCGAGCAGCGGCCGCCCCGGGACCAGCGGGTAGCCGAGCACGCCGTGGACCGGGTCGGCGAAGCGGGGCACGGGGACGGGGACGGACACGTGCGCGGCGACCAGCCGCAGCAGCTCGGCCTCGCGGGTCACCTCGGCACGGGCTCCGGGGTCGGCGACCCGCACGACCAGCTCCCCCGCCAGGAAGGCGCGGTGGTCGAGCCCGCCGCCGAGCTCCCGGAGGTCTCCGCCGGAGCAGCCGGGGGCATGGGCGGCGAGCGCACGCACGGCGCGGGCGCGGGGCGCGTCGTCGTCCGCCGTCGTCCCGGTGCTCATCGCTCCCCTCCCCGGCCGGCCCCTACCCGCTCGGCCGGGCCCGCGGCGGTGGCGCGGACCCAGCGCAGCAGCGCCGTGAACGCCAGCGCGGCGGTCACCGCGCCGCCGACGAGGCGCACCCGGTGCCCGGCGACGAACTCCCCGGCGACCTGCCGCAGGTGCTCCGGTGCGTGGGTGCCGACCGGGTCGACGAACATGATCTCGTTGCGCGGCCAGAAGAACGCCACCGAGAACAGGAACTCGCAGGCGACGAAGACCGCCGTCGCGGCGGCGACCCACCACCGCAGTCGTGGCTCCCGCCAGGCCAGCACCGTGGCGACCAGGCTGGTGAGCACGACCGTGGCGCCCAACGGGGGGAAGTAGTCGCTGGGACCGCCCGCGACGAGGAACTCGCGGGCCCGCTCCAGGGACGCCGGTGGGTCGCCGAAGATGTTCGGGTAGAGCATCACCGTCTCCGCGGCCACGCCACCGAAGGACATCATCGCCGTCCACACGAGGACGACGAGCACGACCGTGGTCAGACTCGTACGGGACATCGCACCGGTTCCTCCTGGCTGCTCGGGACTGGACGCCCGGACGGGCACCGTCGCCCGACGCTAGGTCGGCCGCCCTCCCCCGTCTGCCGACTCCGAGCGAGGACCGGTGTCGCTCCTCGACGTACGTCGCGCCGCCGGACCGCCGATCGAGCAGGTCGGCACACCACGCCGGCTGACGCCCAGCGCAGCGCCGACGCGATCATCTCCGCCGCGCGCGTTCCCGGCTGCTGAGAACGGCTGGTCGGTCGTACGTTGGTGGCGGGCGTCGCGGACAGCCCCACCCCGTCCGCGCGACCTGCCGACACGAGCTGAGGCGGAACGATGGCGACCAACCGGCCCGACCCGGGCGAGTTCCTCGAACTGGCGCAGCGGATGCTGCGCGAGCTGTTCGGCGAGTCGCGGAACGACGACGACGCCGGACCGTGGGCGGAGGCGACCCGCTCCTCCCGCGAGCGCGCCGGCATCGGCCAGGGCACCCGTGAGCCCACCCCCGAGCAGCAGCGCGAGAACCTCACGTTCGCGCTCGCCACGCGCGCCGTCGAGGCGCTCGAGGACCTGTCGCTCAACGTCGCGGCGATCCGTCAGCGCCTGGAGCGGCTGGACCCACCGGCCCCGGGGACGCGGCCCGGGGACGACGGCGGCCCGGACGGAGCTGACGTCCTGGGTCGGTGACGCGCCGTCGGGGCGGGCGTCAGCCGGTGGCGCCCGGCCGCTCCCCCCGGGGCGTGGATCCCTTCTCGGAACGGGGTGCAGGGCGGTGGCCGCAGGGGCTGCGAGGTCAGGTCCTCGCGATGGCCACCGCGGCGGACGGCTCGGGCGTCTGGCCGTCCGGGACGACGAACACCTCGCCGTGCCGGCTCAGCGTGGTGACGACGGCGGACTCCAGCTGTTCCCCCACCGCCGGCACGGAGCCCAGCCTCAGGACCGGTCGACCCGTGCCAGAGGACTTCCAGGTGCAGGCGGACTCGTTGACCAGGAGCGTCTCGACCTGCCCGTTGCGGGCGGCCCGGAGGCAGTGCTCCACGTCGCCCCAGGTGCGGCCGGTGCCTCGGAGGTCGCGGTAGCGCTGGACGGCGGCGGACGCGCCGCGTCGCGTCTCCGGCTCGATCAGTGCCCGCGCGTGCCGGTGCAGCGCTGCACGGTCGAGCTGCGCCGGGTCGCCGTCGATGCCGTGATCGAGCAGGGGCGGTACGTGTTGACGGCGCGGTACAGGGCCTGCAGGTGCCGCGCGCCCGCCAGGACGAGCGGCGCCTGGACGTGCTCCGTGAGCACTCCGCGCAGGGCTCGGTCGGTGCCGTGGAAGTGCTGCCGCACCCGGGCCTTCCGCTCGTCGGAGCCCCGCCCGGCACCGGCGAAGATGGCCCGGCTGCCGGGGCCACCTCGGTCGGCCAGCGAGGCGGGCAGCCGTGGGGCACGGGGCCGCGGCATGGTGGTCCACGCCGCCAGCTCCAGCCCCGCCACGTCCACCCGCTCCAGCGCCAACGCCGTGCCCCTGAACAACCGGATGTCGTCCTGCGTCAGCGCCAGCAGGAAGTAGGGACCGTGGACGTTGATCGTCGGCAGCAGTGGCGAGATGGTGAACCGGTCGCCGACCACGGCCAGCTCCGGCCGGCGTACGGGGAGTGGTAGGCGCGCACGGAATCCGTGTCGGCGAACACCGCCAGCCCGAGGTGCTTCTCGCTCAGCGGTCGGGTGCGTTCCACTGCCTGGTGGACCCGACCCGTCAGGTCGGCCACCTCCGCGCTCGGCAGGCCGTCGGCGTGCAGCGCCCGGCCGGCCCCGGCGAGCAGGTCCCCTGCGCGGACCCGGGTCTTCGTCGATCGCGGCGACCCGGGCGACAGCGGGAGGAGGAACGACAACCGCGGACCCCCTGCCTCCTGCCCCAGGCGCAGCAGATCGCCCGACATCAACTCGGTCACGTCGCCTCCCGCCAGCCCCCGCAGCTCCGTCCGGACGTGGTTCACCAGTTCGACGGCGGATCGCTGGCGGGGAAGGACTGCAGGCCCCACTCGTCGACCATGTCGACCGCCCCATGCCGCTGCCCGGCGCCGGTGGCCGTCCAGGACGGGACGACGGCGGTCGGAGCGACCGGGAGGTCCATCTCCAGGAGAGGAACGGATTCCAGCTCGAGAACGCCGGACGGGTTCACGTCGATCACTCCTTTCGTCGGGGGGTACGTCTCCAGGGTGCTGCCGGGAGGCCGTTCGGCCCATGGCTCCGCCCGGTCGAGTCGGGCCGACCCTGGCTTCCGGCGCCCGGCAAGATGCCCGCCCGCACCTGCTTCCTGACCGTCGCACATACGCAGCGAGCGCCCGACGCAGGCCAGCTCGGTTGCCGGGAACCGGCAATGGGCCGGGGAGCCACTCCTCCGGTGGCGGCCGTCGAGAGGACCTCGCCGGCCACGCGACACTCCGGCATGAACGGGTCGGATGTCGGCGGAGAGGAAGCAGCAATGAGCTCGTTGGTCCAGCTCGGCCGAGCGGCCATGTCCCGAGCGCAGTTGGGTGTGCCGGAGGAGAGGGAAGCGGTGCGCGGGACGCTGGTCCCTGCCCAGGGACCCGATCGCCGCGCGAGGACCGCGGGCGACGTGGTGACCCGCTTCCCGGCGACGGCGCACGAGAGCGCCTCGCTGTGGACGGCCTGGGACCGGCTGCACGGGAAGGGCACCCAGCACCTGGTCGTGGTCGATGACCACCAGCACCTGGTCGGGGTGCTCGACGAGCGCACGATCGCGCTGGAATGGCCGCCCGGGCCGATGGGCGCACACCGCACGCCGGTGCGCACCCTGCTGCGCGGCCGCGCACGGTCCCAGGTGCGCAGCGACGAGGACCTGGCGACGGTGGCCCGGACCATGCTGCGCGACCGGGTCGACGCGGTGGCCGTGGTGGACCGGAACGGGCGGCTGTTCGGTCTGGTCACGCTGTGGCACCTCGCCGGGCTGGCCGCGGACGGCGGACGGGACGACGTCCCACGGCGATCCACGGCCCGCCCGACGGGCCAGGGCTGACCGCCGTGGGTCACGCCGCGATCGTCGTCGCGGAGCGCAAGGCGCTCCTCGTCCGCACCGAGCACCTCGTCCGCGAGTTCCACCCCGTCCTGTCGGCCGGGGCGGTCATCCGCGCGGTGGCCCGCTGCCGCGTCGAGCTGCTGCGCGCCGGGGTGCGCCGCGGACTGGCCAGCACCACCGAGGCCCGGGTGCGCGCCCAGCTCCGCCGGAACGCTGCGAGCGCCGGCGGCGTCGGCGGGAGCCGCGACTCCCGGGGAGCCGGCACGGCCCGCACCGGCTGACGGAGCCGCGCAGCGCACCCGGTCCTCTCCGGCCGGTCCCCGGGGCGCCCGGGTCGGTCAGGGCTCGGCAGGCAGCGGCACCGCGGGCCACTCCAGCAGCCGCGCGCCGAGCACGGCCGTCTGCAGCGCGAACCGCTGGTCGGGCTGGGCGACGCTGTACCCGGTGAGCTGGGCGACCCGGGCCAGGCGGTAGGTGACCGTGCGGACCGACACGTGCAGGCGGCGGGCGGCCTCGGTCGCGACCTCACCGGCGTCGAAGTACGCCCGCAGGGTCTCCAGCAGCACCTCCGCTCCGCCGCGCACCTGCTCCAACGGCGCGAGCACGTCGCGGACCAGGTCGACGATGGCTGCCTGGTCGCGGCCCAGCACCCGGTAGACGAGCAGGTCGCGGGCGTGGACGACGTCGGTGTCGAAGCCGAGCCGGTCGGCGAGGGTCAGGGCCTCGAGAGCCTCCTCGTAGGAACGGGCGACCCCGTAGGCGCCGGGGAAGGCGCGCCCGGCCGCCAGGCGCCAGCGGCCGGCGATCTCCCGCCGGTGCAGTTCCTGCTGCAGCGCCTCACTCACGTCGACGCCCCTCGGCAGGGCGAAGGCCGGGGCGCCTCCGCCCGGGACCACGATGACCACGCGGCCGTCCTTGGTGGCCACCAGCACCTCGCGGTCGCCGAACCTGTCGACCACCGCGCGCTCCAGCGCGATCGCCGCACGGTCGACCGCGCCGGTCCCGTCGCGCGGTGCGACCAGCGCGACGTGGTGGGGCTTGCCCAGGTCGATGCCGAACGGCTCGGCGCGCTCCACCAGCCGGGAGACGTCGGCGTCCCCGCGGAGCAGGTCGTCGACGAACTCCGCCCGCAGCGACTCCTCCCGGCGGATCATCTCCCGCCGCTCGGACTGGTGGCCGTCGACCAGCACGCCGACGGCGTCGTCGAGCACCCGCAGCACCGCCTCCGCGGACCGGCGCACCTTCTCCGGATCGGACGAGCGCACGACCACGGGCAGCTGCCGCCACAGCCGCCACGCCGCGGACAGGTACAGGTCCACGGCGCGGCGCGCGCCGACGCCCTGCGCCGCGGCGCGACGTCCGAGCTCGCGGACGGCGTCCAGCTCGAACGAGTCGGGGCGGCGGCCGTTGATGGCGGCGTCGGCCAGCAGCGGCAGGTACTCGCCGAGCAGTTCCGCTGGCGCCTTGACAGCGGCCGCCGCCGAGGCGCCGACCGAGGCCAGCCAGTCGTCGGAGGCCGCCGCCGGCCGGCCGGCCGGCACGCCTCCGGTGCTGCGGGTCATGTCCCCTCCCGTCGCATCGCCGACGATGGGCGACGACAGCATGCCCCATGTGGCCGCGTGCACCCGTGGTCCCACCCTCCCGCCCCGACGAGAGGGTGGGACACAGCCAGGGAGGTGGGCAGTGCTCAGCAGACGGGAACAGCGGGTCTGGGACGACGTCCAGCGGTTCGTGCTGGTCCTCCTCGGGGCACCGGTCGCCGGTCTGGCCATCGGCGCCGCCACCGTGCTGGGCTGGGCGCTGTGGCACACCTGGCCGCAGTTGGGCGGACAGGCCTCGGCGGGCACCTGGTGGAACGGCCGCACGGACGGGACCACGCGCCGGCCGGCGGGCCGGCCCTGACGCCGCCCGGCCGGTGTGCTCGCTCAACGGGCCCTGGGCAGGCCGGCCGTCACGCCGTCCGCGGGGTGGTCCAGCGGGACTCCCCCGACGACGCGTGCTCCTGCCCGTCATGGGCGGCGTCCCGGACGGCCGGAGGCGCGGGCGGCACGACGACGTCGTCCAGCGAGGACCAGCAGTGCCACAGCAGCCACCGCGGGAGGGCGGCGACGGCGACGGCCGCGCCGACGACCGGGGCGCCGAGGACGACCAGGAGAGCCGCGATGCACCCGCTGACGACGACCGTGGCGGTGAGGTGCACCGGCCTGGGGGTGCGCGGCGGCCGGACCACCGGGCCGTGGCCCGGAGGAGCGGGCTCCCCGGCCTCCTCCGCACAGTTGGCCCGGATCTCGTCCCAGGCGCGCTGTTCGTCGTGACTGGGCATCGTCCACCTCCCGACGTCGCCAGCCTGCCCCGGCCCGCACGGTCGCACGAGGGGCCCTCACCGGTCAGGTGCTGCCCTCCGGCGTTGCCGGGAGTCGGCAACCCGGAGGTGACGGCGGGCCGGTCGTCCCCGGATCGGTCGCCGGCCGCACCGGTCGCACCACCTGGACGGCGGCGACAGGATGGCACCATGACCGACGCCGCCGAGGGGTGGCTGGACGAGATCCCCACCGACGAGTGCTACCGACTGCTGACCACGCAGGAGATCGGACGGCTCGGCGTGAACGCCGAGGAGTACCCGCTGATCGTCCCGGTCAACTTGGCGATGGACGGCACGACGATCGTCATCCGCACCCGCGCCGGGACCAGGCTCGCGGCGGCGCAGCACGCCAGGGTCACCTTCGAGGTCGACGAGATCGACCGGCGGACGCGCAGCGGGTGGAGCGTCCTGGCGCGAGGACTGGCCGAGGAGGTCGGTGCGGAGCACCGGGCGGACCTCGTCGCACGCACGCCACCGGTGTGCAGCCGTGGGCCCCCGGGGACTCCGGGCACTGGGTGCGGCTGATCCCCCACCAGGTCACCGGACGGCGGATCGTGCCGGGCGAACTGCCACCGGCGGTCGATCCGCGCGCCCACCTGTGACCGCCGGTCATCGTCCGCCCGTGCCGGTGCGCGAGGGGAACTCCGGTCGTCGTCGCTCGTAGAACGCCGCGAGCCCCTCCTCCGCGTCGGCCGAGGTGAACGCCTTCTGACCCAGCAGCGCCTCGTACCGGAAGGCCTGGTCCGCGGGCAGGTCGGAGAGGTGCTGGACGGCCTCCTTCACCACGGCCATCGCGGTTCCGCTGTTGCGGGCCAACCGCTGGGCGAGGGCCATGGCGGTGTCGAGCACGGCGTCGGGTGCGACCACCTGGTTGAGCAGCCCCCACCGCAGGCCCTCCTCGGCGGTGATCCGGTCGCCCGTGAGCATCAGCTGCATGGCCCAGGCGTACGGGATCTGCCGGGTGAGGCGAACGAGGGTGCCTCCGGCCGGCACCACGCCGATGCCGACCTCCGGGAGGCCGAACTGGGCGGCGGAGCTCGCGATCCGCAGGTCGGTGGACAGCATGATCTCGAACCCGCCGCCCAGGCACAGACCGTTGACCGCGGCGATGACGGGCTTGCGCTGCTCGCCGTGCTTCTGGTGGGCGCCGTCCCACCGGGAGATGTCGAAGCGCCCCTCGGCCAGCGCCGGGATGGACTCGGTCAGGTCCGCCCCGACGCAGAACGCCCGGTCACCGCGCCCGGTGAGCACCGCCGCGGCGACGGCGGGGCTGGCGTGCACCTCGTCGAAGGCGGCGGCCAGCTCGTCGTACATGGCCAACGTCAGGGCGTTGAGCTTCTCCGCGCGGTCGATGGTGATGACGGCGACCTGGCCGTGGTGCTCGACGGTGATCGTCATCCTTAGATCACCTGGTCAGCGCGCAGCCCCGCGATCGCCTCGTCGTCGAGGTCGGCCAGTGCGCGCAGCAGCACGTCGGTGTGCTCGCCCACCTGGGGCGCCAGCCCGCGGGGGCGGGCGGGGGTGACGCCCAGCTTGATCGGCTGACCGAACATCCGCAGCACACCGAAGTCGGGGTACTCGACGTCGACGACCATGTCGCGGGCCGCGATGTGCGGGTCGTTCACCACCTCGTCGATGGTCTTGATCGCCGACAGGGGCACCACGTCGCCGGCGAGCTCCTCCAGTTCCGCCTTCGTCCGGCTGGAGAACCACTCCAGCAGCTGGGGCTTCACCTTGGCCTCGTAGACCTCCGGGGTGAACCGCTTGGCCATGGTGTCGGCCGCCGGGTCGTCCGCCACCTCCGGCTGACCGAACATCTCGCACGTCAGACGCCAGAACTTGTCCGTGTACCCGCCGAAGAAGACGAACCCGTCCTTGCACTCGTACAGCTCGTAGGGCTTGACGAAGGGGTGCTCGTTGCCCAGCGGCGTGGGGACCTTGCCCTCGACGGTGTAGGACACGACCGCGTTCTCGGTCAGGCTCAGGACCGAGTCCTGCTGGGACACGTCGACGAGCTGCCCCTGGCCGGTGGCCTCGGCGTGCCGGAGGGCGGCGAGCGTGCCGATGACGCCGTACATGGTGGCCGCGAGGTCACCGATGATCGTGCCCACGCGGATGGGGGGCCGGTCGGGGTAGCCGTTCATCGACCACAGCCCGCCGGTGGCCTGCGCGGAGTTGTCGTAGGCGGGGCGACGCCGGTGCGGACCGGTCTGGCCGAAGCCGGAGAGGGCGGTGTAGACGAGTGCGGGGTTCACCTCCTTCAGCTCGTTCCAGCCGACCCCGAGCTTGTCCATCGTCCCGGGGCGGAAGTTCTCCACGAGGACGTGGGCCTTCCCGACCAGGGTGCGCAGCAGCTCCTTGCCGCGCTCGGCGGACAGGTCCAGCGTCAGGCCGAGCTTGTTGCGGTTGAACTGCCCGAAGAAGGCACTGAAGCCGGTGGTCTCGTCGCCGCCGAGGAAGGGCGGGAAACCGCGGGCGTAGTCGGGCTCCGCAGGGTTCTCGATCTTGATGACGGTGGCTCCCAGGTCGGCGAGGATCTGGGAGCAGAAGGGCCCGGCGACGACGCGGGTGATGTCGAGGACGACGACGCCGGCCAGCGCGCCGCGTCCGGCGGGGGCTTCGAACAGGGCCGTCACGTCGTCGATGGTGCCTGTCATGGGTCTCCGATCGGTCGGGTGCGGGCGGTCGGCCGGAGGCGCCCGACCGCGGGGCGTCGCGGTGGGTCGCGGGCAACCGCCGGGGTGCCCGCGACCCACCCTCGTCAGGCGGCCGGGCTCTGCTGCCCGGCGACGCGGACGCGCGCCTCGAGGAGCGTCCCGCAGGTGGGGCTGTAGTACTCCTCGAGCAGCACGTCGGGACCGGCGGTCCGCGGCCGGATGCGGACGCCGAGCTCGCCCAGCCGCTCCGAGGCGGTGGTGACGCGCAGCACCGCATCGGTCCGCCAGTCCTCGGCGGTGCTGAACGTCGAGCCGCTGGCGGGGCAGACCCAGCCGTCGCCGTCCCGCTGGGGAGCCGAGGCCGAGGTGCCGATGGCCTCGGGGCGGATCCGGGCGGTCGGGGCGGTGCCGCCCAGCCGCTCGGAGCGCAGCCGGTCGCGCAGCTGCTCGGTGCCGGCGGCGTCGACGGCACCGTCGGCGAGGACGACCCCGTACACGTCCTCGGCGGCGGTGGCGGTGACGTAGTCGTCGAGGACGTCCTGGTGCACCCGGGCGGGGTCCCGCAGCAGCGGGTCACCGTAGCCACCGCCCCCGGCGATCCACTCGTGGAACACGTCCCCCCGGTCGACCGAGACCCCGGACTGGTTGATGGCCAGCAGTTCCCGGCCGGCCACCGTGACGTTGTCGGGGGTGGGGAGGGAACCGCCGGCCATGAGGGCGGCGACGTCGGTGTCCCGCCAGACCTCGTGCCCGCTCCCACCGGCGGGCAGGCCACCGCCGAACCCGTCGGGCGGGACCTGGGCGCTCGGGGCGAAGACGGTCTGGGTGACGGTCTGGGCGTGGTGCAGGGTCCAGGCGAAGTCCAGGCCGAGGCCACCACGGAAGGCACCGTGACCCGGGCTGTCGAGGTTGAGCTTCTTCCACAGGTACAGCACCGGGTAGAGCATCTCGTTCATCTCGACGTCGGGCAGCGCGTTGTTGACCTGCGTCATCATGCCCGCGCAGTCCATGCCGTCGCCCTCGATCTGCGCGCCGGCACCGATGCCCCCGCCGTCCATGTTGAACAGCACGAAGTAGTCGCCGCCGTCGGTGGTGCCGGCGGAGATGCCCCCGGTCCAGCTGTCCCCCCAGACGCCCTGGCTGCGCTGGCGCATCTCGGGGTCGGTGCTCACCGCGCACGCCTGGTTGAACAGCTTGGTGACCAGCCGGCTGACGCGTGCCCCGGTGGTCAGGTGCCCGTTGCTGATCGGCGCCGGCGGGGACGGGTTGACGATGGAGTCGTCGTCGACGAGCACCTCGAAGGCGGTCATCACGCCCTCGTTGAACGGCACGTCCCAGGCGATGATCGGGACAACCGACGTGGCGACGCTGCCGACCAGCGCCCCGTAGCTGCAGTTGATGAAGCCACCGGTCTGCGGGCTGGAGCCGCGGAAGTTCAGGGTGATCTGGTCATCGCGCTTGGTCATGGTGCAGTGCACCCGGTACAGCTCGTCGTCGTGGCCGTTGTGCTCGGTCCACTCGTCGTCGGTGTAGACGCCATCGGGGAGGCGGCGGATGCGGTCCCGGACGACCTGCTCGGCGAGCTGGAAGCTGAGCCGGGTGTACTCGCGGAACTCCTCGAGGCCGAACTCCTCCACGGTGGCGAGCAGTCGCCGGATGCCGGTGTTGTTGCTGGCCACCAGGCTGCGGACGTCGTTCCAGTAGAGGACCGGGACGCGGACGTTGTTCAGCAGCAGCCGGCGCACGGACTCCACCGGCCTGCCCCGGTCGTAGATCTTGACCCCGGGCGGCAGCCGCAGGGCCTCCGAGTAGCAGTCGACCGCGCTGGGGGCGAACCCGCCGGGGGTCATGCCGCCGACGTCGACGAGGTGGGCCTGCGACTGCGCCCAGCCGATGAGCTCGTCCCCCGCGAAGATCGGCGAGATGACGTTGGTGTCCGGCGGGTGGCTGGCCCCGGCGGTGTGCGGGTCGTTGCTGATGAAGGCGTCCCCCGGGTGCAGCTCCTCGCCCTCGATGACCTTGATCAGGTTCTGCACGGCCACGCTGCCCGAGCCGATGTGGAACTGCACGTAGTCGGAGAAGGCCCAGATGCGGCCGGTGGGGTCGAACAGCGCCGTGTTGAGGTCTCCGGCCTCGGTGATGACGGGCGATCCCGAGGACCGGATCATCGCGATGCCCATCTCCTCGACGATGGAGTCCAGGCGCATCCGGACGACTTCGAGGGTGATCGGGTCGTAGCTGGTGGGGATGTCGGTCGCGGTCACGATCTCTCCTGTGAGCTCGGTCAGGCGTTGCTGAGGCGGATGAGGAAGTGGCCGCCGTCGACGACCTCCACGCTCGCCCCGGCGGGGACGTAGATGGTGGTGTCGGGCTCCTCGAGCAGGCAGGGCCCGTCCGCCTTGCCCGTGGCCCGGAAGCCGCGGTGGACGTCCACCGTCACCGGGCGGCTGGTGGCCGGGTCGACGATCTCCCGGCTGAGCAGCTGGTGCTCCTCGGTGTCGACGTCATCGGTGATGCGCTGGGCGTCGGTGCGGCCGATGGCGCGCACCCGGCTGTTGATCAGCAGGATCTCGGCCTCGGTCCAGGCGGTGCCCGATCCGAACTCCGCCTCGTAGTCGGCGATGAACCGCCGCCGGAGCTCCTCCTTGTCCGCCTCCTCGAACCGCTCCCCGGTCAGGCGGGTGGTGACCTCGAAGATCTGGCCGGCGAACTTCATGTCCGCCTCGCGGAACAGCTCGCGCCGGTCGACCGGGATGCCCTCGGACTCGAACCAGGCCCGGGCACGCTGCTCCAGGGACTCGAAGGACTCCTCGAGGTCGGCGGCCGGCCGGTCGAAGGTCCACGGCGAGGTCTGGACGGCGGAGAAGACCGAGTCGGCGTGCATGAGGCCGAAGGCGGAGAAGACCGCGGCGTTGCGGGGCAGCACGATCTCGCTGACCCCGGTCTCCGCGGCGATGGCGGCGGCGAAGAGCCCACAGGCGCCACCGAACCCGACGAGGGTGAACTCGCGCGGGTCGTGGCCCCGGTTGACGGTCACCTTGCGCAGCGCGTTGGCCATCTGCGACGCGGTCAGGCGGTAGACGCCGGCCGCGGCCTCCTCCTCGGTCAGCCCCAGCGGCTCGCCGACCTCGGTGCGCATCGCCTCACGCGCCTTGTCCAGGTACAGCGGCACCGTCCCGCCCAGGTAGTAGTCGGCGTTGATCAGCCCCAGGACGAGGGCGGCGTCGGTGACGGCCGGCCGGGTGCCCCCGTTGCCGTAGCAGGCCGGGCCGGGGGTGCTGCCGGCCGAGTGCGGGCCGACCCGCATCAGGCCGCGGCCGTCGACCCAGGCCAGGCTCCCCCCGCCGGCGCCGATGGTCTCGATGTCCACGGCGGTGAGGCTGGTGGGCAGGCCACCCACCTCGGCACGGGGCAGCAGCCGGAAATCGTCGTTGATGATGGCGGCGGCGTCCATGCTGGTGCCGCCCATGTCGGCGGTCAGGATGCTGCGCCGGCCCAGCTGGGTGCCGAGCAGGCGTGCGCCGGTGACGCCACCCACCGGCCCGGAGTTGAACATCGCGATCGGCGCCTTGTTGGTCTCCTCGACGGACAGGAACCCGCCGTGGACCTGCATGATCTGCACCCGCTGCCGCAGGCCGCGGGCGGCCAGCTCCTGCGCGAGGTGCTCGAAGTGCCGGGCGACCAGGGGCTTTACGCCGGCGTCCAGGGCGGTGGTGACCATCCGCTCGTACTCGCGGTACACCGGGGTCAGGTCGCTCGACAGCGTGTAGGGCACGTCGGGGTGGTGCGCCGCGAGGTGCTCGGCGATGGCGCGCTCGTGCGCCGGGTTGCGGAAGGACCACAGCAGGCACACGGCGATGGACTCGGCGCCGACCGCGATGGCTGCGTCCACGGCCTCGCGGACAGCGTCCTCGGTGAGGGCGACGAGGACCTCGCCGTGCGCGTCGACGCGCTCGTGGACCTCGATGATCCGGCGGCGGTCCACGATCTCCGGTGCCGGCGCCATCAGGTGCGGGTTCCGCTCGGACGTCCGCGCCGAGCGCGCGATCCGCAGGGTGTCCCGGAAGCCCTGGGTGACGAGCAGCCCGACAGGTGCGTACTTCTGCTCGTCGACGGCGTTGGTCACGATGGTGTTGCCCAGGACCAGCCGGTCGACCGCGGCGAAGAAGTCCGCCTCGGTGAGGTCCAGGCGCTCCTGGAGGACGCCGAGGGCGCCGAGGATGCCGGTGGTGACGTCCTTGGTGGAGAACGCCTTCCCGCGCACGGCGCGGCCGTCGAGGATGGCGACCGCGTCGGTGAAGGTGCCACCGACGTCGATGCCCACGTGCAGAGTCATGTCTCTCCCTTGAGAACGAGGTGACGCCGGGCCGCGGGTGCGGTCAGCGGGCACTGCGGAGCTCGGCGAGCACCTGCTGGGCGTGCTCGGCGCGGATGGCCTTGTCACTGATGAGGCGGGCCACGACCTGCGGCACCTCGTCGCCCGTCGCGCCGGCGGTGACGGCGATGTTGCGGGCGTGCAGGGACATGTGACCCCGCTGGATGCCCTCGGTGGCCAGCGCACGCATGGCGGCGAGGTTCTGCGCCAGGCCGGTGGCCACGACGACGTCGGCCAGCTCCTGGGCGGTGCCGACGCCGAGGATGGCGAGCGCGGACCGGGCGACGGGGTGGGCCTTGGTGGCGCCGCCGACCAGGCCGACGGGCATGGGGAGCTCGAGGAACCCGACGAGGTTGCCGTCGGCGTCCTTCTCGAAGCGGGACAGCGACGTGTACCGGCCGTCGGGCCCGATCGCGTGCGAGTGCGCTCCGGCCTCGACCGCACGGGTGTCGTTGCCGGTGGCCAGCACGACGGCGCTGATCCCGTTCATGATCCCCTTGTTGTGGGTCGCCGCCCGGTAGGGGTCCGCCTGGGCCAGCGCGCCGGCGTGCACCAGGTCGTCGACGACCTGGGGGCCGCCCAGGCTCTCGGCGTCGAAGACGGCGCGGGCACGGGTGATCCGGCGGTCGGCCTTGTTCGTCAGGATGCGCAGCAGCGGACGGCCACCGGCGATCTCCCCGACCCGGGTCGCCACGGCCTCGGCCATCGTGTTGACCGCGTTGGCGCCCATGGCGTCGCGGACGTCGACGACCAGGTGGGCGACGACGTAGGTCTGCACCGGCGAGGGCACGAGCCGCACGAGGAGGTCGCGGACGCCACCGCCGAAGCGCACCAGGATCGGGTCCTGCTCGTTGGCCAGGTCGATGATCTCCTGACGGCTCTCGAGCAGACGGGCGCGGCCGCCCTCCGGGTCGACGACGTCGAGCACCTGGATCTGGGCCTGCATGAGCGGCTCGGTGCTGGAGGTGTGGAATCCGCCGAGGACACGGGCGATGCGGGCGGCATTGCTGGCCGCGGCCACGACGGAGGCCTCCTCGGTCGCCATCGGGATCAGGACGTCGCGTCCGTTGATCGTGAAGTTGGTGGCCAGACCGACCGGGATGCCCATCACGCCGATGACGTTCTCGATGAGGTGGTCGGCCTGCTCGACCTGAAGGCCGTGCGCGGGGTCCAGTGCGGCGAGCGCCTCGGGACCGACACCGGTGCTGTCCTGGATGCGTCGGCGGCGGTCGGCGACCGGGAGGTCCCGTAGGCCGCTGAGCCTGCTGGTGCTGGTCACGTGCTCCTCCTTGCCCGCCGCGGGGACCCGGCGGCGTGTGGGCGTCTGCGGACGCCCCAGCCACGCTAGGGAGAAGTGGTGCAGGCCACTATGGGCGGACGGTCTGCTCTCCGGGCTCCGTCAGTGGACGTTCCGTCCACCGGTGGTGGCCGCGGAGCGGGCCACGAGGTGCAGCCGGACGGCGATGGACAGCCGGAACAGGACCTCGGGTGAGCGCCATCGACCACCGAGGAGCTCGTCCAGCCGCGCGAGCCGCTGGAGCACGGTGTTGACGTGGACGCCGAGGCTGCGGGCGGTGGCCGCCGGACTGCTCTGGCAGTCGAGGTAGGCGGCCACGGTGCGCAGCAGGTCGGTGCCCCGCTGGGCGTCCCAGTCCAGAACGGGTCCGATCAGGTGGCGGATGTAGGCCTGCACGTCGTCGTCCCCGTTCCCGAAGACGGCCAGGTACGGGGCGTAGGCGTCCACGCTGACCAGGCCGTGGCGCACGTCCAGACGTTCGAGCAGCCGGGCACACGCCTGCACCTGGGCCCAGCGGTGCGCGAGCCGGTCCGCCGGACCGGACCGCCCCACGATGACCAGCGGTTGCCGGGCGGTGACGGCCGCCAGCCGCCGGGCGATCAGCTCACCTGCCGCCGCGCCGTCCTCGCTGCTGCTCAGCACCGCCACCAGCTGCCCGCGCTCTCCCGACAGCGACGCCAGGGCGGGGTCCTGGACCACCCGGAGGGCGGCGTCGCGCACGTCGTCGGGCACGTGGACGGCGATCGGGACCCGGAGCTCCTGGAGGTCGACGCGTCGGGCCCGGGCCCGCTGGCGCACGTCGGGGTCGGCGGCCCGGGCCGGGTCGAGCAGGTCGGCGAGCAGCTCCCCACGGACGCGCTCCTCGGCTCGGACGAAGGCGTCCTGCTGGAGGGTCTGCAGGGCCAGGATCAGGCCGGCCCGCTCCACGATGCGCTTCTCCACCGGGCCGAAGGGGTCGCTGCTGCGGCCGACGCCGATGGCGCCCAGCAGGGAACGACCGGCCACCGCGGCGGTCAGCCCGTGGTGCTCCTCGCTCTCGGGCAGCTCGACGAAGTGCCCCGACCGCCGGCTCTCGTCGAGCGCCTCCGTGATCACGGCGCTGACGCGGAAGGCCGGGGCCACCTGCGTGCCGTGGGCATCGGTGGCGGCGACGGCTGCTGCCGAACGATCGGTGATGACCACGGAGCGGCGCAGTGCGCGGCTCAGCGTCGCGGCGATCCCACCCGCGTCCCCCCCGCCGAGGACGACGCTGGTCAGCTCCTCGTGGACCAGGCCGGCGCGCTCCATGGCGGCGACGTGGTGGGCCGACTCGGCGAGTGCCTTCTCGGCCTCCCTGGTCGACCGGTGGGCGATCGCGAACAGTTCCGCCGTCTGCAGGACCACTGCGGCGTGATCGGCGAACGCGGACAGCAAGGCGATCTCGTCGGTGGTGAAGCTGTGGCCGCTCCGGTAGGCGGCGAAGAGCACTCCGAGGACCTCGTCACCGGCCAGCATGGGGATGCCCAGCAGGGAGACGAGGCCCTCGCCGGCCACGGCGGCGTCGATGCCCGGGTCGTGGCGGACATCCGCGTCGACGAAGTAGTCGGTCTGCCAGCGGGGCGCCCGGGCCTGGACGACCTTGCTGGCCAGACCCGTGCCGGCCGGCACGCGCAGGTGACGGAAGGCCTCCGTGACCGCGCCGAGGGTGGACCGCACGTGGAGGTCACCGGTCTCCGCGTCGAACTCCGAGAGGTACATCAGGTCGCTGCCGACGAGGTCGTGCGCCCGCTCGACCAGCCGGTCCAGCAGCGGGTCGACGTCCCGGAGCTCGGCGAGCTCGCGCGCGCTGGAGAACAGCGCGGACAGCTGCTGGTCCCGCCGTCGCCAACGGTCGATGGTGGTCCGGGCCTCGGCGACCCGCCGCCGGAGGTCGGCGGCGTCGGCGGCGGAGCCGTGACCGGCGATGCGGTCCACCAGTGCGGACGGGAACTCCCGCCCGCTGATCAGCGCGTCCATCAGCGCCGCGACCTGCCCGGCGCCGACCGGCTCCGCGACGGTCGGGGCGGGCTCGGTCGGACCACCAGGTCCGGGGCGCTCTGCCATGGAGGGATCATCCATGCCGGGGCCCACGTCGGGCCGGGTCGGGTCTCACGCCGTCGCTCCTCGCCGGCGCCTCCGGCCTGCGGCTGCACCTCGGCTGGCTGACCGCGACCGGCTCCAGCTACGGCGCCCCGGCCGCCCCATCGCGTTCCTGTGGGCCACCTTCGTCATCGCCTTCGCGATCGTCCTGGGGGCGCACCTGGACGCCGGCATCCAGGCGCTGTGGCCCGCACCGCTGCGCGACCGCCGGCGCAGGCAGGAGCGGTCCGGACCCGAGCGGGAGGGGCACCCACCCGACCCTGCCCCGACCCGCCGGACACGGACCGGGCCGCCGCCCTCCCGGAGTCGTCGATGAGGCGGTGTGCGCAGCGCCACCGACGCCGCCCGCCGCACCGTCCTGCGGGCGGCCGTCACCCTCCGAGCCGGGGACGGCCGGCTGAGCGCCGGACCGCGACCTCCGCCTCTTCCGCCAAAGGTGGCGACCGTCGCCGCCCAGGTGGGCGTCCTGCGCCACCCAGGGTGGCTGGTGACGGGGCCCTCGACCGTCGAGCGTTCCGGGCAGGCGATCCGCGGGTCAGCAGGACCCGGGAGCCACGCCAGGGAAGGCGATCCCATGGCCCGCATCGATGGAGGAGACCGGCGATGACCGACAGGACCAGCGTCCCCATGACCCGGTCGGCACCGGCGGTCGACCCCGCCGTTGCCCGGCCGGCCGAGGTCCACCCCGCTCCGCAGGCCTGGACCGGGCCGTACCCGACGGGCCCCGCCGGCCCGCCGCCGCCGGCCGGCGGCGCGCCGGCACCGGGTCCTCGGCGGGGGCGGCGGCGCCTCCTGCTGCTGCTGGCCGTGGTGGCGGTCGCGATCGTCGGGTACGCCGTCGGCGGCGACGGTTCCTCCTCGCCACGCATGCCGGGGATCGAGGTCCCCGAGCCGACGGCGTTGTCGCCGCTGGACCTGCAGGCCGGCGACTGCTACAACGCGGCACCGCTGCCTGCCGACGGCTCCGACGCCCGGATCGACTCCGTCGAGGCGGTGCCGTGCACGGATCCGCACACCGCCCAGGTCGTCGCGAAGCTCGGCTACGCGGGCCAGGACTACACGGAGGTCGTCGAGACGCGGGCCGCTGCGGACTGCGCGGGCGAGATCCCGGCGGTGGTCCGTCCGGAGGTGCTGGCCGACCCGGCCTACTCGTTCGGCCAGATCCACCCGGACCCGCTGGCCTGGACCCGGGTCACGTCCGTCGCCTGCATCGTGGTCACCGGGACGCCCACGGCCGGGTCGGCGCTGAGCTGAGGTCGACGCACGGAGCCCCGCGGTCACCCGACCGCGGGGCTCCGTCGTCGTGGGGGGCGACGGGCGGCAGGTGCCGGTCCGGTCAGTCGCTGGTCGTGGCGCGGCGGCGCGCCCCCCGGTCGAACCGGTCGCGCTCCACGCCCAGCGGCCGACCGAGGTACCTGCCCAGCACCACGCCGGCGGCGAGGCCGAGGCCGATGGCCGCCGCACCGACGAGCGCGTTGAGCCCGCTGACCGGGTCGGCCTCCACGACGATCTCGAAGAGACCACGGTAGATCGCGAGCCCCGGCAACAGCGGGACGATGCCGCAGACCGCGACCAGCAGCGGAGGGATCCGCAGCCGACCGGTCAGGGACTCCTCGCAGAACCCGAGGACGACCGCGGCGGTCGCGCTCGCCACCGCTGGGCCGGCACCGAGGTCGCCGGCCACCGAACTGGTGGTCCACGCCAGCGCGCCGGCCACGGTCGCGACGCCGACGCCTCGCAGCCGGGCCCGCGATGCGAGCGCCCAGAACCCGGCGATCCCGGCGGCCGCGCCCAGGGTGACCGGGAACGGCACGGTGACCGGCGAGGGGTCGACCACGGCCAGCGGGACCCCGGCCCGCCGGGTCAGGTCGAGGACCCCCGCGATGCCGACGACGATGCCGGCCGTCAGCGTCACCACCTCGAAGGCCCGCCCGGCAGCGGTGACCGAGAACCCGCCGATCGCGTCCTCCGCGGAGCCGACGAAGGAGAGCCCGGCCAGGAGCACGACGATCCCCGCGGCGACGACCAGCGAGCTGCGGACGTCGACGTCCCATGCCACGAGGAGGACCGCCACCCCGGTCGCCAGGGCGGCCCCGGCCGCCTGCTGGAAGAACGGCGGGAGCCCGCGCCGGCCGAGGACCCGGATCATCTGCTCGATGGTGGCCGTGGTCAGCGCCGCGACCAGGGCCACCAACCACCCACCTCCGAGCAGGAAGGCGACGGAGCCGGCCATCCCCGACCAGCCGAGCGCGTGGACACGGCGGCGGTAGGGGTACGGCGCGGACACGACGGCATCCAGCCGCTGGTGCGCGTCCCGGATGTCGAGGCGGTCCGCCTTGATCGCCCGCGCCAGGTCGATGACGCCCTGGAGCCTGGTGTAGTCCATGCCCCGCGGACGGACGATGCGCATGAGCGTGAGCGGCAGGGCGTCGTCGCGGTCGTAGCTGACCGTCAGCGACGTGTACGTGATGTCGACCTGGCAGCCGGTCAGCCCGTAGGTCGCCGCCACCCGCAGCACCGTGGCATCGACGTCGGCCGCCGAGGCGCCGACGGCCATCATCGACTCCCCGATGCGCAGGGCGAGCCCCAGGGCCATGTGCGCGGTGGCGTCGTCGAGCCGGCTCGGCTGGGAGCGGAGGGCGAACGGCTCGGTGGGAGGACCGGAGCCGGAGATGGCCCGCCATGCCCGGTCCGGGAGGCCGGCGTTCCGCTTCGCGCGGTAGCGAGTCGTGGGGCCCACGCGACAAGGCTAGGAGGACAGGGAGGGACGTCCCTCCCCCCGCCGCCGAGTCGCTCCTGCACTCGACGTGATGTGGACCTCCCCGCCGTCGACCGACGCGTCCACGAGCGCGTCGCAGAGGTCGGTCACGGGTGCCGTGCCGTGCTCGGTCACGATCGTGTCGGCGTACCGCCGGCGGGCTCGCGGAGCATGCGCCACATCGGCGGACCGCCCGGGTGGAGCGCCCCGCCAGGAGCCACCGGCTCGAAGCCGCGCGCCGCGTACCACCCGACGTTCGTCGGCTTGCCGGTCTCCAGGTAGACGGGCTCGCCGGCCGCGTCGGAGCGGGACAGCTGCTCGTCGAGCAGCAGCGACCCGATCCCCCGACCCTGCGCCGCGGGCGCCACTCCCAGCACCTGCAGGTAGCGGACCGGGCGGGACGGGAAAGCGGCGTCGATGGCGCTCCCGAGACGCTGGACGTCCCGGGTCCTGCGGCCCAGGCCGACCGTCATCGGCAGCAGGTGCGGCAGCCCCCGCAGCCGGCGCACCGTGCTGACCGGGTAGCGGCCCGGCGGCTGCCACACGGCCGCTCCGAGGACGACGGTGCCGGCGACCGCCACCCGGGCGGAGCACCCGGCGTCGGCCAGCGAGAAGCCGACGAGCGCCCGCAGCGCCGTCCTCCGCTCTCCGGCGTCCGGGAGGACGTGCGTCCACGCCGGGTCGTCGCGGAGAGCCGCGACCGCGGCGTCGCGGGCGGGTCGGAGGTCACCGCGGACAGCGGGGCGGACGACGAGGTCACTCATGCGCCGATGATGGCTCCCCTCCCGGCCGACGAGCGCCAGGTGGTCCGCCCGTGACTGCGGAGGTCACCCCCGCCAGTGCACCTCCACGTGGGTCCAGGACACCTCGACCAGGGCGCCGGGAGCCCCGGGGCCGTGGACCCGGCCGGTCGCTCCGGCTCCGGCCGGCCCTCGGCCCCTGCCGGCGGCGCGGGCAGCGACCCTCGCCGCAGCCCATGCGACGACGGCCAGCGCCGAGGCCGGCAGCAGCGGCTCGGCGGTCAGCGCACGCAGGCCGGCAGGGACGATCGTGCGCCGCCTCGGCAGCCGCGCCGCCCATCGGGGCGATGGGATGACGCTGGTCGCACCCCGCCGCGCGATCGCGCCGGGCTGCACAGGTCCGACGTCCGCCATGCGTCCTCCCCAGGTCGCCACCACGACCACACGCATCGTGGATCCCACGACCGCGTCTGCCCATCGACGTCGTTCCGGCGTCAACGGACGGCAGCACTGCCCAGCCACACCAGACCTCCACTGCACCCGGGCGGTCCATCAGTGCTCTGCCGCCACGTCCTCTGCGCCGAGCCGCTGAGGCCGAGATCTGCCTGTCGTGGCCTCACCCGGATGGCGAGCAGCTCAACGGCGCCTGCCTCGGTGGAGTGGCGCGGGCGGCGCGCGGGTGTTCGTCGGATCGGCGGCGGCGCGCGCAGTCGCGCAGCAACGGTCAGGGCAGAGCGCCGCGCGTGAAGTCCTGGGCGGCCACGACGTGGTGGACGGGCAGGCCGTACTTCGATCGGACCGTGTGCGGCAGGTCCATCCGCAGCCAACGGGACTTCTCCTCCGGCAACGTGGAGATGATGAACCCGGCGTACCCCGGGTTGGCCTCCACCTCCGCCTCGATCGCCGCGACCGGATCAGGCGCGCCGACGCGGACGTCGCTGAGCGGCACCCCCTTCTTGGCGAACAGCGTCCTGGCTCGGTCCGCGAGCTTGCGGGCGGCGACCTCGGCGTCGTGCTCGTCGCCCTGCCGGAACAGCAGGTGCCGCACTGGCGTCGCCGGTACGAGGAGCACGAACTCCGCGCCCCCTTCCTGCTCCTTGACGGCGCGGACCTGCTTGAGCAAGTCCGGGTTGGTGACCGTCTCGTGCGCGATGACGAGATATCGCGTCATGTCCGCTCCTGCGAACGCCGGTGTCCAAGGGCACTTCGTGTCGGCCATGGTCCCACGCGAGCGCGAGTCCGAGTACGAGTGCCGCTCCCGGCTGCACCGGCTTGGTCACGCGCGCCGTGAGACGCGACCATGGTGGTCAGGGGCTTCGCACATCGAACGGGGTCCCTGTCGCCGCACGTCCTCCGCCGGGTCCTCCCACTCCGGCTTCGCCGGCAAGTCGCCGCCTCGATGCCAGTCACACCCACCCGATGTCCGGGACACGTCCACGGGTTTCGGGACATCGCTCGTCGAGGCCTGCGGTCGGCCCGCCGCTCACTCGTAGTAGAGCTTCTGGGGCCCCGGGTACACCCAGGACAGCGCGTCGCGCAGCCGGTCCCGCCAGTTCTCCCAGGAGTGGCCGTCGCGGGCCTCGGTGTAGCGGACCTGCATGCCGGCGTTCTCGAACACGTGCACCATCGACCGGTTCGGCACGATCAGCTCCTCGTAGACGCCGCAGGACAGGAAGACCCGGTCGGCGACGGCGCGCGGCTTGGCCCGGTAGCCGTTCACGAACTCGACGACCGGGTCGAAGAGCGGGCCGCCGCCGTGGTCGCTGCCGATGTCGGTGAACACGAACGACCCGGACATGAGCACCAGCGAGCCGTACGTGTCCGGCGACCGGTGGGCGGCCGACAGGGCGGCGACGCCGCCGAAGGAGGACCCGAGCAGGCAGCGCCCCGCACGCTGCCCGACGAGCGGGAGTGACGACTCCAGCTCCGGCAGCAGCTCCTCGGTGAGGAACCGGGAGTGCGCCGCGGAGTTGGCGTACTCCTCCAGCCGCTCGCCGGGGTGGGTGAAGGCGACGACGGTCTCCTCGACGTCGAGCCGGTGGATCAGGTTGTCCAGGACGGTCTTCATCGAGGCGTACTGCAGGAAGTCCCCGCCGTCGTGCACGACGAGCAGCGGGTAGGAGGCCGTCGGCCGGAAGCGGGCCGGCAGGTAGAGGGTGACGTGCGCGTCGCGGCCGAGCGCCTCGCTGCGCAGCACGAGCTCCCGCAGCTCGCCCGGGCGGGCGTCGGGGTCGGGCAGCACCCAGTCCGGGGTCTGGTAGCCCACGGCGAAGCAGACCGACGACGAGCCCATGGGGCTGTGCGACCGCTTCTCGTTGAGCGGGTCGTTGAAGCGCTCGTAGTGCTCGCCGCGCCGGATCTCGATCTGGTACTCGACCCGCGACCCCTCCGGCAGCTCCAGCACCAGGAACCACAGGTCGGTGCCGTGCACCCGGTGCATGGAGATCCGGTCGGGCAGCCCGACGATCCGCTGGCAGACCCACGCCTCGTCCGCCTCGCCGCGCCACAGGAAGGTGCACCGGTCGCCCTCGACCACCGGGACCTCGTGCTCGCCGAGGAACCGGTCGACCGCCTCGGCGTCCAGGGGGGTGGCCGACGTGAGCCGGTGGACGGCGAGCTCCGCGGGACCGGTCCGAGCCGAGGTCATGCCGCCGTCCCCTCGGTGATCAGCCCGTTGGTGCCGACCACGCGGGCATCCGGTGGCAGCGCACCGTCGGGACCGAGGTCGACCCGGACACCGTCGTCCAGGACCACGCACGGGACCGGCGCGAACCGGCGGGCCAGCACCGACATCCGGAGCACGTCGTCGGTCACCAGCCGCCGCCGCGCGTGCGGGAGCAGGACGAGGTCGGGGACCACGCCGATGCCCGCGTCGAAGACCTCGGTCAGCGAGGCGCCCTGCGCCGCGCGGTCGTGGAAGAGCACCACCCGGGGCGTCAGCGCCATCGCACCCGCCGACCACGCCACCACCCGCGGGGGCACGTGCGGCGACAGGTGGAACAGGTGCAGGACCCTGATCAGCTCGCCGACGTGCCCGCCGGCGATGACCAGGCACTGCGCGGCCGACAGCAGCTCGCGCACCTCCGCGCGGTGGGCGGCGATCGTGCCCCGCTCCTCCAGCCGCCAGGTGCCGTAGAAGTCGTCGTGCAGCTCGGCGACCCTGGCCAGGTGCGTCGCGTCGAGCAGCCGCACCGCCTCCATCGCGTCGGCGGAGGCCATGCTCAGCGTGTGCGCGCGCCCGTGGGTGCGCGCGGTCACCGCGGACTCCGCCTGCAGCGCGTGGTACAGCCGGATCAGGTACAGCTGCCGGAGCTCGTCGAGCACCTGCCGGTGCTCGCGCTCGGCCGCGGCGTACTCGGGATCGGCCCGCAGCGCGTCCATCCAGCGGGAGAACAACCGCAGGTTCACCGCCTGCGCACCGGCCAGCCCGAGGAGCTCCTCGTCGTCGGACTCCCGCTCCCGCCAGCCCGCGTTGACGACGGCCACCGGCCCGTCGACGTGCAGCGACGGCAGGACCCGGTCCAGGGTCGGACGGCGCTGCGGCCCGAGCAGCGTGATCGACGGGGTCACCGCGGCCGGCCTCAGTTCGCGTGCACGTGCACGGTGCGGCCGACGTCGTCGAGCATGCCGCGCAGCGTGTCGAAGTCCGGGTGCCGCATCCGGACGTAGGCGTTGGCCATGTACCCGGCCGTCTCCGGCTGGGTCGGCGTGCCCGGCGGCGGCAGGTGCGCGTCCAGCACCCACTGCCCGTGCCGCGCCTGGATCTCCTCCACGCCGGAGTACCCGGAGATGACGCCGTCCCGGTCGGGTCGCAGCGCGACGATGCCGGCCGAGTACTGGCGGGACGGCTGCCCCCAGACCTGGCCCTGGACGATCGAGTCGGCCCACTGGCGGTAGACGTCCAGGTCGTTGGCGGCCGAGTAGAGGTCCCAGGCGCCCACGCCGGGCGGGCGGCAGCCGATCTCGCTGAACTTCAGGCCCTTGGGACCGAAGAACCACTCCATGTGCGTGGCGCTGGTGCCGATCCCGAGCGCCTCGTTGACCCGGCGCCCCAGGTCGCGCAGCTCCTGGTAGTCGGCCACCGAGTCGATCCGGTTGGTCGTCACGAACTGCGGCGAGATCCAGCGGGTGCGCATCGCCTCGAGCACGTTCGGGAAGTAGTGCGACACGAAGTCCAGCGCCGGGACGCCGTCGACCGAGACGGTGTCGTAGAAGCCCTCGTGCCCCTCGACGAACTCCTCCACCGCGATCGAGTCGACCTGCTGGCCGCCGAACAGGCCCAGCGCCGCGGCCAGCCCGGAGTCGTCGTCGACCCGCGTGGTGTCCAGGGCGCCGGCTCCGGAGCGGGGCTTGAGGATGAGCGGGTAGCCGACCGCCCGCGCGAAGTCGCGCACCTCGTCGGCGGTGGAGGCGGCGGTGGAGGCCGCCGTCGGCACCCCGGCGGACCGGAGCACCTCCTTCATCGACGGCTTGTCGCGGCACAGCCACGCCGTCCGCACCGACGTCCCCGGGATCGTGCAGGCCTCCCGCACCTGGGCGGCGGCCAGGGTGTGCGCCTCGATGGTGGCCTCCAGCCGATCGACCCACGTGTTGTCCTGGATCCACCGGACCGCGTCGGTCATCACGCCGACGTCGGTGACGCTGGGCACGACGTGGTAGTGCGCCATCCAGGAGCGCAGCTCGTCGTCCAGCCACTCCGTCGGTCGCTCGCCGATCCCGATCACCGTCGCGCCGACCTCGGTGAGGGCCTGCACGAACCGGCGCTGCGTCGGCGGGAACGCCGGATCGACCAGGACCACGTTCATGCGGGGGACTCTAGAAGGCGTCTCGGCCCCCCGCAGGATCCGACCGCGAGCTTGCGAGCGGTTGGGGGTGGGGGGTCCCTTCGGTAGCGTCCGACCGTGGTCGTCGCCGCCTTCGTCGCGCCGTACCTCCTGCCGGCCACCGCGCGGTTCGTGTCCGTCGCCGCAGAGCTGCCGGACGTCCGGCTCGGCCTGGTCACCTGCGAGCCGGTGGAGCAGGTACCGCCGGAGCTGCGCCGGCGGCTGGCCGGCCACTGGCGCGTGGCGGACCCGCTCGACCCGCGACAGCTGGCCTGGGCGGTGGACGGCCTCGCCGGGCAGATGGGCCGGGTGGAGCGGCTCGTCAGCGCCCTCGAACAGCTCCAGGTGCCCCTCGCCGAGGTCCGCGAGGCCCTCGGCATCGAGGGCATGGACGTCCGGACGGCGCGCAACGTCCGGGACAAGTCGCAGATGAAGGAGACGCTGCAGGCGGCGGGCATCCCCTGCGCCCGCCACGCGCTCGTGTGCAGCGCCGGCCAGGCCACGGCCTTCGCCGGCGAGGTCGGGTTCCCGCTCGTCGCCAAGCCGCCGGCGGGTGCCGGCGCGCAGTCGACGTTCCGGCTGGACGACGGGGACATGCTGCGCAGCTGGCTGGCGGCCGTGCCGCTGGGCGAGGACTCCCCCGCGCTGCTCGAGGAGTTCCTCACCGGCGAGGAGCACACTTTCGACAGCGTGACGGTCGGCGGGTCGACGGTGTGGTCGTCGATCGCGGACTACCGGCCGCCGCCGCTGGAGGTGCTGCGCAACCCGTGGATCCAGTGGACGGTCGTGCTGCCCCGCGACACCAGCGGCCCGCGGTACGAGGGCATCCACAGGTGGGGTCCGGCGGCGCTCGAGGCCCTGGGCGTCACCGACGCGCTCACGCACATGGAGTGGTTCGCCCGGCCCGACGGCTCGGTCGCCGTCTCGGAGGTGGCCGCCCGGCCGCCGGGGGCGCAGCTGACCTCGATGCACGGTCACGCGCACGACTTCGACCTGTACCGCGCGTGGGCCGAGCTGGTCCTCCTCGGCCGGTTCCCGGTGCCCGAGCGGCGGTTCTCGGCCGGCACCGCCTACCTGCGCGGCATGGGGCACGGGCGGGTGCGCGCGGTGCACGGCGTCGACGCCGTCCAGCAGCGGATCGGGCACCTGGTCGTGGAGGCGCGGCTGCCCGAGCCCGGCCGGCCGGCCGCCACCGACTACTTGGGCGAGGGGTACGTGATGGTGCGCGCCCCCGACACCGCGGTCGTGGAGGACGCGCTGCAGCAGATCGTCGGCGGGGTCCGCGTGGAGCTCGCCGAGGCGTGAGACGACAGGTCATCCACCGGAGGTCCGATGAACATCGTCATGCTCTCTCCCGGCTACCCGGCCGAGATGGCCTACTTCACCCGGGCCCTGGCCGGGGTGGGGGCCCGGGTCATCGGTGTCGGCGACCAGCCGCCGCACGCGCTGCCCGAGGCCGCCCGCTCGTCGCTCGCGCACTACGAGCACGTCGACCTCGCCGACGAGGGGGCGGTGCTCGACGCGCTGCGCGGGCTGTCCCGGCACGCCTCGCTCGACCAGGTGGAGTGCCTCTGGGAGCCGTACATGATCCTGGCCGCCCGGATCCGGGAGACGTTCGGCCTGCCCGGTCTCACCGTCGAGCAGACCGTGCCCTTCCGGGACAAGGAGCAGATGAAGCGCTTGCTCGACGCCGCCGGGATCCGGACGCCGTGGCACGTCAGCGCGCGCACCGTCGCCGAGGTCTGGGAGGCCGCGGCGAAGGTCGGCTACCCGCTTATCGTCAAGCCGATCGCAGGGGCCGGCTCGGCGGACACCTACCGGGTGGACTCCGACACCGAGCTCGCCGCCGCACTCCCCCTGCTGCGGCACGTGCCCGAGGTCAGCGTCGAGGAGTTCGTCGACGGGGAGGAGTTCACCTTCGACACCATCTGCGCCGACGGCCGGATCCTGTTCGAGCACGTCCTGTGGTACCGGCCGCGGCCGCTGCAGATGCGCACGCACGAGTGGGTCAGCCCGGTGTCGATCTCGCTGCGCGACCTGTCCGTGCCCCAGCTGGCCGGCGGGCGGCAGATGGGTGAGGCGGTGCTCGCCGCGCTCGGCTTCCGTTCCGGCTTCACGCACATGGAGTGGTACCTCAAGTCCGACGGCGAGGCCGTGTTCGGCGAGATCGGGGCCCGCCCGCCCGGGGCCCGCGTGGTGGACCTGATGAACCTCGCCACGGACGGCGACACCTACGCCGGCTGGGCGCAGGCCGTCGTGCACGGGTCCATGCCGCCGCTGGAGCGGCGGTACAACGCCGGCGCCGTCTTCAAGCGGGCTCGCGGGTCGGGCCGGATCACGCACTCCGAGGGCCTCGACGCGCTGCTGGAGCGGTACGGCCAGCACGTGGCGCTCGTCGACCTGCTCCCGGTCGGGACGCCGCGCCGCGACTGGCGCTCGACGGTCACCGGCGACGGCATGGTCGTCGTCCGGCACCCCGAGCTGCAGCAGGTCATCGAGATGACCGAGGCCTTCGCCCGCGACTTCCAGATGTTCGCCGCTTAGGCCCCGTCCCGAGCCGGCCCCGTCCAGAGGCTCGCCGCGAGCCTGCGAGCGCTGAGGAGGACGGGGTCCTTCTACTCAGCAGAGCTCGTCGAGGTACTGCGGGAGCATCCGCTGCCAGGTGGGCCAGTCGTGCGGCCACTCCGCGCCCCAGACGTCCACGCGGTTCGGCACGCCCTTGCGGCCGAGCACGTCGCCGGCCTCCCACGACGCGCCGACGTCCTCCCAGGCCCCCTGCCCGGTGGCGATGATCGCGAACCTGCTCCGGAGCCGGTCGAGCTGCTCGCCCTCCAGCCCCGGGAGGAAGTCCAAGGGCGAGGCGAAGAACAGGTCTTGCGAGAACGCGCCGTCGAGGAACCGCTGGATCCGGTACGTGCCGCTCATGCCCACGGCGGCGCGGAACACGTCCGGGAACCGGCACAGCACCGCGAGCGCGTTGAACGCCCCGATCGAGGCGCCGGCCGTGACGATCGGCGTCTCGTCGCCCCCCATGTCGGCGCGGATCGCCGGGACGACCTCCTGCCGGACGCAGTGGTGGTACTGGTTGAACAGCCACATCCGGTGGTCGAGGGACCCGGACTTCGCCACCATCGCCTGGCCGGCGACGCTGTCGCAGGAGTAGAGCTTGATCCGGCCGCTCTCGATCAGCGGCCAGCAGGCACCGACGACGCCGTTGTGCTCGATCTCCTCGGCGTCCCCGCCCGCCGTCGGGAAGACCAGGACCGGGGTGCCGTAGTGACCCCACCGGGCCAGACCGATCGGCTGCTCCAGGCGCTCGGAGTACCACCTGTCGGTTACCTTCACGTCGCCCCCCTTCCGCCCCGCCCGCGTCGGCCACCCTGACACGAGCGCCGACTCGCGACAACGCGACCCGTGCGACGGGACGGCGGGCCACCGGCCGGCATGTCGTCCGGGCCGGTTTGTGCCAACCTGGCCGCACACCTGCGCTGAGGGAAGGCGGCCGTCGTGGGCGAAGAGGTCCAGGCCCAGGAGTTCTCCCGCACCGACCGGCTCCGCTACCGGGAGAAGCTGCGTCGCTGCCTGGACGTGTTCGGCCGGATGCTCAACGAGTCGAAGTTCGACTTCGAGCGGCCGCTGACCGGCACGGAGATCGAGTTCAACCTGGTCGATGCCCGGCAGGACCCGGCGATGCGCAACGAGGAGGTCCTGGCCGCCATCGCCGACGAGGTCTTCCAGGCCGAGATGGGCCAGTTCAACATCGAGATGAACGTGCGTCCGTCCTCGCTGGCCGGCACCGCCGCCGCCGAGCTCGAGGAGGAGCTGCGGGGCAGCCTCAACGATGCCGAGGAGCGCGCCCGCGAGATCGGGGCGCACATCATCATGATCGGCACGCTGCCGACCCTCGACCCCGAGCACGTCACCGCCGAGGCGATCACCGCCCACCCGCGCTACGCGCTGATCAACGAGCAGATCTTCGCCGCACGGGGCGAGGACCTGCACATCGCGATCGACGGCCCCGAGCGGCTGGATCTGCACGCCGACACGATCGCCCCGGAGGCGGCCTGCACCAGCACCCAGTTCCACCTGCAGGTCAGCCCGCAGGACTACGCGGCCCACTGGAACGCCGCGCAGTGCATCGCCGGCATCCAGGTGGCGCTCGGCGCCAACTCGCCGTTCCTCTTCGGCAAGGAGCTGTGGCGGGAGACCCGCATCCCACTGTTCGAGCAGGCCACCGACACCCGGCCGCAGGAGCTCAAGGCCCAGGGCGTCCGGCCCCGGGTCTGGTTCGGCGAACGCTTCATCACCTCGGTGTTCGACCACTTCGAGGAGAACGTCCGCTACTTCCCCGCCCTGCTGCCCGTCTGCGACGACGAGGACCCGATGGCCGTCCTGGACCGCGGTGACATCCCCCGGCTCGCGGAGCTGAGGATGCACAACGGCACGGTCTACCGCTGGAACCGCCCGGTGTACGACATCCACGACGGCAAGCCGCACCTGCGGGTCGAGAACCGGGTGCTGCCGGCCGGGCCGAGCATCGTCGACGTGTTCGCCAACGGCGCCTTCTACTACGGCCTGCTGCGCACCCTGGCCGCCCAGGACCGGCCGGTGTGGTCACAGATGTCGTTCGCCACCGCGGAGGACAACTTCACCGAGGGCGCCCGGCACGGCATCCACGCCCAGCTGTACTGGCCGGGGTTGGGCACCGTGCCGGTCACCGAGCTCGTGCTGCGGCGGCTGCTGCCGATGGCCC
Organism: Modestobacter sp. I12A-02662; assembly: GCF_041028325.1. Lineage (NCBI taxonomy): Bacteria > Bacillati > Actinomycetota > Actinomycetes > Geodermatophilales > Geodermatophilaceae > Modestobacter > Modestobacter sp. I12A-02662. Next base: position 51,879 of record NZ_JABGDE010000011.1, on the reverse strand, counting down.
AGCAGGGCCTGGCCGAGTGGGACGTGGACACCTCGGTCAGCGACCGGCTGCTGGGCGCCATCGAGCGCCGCTGCACCACCTACCGGAACGGCGCGGAGTGGCAGGCCGAGACGTTCCACCGGATCGACGAGCAGCGGAAGCCGCTGGACCGGCGTGACGCGCTGCGGGAGATGCTGCGCCGCTACAGCGAGCACATGCACGCCAACACCCCAGTTGCGGATTGGCCGCTCGACTAGAGCTGGACGCGCTGGAGGCGGGTCTCCTCGTCGCGCGCCCACAGCCCGAGCAGCCCCCGGTAGTGCTCGACGAAGTGGTCGTGCTCGTGTGCCGGGAAGGTGGACCGCACCGTGTCCACCAGGAGCCGGTCGAAGTCGGGACCGCGGACCCAGTCGAGCACGACCTCGTCGAGATGGGCCAGCCGGCTCGCACAGAAGTCCGTGTAGGCCTCCACCTGGAAGTAGTCGTCGGCGAGGCCGCGATAGGCCTGCAGCTTCTCGGCGTAGGACAGGTCGCTCCGGTCGGCGATGTCGAAGTAGCGGCGGGTGTCCAGGTCGTACCGGGGCTGCCGTCCGGTGACGGTGCAGTAGACCGACCACCGGACCAGCGCCTTCAGCGCCCAGGGGAAGTAGTAGTGCAGGCTCGTCAGCGCGATGTCCGGGCAGGCGTTGGCGTAGTCGATCGGGTGGACGACGCCGTTCTTGATCAAGGTCTCGCAGGAGTTGAACTCCCAGCGGAAGAAGGCGTTGACCAGCCGTCCGATGGTCACCGTCTCCTCGCCCGTGGCGGCGTCCAGGAAGTCGTGCGTCACCGAGTAGCGGCCGTGCATGGGCTGGTCGGGGTCGAACTTCATCACCATGGTCTCGGGGCCGATGGACAGGCTGCGCGCGAAGACCTCGTACCCGTCGACGGCCTTCTGCAGGTGCATCAGCCGCTGCCCGCTCTCGTCGTAGGCCCGGTGCAGCTCGGCAGGGTTGCGGATCATGCTGACGCCCACCCACGCGCCACCGTCGTAGGGCTTCATGAACAGGGGGTAGCCGAGGCGGTCCGCGATCGCGTCCAGGTCGAACGGCTGGTTGTACCGCTCCGCCGTGTAGGCGTACTTGGTGTGGTCCGGCGGGTTCTTGAACGGGATCAGCACCGTGTCGGGCACCTGCAGGCCCAGCCGCAGCATGGCGCAGTAGGCGGCGTGCTTTTCCATGCTCTGGAACGTGAAGGGGCTGTTGAGCAGGTAGACGTCGTCCATGAGCGCCACCTTCTTCAGCCACTCCCGGGGGTGGTAGTACCAGTAGGCGAGGCGGTCGATCACCAGCTCGTAGCGGGGCCGGGCGCACAGCTCGAACGGCTCGATGGTGACCCGCTCGACGTCGTAGTGGTGCTGCCTGCCCGAACCGTCGACCACCGGGCCGAGCATGCGGATCATCGCCTCGAAGGCCGTGGGCCAGTCCTCCTCCGTCCCGAGGAGAAGGCCGATCAGGTGGCGGTGGTCGGACATCGGCGGCACTCCTCCGGACGGCGGCTGTGCAGGTCGGCGCGTGCTGGGACGGCGCGTTCGGATCGTAGATCCGCCGTGCGCGGCGCGCTGACCGGCGAAGACGCGGTGGGGCCAGGCGGACGAGCGCGCCGCGCGCCGGTGCGGTCCGCTGCCTAGGGTGGCCGCGTGTTCTTCCTCTTCGGCTTCGGCACCAAGCAGCAGGACCTGGGCCCCGGCGCCGTGCGCACCTGCCCGCGCTGCGGCAACACCACGCAGTGGGCGCGGGTGCGGCAGGCCAAGCAGTTCACGGTGTTCTTCGTGCCGATCGCCCGGTGGGGACGCCGGCAGCTCGAGCTCTGCGGGATCTGCGGCACCGCGGTCGAGGTCTGAGCACGGTCGCCAAGAGCCCGGTGTGATCGGGGCCGTTGCGGGCACTGGCAGTCGGGGACGCGACTGCCGACCACGCTCCCCGGCGCACCGGAGTCGACCGTGGGCCCCGCCGACCGGCCGGCGGAAGTACTCCCCCGGATCCTGATGTCTCCCGCGACCACAGCGGGACTCCTGCGTGGTCAGGCGGGAGCCGCACCACTGCGGGACGCTCGCAGCGTGCTGACCGACGCCTGCCATGGGTCCTCCCGGTGAGAGCGGGCGGGCCCAGGCGACGCGGTGCGGTCCGTGCGGTCAGCACGTGGCTGCGCGGGGCGCTCTGGCCGATCCCGGTCATCGCCGTCGTCGTCGCGGTCGGCATCGGCATCGGGCTGCCGGCAGTGGACGCGGTGCTCGAGAGCCGCGACTCGGGGCATCCCCTGACCTTCGTCTTCGGCGGAGGCCCCTCGGCGGCCCGCGACCTGCTCGCCGCGATCGCCGGATCGCTCATCTCGGTGACCGGGTTGATCTTCTCCCTGACCGTCGTGGCCTTCCAGCTGGGCAGCAGCCAGTACTCGCCCCGGTTGCTGCAGACCTTCGCCACCGACCGGGTCGTCCAGCTGACCCTGGCCCAGTTGACGGCGACGTTCGTGTACGCGCTCACCGTGCTGCGGACCGTGCGCACCGAGAGCGCCACCGAGGGGGAAACCGCGTTCGTCCCGCGCCTCTCGATCACCGTGGCCTACGTGCTGACCCTCGGCAGCGTCCTGGCCGTGGTGCTCTTCCTCGGACATCTGGCCCGCGCCCTCCGGGTCGAGACGATGCTCCGCGACGTCCACGAGGAGGCCGACGAGACCCTCGCCCGGGAGCTGCCCGATGACCTGGAGCACCCATCTCCCGTTCGGCTGCCGTCCGGACCGGGACTCCCGGTCGCCTCCCCGTCCAGCGGCTTCGTCGTCGACCTGGACGAGGACCGCCTGGTGTCCGCCGCGGCGGGCTCCGACGTCGTGGTCCTCCTGGCCGCCCGGATCGGTGACTCCGTGGTGACCGGGGCACCCCTCGCGCACGCCTGGGCCAGGGACGGCATCCGCGGCCCGGACACAGCGGCGTTGCAGGACGTCCTCGGCCGCTCGGTACGACTGGGCTTCGAACGCTCCCCCGCTCGCGACGTCGCCTACAGCCTGCGCAAGGTCGTCGACATCGCCGTCCGTGCGCTGTCGCCCGGCATCAACGACCCGACGACGGCGGTGCACGCCTTGTCACATGCCTCGGCCCTGCTCGGTGACCTCGTCTCCCGGCCGCTCGGACCCGACTGCCGCGCCGACGACGACGGGGTCGTGCGTCTGGTGGTGCCCCGGTGGACCCCCGACGACCTGGTCGCCCTCGCCCTGGAGGAGCCCCTGCACTACGCCTCGGGTCAACCGGCCGTCCTGCGCCGGATCGCCGTCCTGCTGCGGGAGGTCGCGTGGCGGGCGCCCCGCGGCGTCGTGGACCGCGCTCTGCGCGACCGGCTGCGCCACGCCGTCGACCTCGCCGCCGAGTCCACCCGGATCACGGCGGCGGAACGCCGCTCCTGGGAGGAGGCGCTCGACTCCGCCCTCACCGGCGTGTGGCCCGCCGACCGTCCGGCCTGACCTGCGCCGCAAAGAGGACCAACGCGCGACCACCTGGACTGGCACGCTCCGTCCCCACCGGGAGACCCTGACCCCGCGGGGATCGGGGTTTCGCGCGTTCCGGGCTCGGGGTGCGCGTCGCCGCGCCGAGCCCGATGATGCCCTTCGAGAGCCATCAGCTCGACGACGAGCACGCGGCCCTTGCCCGCGAGGTCACGATCCCAGCGCCGCATGCCCACCACGTGGAGGCCCTGATGGACTTCATCCAGGAGAACCTGATCGACCCCGTCTCGAACGTCCTCTGGTCGTACGTGTTGATCTACGTGCTCCTGGGAGTGGGCCTCTACTTCGGGATCCGCACGCGCTTCGTCCAGGTCCGCATGTTCGGGCGCATGGTCCGCCAAGTCGCCTCCTCCCGGAGCGGCTCCGAGGGCGGGATCTCGTCGTTCCAGGCCTTCTGCGTCGGCCTGGCCTCGCGGGTGGGGACCGGCAACATCGCCGGCGTCGCCATCGCCCTGACCCTCGGTGGTCCCGGGGCGATCTTCTGGATGTGGGTGGTCGCCCTCGTGGGCATGGCCACCGCCCTCATCGAGGCGACGCTGGCCCAGATCTTCAAGATCCCGGCCGGTGACGGCAGCTTCCGCGGCGGGCCGGCCTTCTACATCGAGCGCGGCCTCGGGTCCCGGCGGGGCGGCATGGTCTTCGCCGTCCTGCTGATCTTCACCTTCGGGGTGGCGTTCAACATGGTCCAGGCCAACACCATCAGCGACGTGCTGGCCACCGGACACGGGGTCGGCGAGTGGTGGTCCGCGGCTGCCCTCATGGTCCTCACGGCGGCGGTGGTGTTCGGCGGGGTCCGCCGCATCGCTCGCGTCGCCGAGTTCATGCTGCCGGCGATGGCGCTGGCCTACGTGCTGCTCGCCGCGGTGATCATCGCGCTCAACATCACGCAGGTGGGCACCGTGCTCGGCCAGATCTTCTCGGCGGCCTTCGGTGTCGGCGAGGCCGCGGCCGGCATCACCGGCGGGCTCGCGGCAGCCCTGCTCAACGGCGCCAAGCGTGGGCTGTTCTCCAACGAGGCCGGCATGGGCAGCGCCCCCAACGCCGCGGCCACCGCCACCACCAGCCACCCGGTGAAGCAAGGACTGATCCAGTCCCTCGGCGTCTTCGTCGACACCATCATCGTCTGCTCCGCGACGGCGTTCATCATCCTGTTCGCCGGCTCCGCGGTGTACCGGCCCGGCGAGACGACCGAGGGAGCCTCGCTCACCCAGGCTGCCGTGGCCCACGAGCTCGGCAGCGGCCTGAACTGGGTCATGACCGTCCTGATCTTCGTCTTCGCGTTCTCCTCCGTGCTCGGGAACTACTCCTACGCGGAGGTCAACATGACCTTCCTGCGCGCCCGGCCCATCGCCCTGACGGTGTTCCGCACTCTGGTCGTCGCCGTGGTCGGGGCCGGTGCCCTGCTGGAACTGGCGACGGTGTGGGCGCTGGCCGACGTCGCCATGGGCTTCATGGCGCTGGTCAACCTCGTCGCGCTGGTCCTGCTGGGCCGCTGGGCCCTCGGCGCCCTCCGGGACTTCGAGCGGCAGACGCGGGCAGGCCAGGACCCGGTGTTCCGCAGCACCGGCAACGGGGACCTGCCCCGCGATCTGCACGACAGCGTGTGGACCGCCGAGTACGCCGCCAGCCACGACCGCACCGCGTGACCGACGGAGGCCGGCTCCTGGGTACCTCCGCCGCCTTGCGCCGACCGCACCTGCCCTCGCTGAGGCGACTGAACCTGCCGAGAGCGCTTCGAGCGACTGGTCGACGCGGTCGAGGAGCAGCGGCCCGACGTGGTGGCGGTCGTCATGACCTCGTCGACGGTGAGGGGACCGCCGAGCAGCACAGTGCGCGCGGGGACCGACCCGGGCGCGGATCGGGAAGATCTCCGCGCCACCGCGCCCTGCGGTACGCCAACTGCCACCATCTCGTCATGGGTCACGGCCACGCCGTCCAGGAAGAGCTCCGCGAACCGGCCCGCGCGCTGCGCCGCGCGATCCCCGAGGTCTATGACGGCTACCGCACGATGCACGCGGCCGCGTACGCCGCCGGCGCGCTGGACCAGAAGACGAAGGAACTGATCGCGCTCGCCATCGCGGTCAGCAAGGAGTGCGACGGTTGCATCGCGTCGCACGCTCGGGGCGCCGTCCGCACCGGTGCCACCGAGTCGGAGGTCGCCGAGGCGCTCGGCGTCGCCATCGCCATGAACGGCGGACCGGGCACCGTGTACGGCCCACGCGCGTTCGCGGCCTTCCAGGAGTTCGCCGAGGAGGCAGACCTCCAACAGGGATGACCCGTGGTCGTCCGGTCAGGGCCGCAACCGTGTGCGGATGTGGAGCGTCGCCCCTCGGACACCACATCACCCCGGCTCCTGCAGGTCAGGGGCCGGGGTGATGCCTCGTCGAGGTCAGCAGGGCCGCGAGATGCCGATGGGTGAGATCTGTCGCGATCCACCGACGGGACCAGGGCGGCCGGTCCAGGCGAGTGCTCGGCGTTCGTCGGTGCCGAGCGCGGTACTGCTGCTGACCCGGCTGTCAGTCCTCGTCCGGGGAGCAGTCCAGTCCACCGTTGTGGCCGTCCCGGAGGTCCCACTCCTCGATGCGGGGCTCGCTGGTCCATGTGTGCGTGGACGCGTTCACTCCGCCGCCGGCAGCAGTCCAGGCGGTGTACACGCCGCAGGGTCCGTAGGGCAGCAGGCCCGTGCTCTCGACCTGGACGGAACTGTGTGGCTGGATGGCGACGGTCCGCCGCACCAGGTCACCGGTCGAGCCGACGTAGCCATTGGTGCCGTAGAAGGTGCCCGTGGCGAGCACGTGCACGTTCTCCACGAAATCGGATGTGTTCGTGACCCTGTAGGACTGCCGACCCGCGTTCTCCTCGTAGTACCACATGTCCTCGACGACGGGCAGGTCGGCGAGGTCGTTCCACCCGCACTGCCCGGTGGTGTTGACCGCCCACGTTGCCGTGACGACGCCACCGATGAGCTTGTTGACCGTCGCGCGCAGTGCCGGCACCCGGAGGTGGCCGTCCGAGGCGGCCGACAGCACGATGCTGTCCGTCGACTCGCCCGCGGTGACCCGCACCGAGTCGCGCAGCGCCCCGGAGGACTTCTCGCGCAGGGTGACGTCATAGCTCTCGTCGGCCTTGAGCGCCGGCAGGCCGAACCCCAGGGTGTAGACACCGTGGTCGCCCGACGACTGCACGCAGCTGACGCTGACGTTCGACACCTTGGCGTTGTTCGCCGTGGCGGTCACGTTCGGATTGGTCGTGATGACCGCCGCCGAAGCGGCGCCGGAGCCGCCCACGAGGGCGCCGCTGATCGCAGCCAGCGCGAATGCAGCACTGATGAGCTTGGTCTGACGGGACACGCGGTTCCCCGTTTCTCCCCGTGGGGTAGATCAGCGTTCTCACACACCCTCGGCGCGCAGAACGGCATCGGAACACACCTGTCCGGCCTGCTGAGGGAGGCATGCTGATAGCTGCATGCCACTGCGACAGAAGTGGGACAAGGGGCGACGACCGGGGCCTTCTGGGTGCGGCGTGATGCCGAGGCGCTCGGCGCCGCTCCACCGTCCGGCGGGTCGGCGCGGTGGAGCTGAACTGGACGTGCAGCTTGCCAGCGCCCCAGTACAGGCCTCGGTCGCGGCTGCGCGGTGGCTGGGTGAGAACCGCTCGTGATGCGATGCCGACGGAGCCGCGACGCTGTCGCCTCCTCTCCGGGACGTTCACGTTGTCGTCGACGCCTGAGAACCGACCCCGGCTGGACGGCAACGACTGCTCCGTGCATCCCGGGGTGATCGGCCGCCGGTCGAGGTCCTCGCCGACCTGGCCCGGGTGCGGGTGCTCTACGAGGGCCGGGTGGTGGCCGATCACGAGCGGATCCGGGCCCGCCATCGGACGATCTCCGCCGACGAGCACGTCACCGCCGCCCGGGCGCTGCCCGCCCAGCGGATCGGGTTGCTGCGCCGAGTCGTCCGAAGTGGGGGTGGTCCCAGGGCGGGTCCGCCGCGTCTGGGTGAGCCAACTGCCCGAACTCAGGCGGGGGCGCGGTCAGCTCCTCGGTCGTCTGCCCCTGCTCCCCCGCACGGACGCAAGGCCGACCGCGATCAGCGACCAGAACGGACTCGCGGGCATCACCGCCGCCCCCGCCACGCCGACAGCCGTCAGGACGACGCCGGCCTCGCGCTGTGCAGCGAGGTCACCGGCAACTTCGGCCGAGCGCAGGAGGCGGCCCGCCAGCCAGGACAGCGGGGCGACGGTGAGGAACCAGAACGCGGTGGCGCGATCGCCACGATCGGGAACCGATCCGATCACCTTGGCCCGGACTATCTCGGCGAGCGGATCCCCGTGCAGGACCACACCCACCCCAGCGTGCGCCACACCGATGACCTGCAGCCACCGGCCCGGCGAGGTCAGACGCGTCGCTCCGTGGGAGGACCGACCTGGGACTGCGCGCCCGTTCCAGCCGCTCCGCACGGGGCTGCCGGGCGATGTGGGCAGTCCGGCGTGGTCCGCGATCGCGGCAGCGGTCTCGGCCAGGCTCGCGATGACCAGGACGGCGCTGTGGGTGGGGAACATGCATCACTCCTCGGAGTCCGGTGCCATGAACGTGCGGTGTGGCGTTGCTGGATCAAGGTGGCGCGCCACCCGAACGCCCCGCCGGTCCAGGTTCCCGCGGGCACCCCGACGGTGATGGAACCGGTGACCCCGAGGGAGATGACAGCGACGTAGCGGCCCCGCCGTCCCTCCGGAGCACGGGAGGCGGCGACGGCGAAGAAGGACGGCGTCGCCGCTGCGGCCGCCAGGGCGGCGAGGACCCGCGGGGCCGGAGCCCGCGCAGCATCCGTACCGGAGGTTCGCGTGCGTGCACGTCGAGGACCACCTCAGGCCCCGTCCGCGGCCGTGGCGATCTCCGCCAGCCAGGCGTCGAAGGTGGTCGTGCCGAGCCGTGCCTCGGGTCCGGGGAGCAGCACCTCGCCGGCCATCTCCACACCGAACGGGCCACCGCGCCAGCTGGGCACCAGCCGAGTCGGGTCCCGGCGGGCCGCGAGCGTGCGGCGGGCCATGTCGACGAAGTCCTGCGGCTCGGGACCGGCCACGTCGAGGGAGGTCCTGCGCGGTGGACCGGTGACCACCTCGGCGAGCGCGGCGGCCACGTCCGCGACCGCCACCGGTTGCACCAGCAGGGGCGGGATGGCGGCGGCGCCGTGGTCCGCCGTCCAGCTGACGACCATGGCGGCGAGGTCGAAGAACTGGGTGGCGCGCAGGATCGTCCAGGGCACCGGGCCCGCCTGCACCAGCTGCTCCTGGCGTCGCTTGCCGTGGTAGTGGCCGTTGCCGCGGACCCGGTCGAGCCCGACGATCGACAGGAGCACGTGATGGCGGACCCCGGCGCGCTGCCCGGCGGCCAGGAGGTTGCCGGTGGCTGTGCTGAAGAAGTCCTCGGCCTGCGCCGGATCGGTGGCGAAGGTGTTGGTCACGTCGATCACCGCGTCGGCCCCGCTGAGTGCCTCGTCGAGACCGGCACCGGTCAGGACGTCGACGCCGGTCGACCGGGCCACCGGCACGGCCGTGTGACCCGCAGCGTGCAGCGCGGTGAGCGTGGAACGCCCGACCAGCCCGGTGCCCCCGACCACCACGACGCGCACCGGAGTGCGGTCGTGTCGAGGGTCAGGCAGCCCGCCCGGGGGTGGCTGGGATGCGGACATGACGCAACTCCTCTCCAGGTGGTGGAGGCAGGGCCCAGCTGGGGATGCGTGCCGGGGCTGGCGACCCCGGCGGCCCCGGACCAGCGGCGCACGGATGCCACGTCGGCACGCGCGGCCAGGTGGGCGTCGGGGCGGACGAGCAGGGCGCCGGCCGTGGTCGGGTCGCGGAGGACGACGACCCGCTCGGAGCCGAGGTGGGCACGGGCGACGTCGAGCACGCCACCGACGTCGGCCTCCGGGTGGGCGAGCAGCGCCCAGGCCGGCCCCAGCTCGCGGTGCAGGCGACTCGCGGTGCCGTCGTCCCGGCGGCAGGGGCGGTCGCGGAGCCGGTCGCCTGGCCGGGGCGTGCGCCCCCACCCGCCCAGCGGGCCGCGCCGGTAGCTCACCCACAGCTGCGCGGCGTCGCGGGTCGCGCGTCGCTGCACGCCCGGTCGCCGCAGCAGCGGCACGAGCACTCGGTTCCGCACGAACCGGCTCAGGACCCCCTCGCCGAGCAGGAGACGGGTGGTCGTCGTGGTGCGTCGGACGACCCTCGTGGCCAACGGTCGCCGTTCGGCGGTGTAGGTGTCCAGCAGGGCCGGGTCCGCACGGCCGGCGACGACCAGGGCGAGCTTCCACGCCAGGTTCTCCGCGTCCCCGACCCCGGTGTTCATGCCCTGACCGCCGATCGGGCTGTGGATGTGGGCGGCGTCGCCGGCGAGCAGGAGCCGGCCGCGGCGGTAGTCGTCGGTGAGGCGCCGCTGGACACGGAACACCGACGTCCAGACCACGTCCCGGATGCCGATCCCGCGCTCCCCCGCGCGTTTGGCCAGGACCTCCGCCAACCGCGCGACGATCTGCGGAGGCGCCAGGCGCTCACCGGTCGGGGCGACGTTCGCCATCAGGCGCCACAGGTCCCCCGCGTCGTCGGGCATGGGCATCGCCAGCAGCATCCCGTCGCGGTGGAACCACCCCGCGGACGTCGACCGGTCGCGGTCCCAGTCGGCGTGCACGTCGGCGAGGAGGAACTGCTCGACCACCGGCACCCCGGGGAACGGGATGCCCGCCAGGTCCCGCACCCGGCTGTGCGCGCCGTCGCACCCCACCAGCCAGTCCACCCGTGCGGTGGCCCCACCCGCGAGCCGGACGGTCACGCCGTCCGCATCCTGCACCGCACCCTCGACGGCCGTGCCCCATTCGACGCCGACGCCGAGGCCGACGAGCCGCCGCCGCAGGCGGGCCTCGATCGCGGCCTGGGAGACGAACAGGGCCTGGGTCGCCTCACGCCGATCGGGCAGGAACCGCATCGTCGCCAGCTCGCGTCGGGCGGCGTGCATCGTCATGCCCATCGGCTGCAGTGAGCGCTCCCGCAGATCGCCGAGGGCGCCGATGCGGTCGAGGACCTCGACGCCGCGTGCGTGCAGGATGTTCGCGCGCGAGGTCGTCGAGGGCCCGTCTGCTGCGTCGACCACCCGCACCGGCACTCCGGCCGCGGCCAGGCCGCAGGCCAGGGTCAGGCCGGTCGGGCCCGCTCCAGCGATGAGCACCGCGCTCATGACGTGCCTCTCATCCTCTCCTCGGCGGACGCCGTCGACGTGGTGGCGCGTGCAGACCCTCGGTCACCGACAGGTGCCAACCGTTGTTGGCGAACGACTGTAGGTCCGTCCTCCCCTGATGACAACAGCCGTTGGCATACCATCGCCGGATGGCGTTCACCGACCGGTCCCTCCCCGCCCGTGAGGCGATCCTCCGTGCCGCCCGCGACCGCTTCAGCGCCGACGGTTACGACCGGGCCACGGTGCGGGCGATCGCCGCGGACGCCGGCATCGACCCGTCGATGGTGATGCGCTACTTCGGGAGCAAGCGACAGCTCTTCGCCCTGGCCGTGGACTTCGACCTCCGGTTCCCGGACCTCGCCGCGGCGCCGCGGGACCAGGTCGGCCGCATCCTGGCCACGCACCTGCTGAACCGGTGGGAGGACGACGCCGGGCTGAAGATCCTGCTGCGCACCGCCGCCACCGACGACGACGCGGCCGACCGGATGCGGAGGATCTTCCACGACCAGCTCACGCCGATGGTCGCCGCGCTCACCGACGACCCGGACTCGGCGCCCGTCCGTGCCGGGCTCGTCTCCAGCCAGGCGCTCGGCGTCGCGCTGACCCGCTACGTCCTGCGCCTGCCCCCCGTCGTCGACCTGAGCAGGGCGGAGCTCATCGACTGGGTCGCGCCGACGTTGCAGCACTACCTCGTCGGCCAACCCTGAAAGGAGCTGTCGGCGTGCCGCCGGCAGTTCTGCCAACAGGCGTTGTCAACGAGCGGGCCTCGGGTCTACAGTTGTTCGCCAACAGCCGTTGGCTTTAGGGGTACTGGTGGACGTCCTCATCTCGGGCGCAGGGATCGCCGGCCCGGTGCTGGCGTACTGGCTGCACCGGCACGGGTTCCGCCCGGCCGCCGTCGAACGGAGCCCGCAGCTGCGGCACGGGACCGGTGGACACGCGGTGGACCTCTTCGGTCCCGCCGTGCAGGTGGTGGACCGGATGGGGCTGCTGCCCGCGGTGCGCGAGGCGCGCACCCGAAACGACGTCGTCGTGCTGGAACGGCCCGGGCACCGGCCGGTGGAGATCCCGGTGGCCACGCTCGCGGCCGGCTTCGCCGACGGCGGCCACGTCGAGATCGTGCGCGGGGAACTGGCCCGGATCCTGCACGAGGCGACCCGCGACGACGTCGAGTACGTCTTCGACGACGCCGTCCGGACCCTCGAGGAGGACGGCGACGGAGTGCAGGTGGGCTTCGAGCACGGCCCCTCGCGGCGGTTCGACCTCGTCGTGGGTGCCGACGGGCTGCACTCGGGCGTGCGGCGGCTGGTGTTCGGCCCGGAGGAGCGCTTCGCCCACCACCTCGGCGGCCATCTCGCGGTGTTCACCGTCCCGGACCACCGCGGGCTCGACGGCCGGATGGTCACGTTCAGTGCTCCGGACCGCGTGGTGGTCCTGTACCCGGTGCGCGGCACCGGCCGAGCGCGCGCGGTGTTCCTGTCCCGGCACGGCGGCCCGGCCGCACCCCACGGCGACGTCGCCGGGCAGAAGGCGCTGCTGCGGAACGTGTTCGCCGGCGTGGGCTGGGAGGTCCCCCGGCTGCTCGGTGAGCTCGACGCCGCCGACGACTTCCACTCCGACGCGGTCACCCAGATCCGTATGGACACCTGGACCCGCGGCCGGGTGACACTCGCCGGCGACGCCGGCTACTCCCCCGCCCCGGCGGTCGGCGGCGGCACGACCGTCGCCGCCGTCGGCGCCTACCTCCTCGCCGACCGGCTCGCCGCGGCCGACGGCGACCACCACCGGGGGTTCGTCGCCTACGAGGACGCGATGCGCGGCTACGTCGCCGCCAGCCGTCGGGTCGGACCCGCCGTCCTGAGGACCGTGGTCCCGCGGTCCCGGCTGGCTGTGACCCGCAACGCCTGGCTGACCCGCCTCCTGCCGCGGCTGCCCGTGCCGGTCCGCCACCGGCTCCTCTCCGTCGAGGACCGGCTGCGCGCCGGCCTGACCGGCATCGACCTGGACGCCCCCGCACGACCGAGAGGAGAGCTCGGCGATGGATGACCGCCGGACCGACGTCTGCGTCGTCGTGTCCGGCCGGATCTCGGGCCTGCGGTGTCGGCAGGTTCGCACGCAGTCCTGCGTCACTCGCGTGCCGTGGCGCCCCGGAAGCCCCCTGCGCACGCCGACCGGAAGGAGTTGACCGTGCCCCACGTCCTGGTGCACCAGCGCATCAGCGAGTTCCGCCGCTGGAAGGAGGTCTTCGACCGTCTCGGGCCCGCCCGGGCCGCGGCGGGCTGCCGCTCCACGGCCGTGTTCCGCAACCGGGAGGACCCGCACGAGGTCGTCGTCCTCTTCGACTTCGACGACCTCGCGGGCGCCCGGCAGCACACGGGCAGCGCGGAACTCCGCCGAGCTTGGCAGGACGCCGGTGTCACCGACCCCGGCACCCGTTCCGTGCTCGACGCGGTGGAGGCAGGACGATGACCGACGTGATCGTGGTCGGCGCCGGACCGACCGGGCTGCTGCTCGCCGGCGACCTCGCCGCCGCGGGCGTCCGGGTCACCGTGCTGGAGCGGCGCACCACCGACTCGCGCCTGACCCGCGCCTTCGCCGTCCATGCACGGACCCTGGAACAGCTCGACGCCCGCGGCCTCGCCGACCCGGTCGTCGCTGCCGGGAACACCGTGGCCGGACTGCGGCTCTTCGGGTCGGTCTCGGTGGACCTCTCCTCGGTGCCCAGCCGCTTCCCCTACCTGCTGGTCACCCCGCAGTACGAGGTGGAGCGGGTGCTCCTGGAACGCGCGCTCGACGCGGGCGCGGCCGTGCTGCGCGGTGCATCTGTGCAGCAGGTGCGGCAGGACGCCGACGGGGTCGAGGTGACCTACCGCGACCCGGACGGCGCCACGCAGGTCCGGCACGCGAGCTGGCTGGTCGGCACCGACGGGCACCACAGCACCGTGCGCCGGGAGCTGGGCCTGGACTTCCCCGGCGAGTCGGTGGTCCGCTCGCTGATGCTGGCCGACGTGCGGATGACCGACCCACCCCCCGACCTGCTCACCGTCGACGGCAACGCCCGCGGGTTCTGCTTCGTCGTCCCCTACGGCGACGGCTGGTACCGGGTCATCGCCCGCGACCCCGACCGCGAGCTGCCCGACGACGCGCCCGTCACGCTCGACGAGATCGCCGACGTCGCCCGCCGGGTGTTCGGCACCGACTGGGGCATGCACGACCCGCGGTGGCTGTCGCGCTTCCACAGCGACGAACGGCAGGTCCACCGCTACCGGGTGGGGCGGGTGTTCCTCGCCGGCGACGCCTCACGTGCACTCCCCCGCCGGCGGGCAGGGCATGAACACCGGGCTGCAGGACGCCGCCAACCTGGGGTGGAAGCTCGCCGCCGTCGTGCACGGCCGGGCCGGTGACGAGCTGCTCGCCAGCTACCACGACGAGCGCCGACCGGTCGGCCGCATGGTGCTGCGGATGAGCGGCGGGCTGATCCGCGCCGCGATGCTCCGCTCACCGGTGACCCGCGCGGTCCGCAACCGGGTCGCCCGGACCGCGCTCGCCCTGCCGCCGATCGGCGATCGGATCCGGCTGCAGTTGAGCGGGGTGGGGATCGCCTACCCCCGTCCCCGGGGCGCGCACCGGCTCGTCGGCACGCGGGCACCCGACATGACCGCGAGGGACGGCACGCGGCTGTACGAGGCGCTGCGCCGGGGCCGGTTCGTGCTCGCCGCCCCGCCGGGTGCCGTACCCGCCCCGCCCGGTGTCACCACGCTCGACGTGGACCATGCCGCCACCGCGGTGCTGGTGCGCCCCGACGGCTACGTCGCCTGGGCCGGCCGCACCCCGGAGGGACTGGAGGCGGCGCTGACCCGCTGGGGCGCCGCGGTACCGACCACCAGCGGAACGCCCGCATGACCCACGGCGCTCGAGCCGCCGCTGCGGAGGTGTCACAGCCGGGGCTGCGGTCTCGTCTGCACCAGGTACCGGTGAACCACGGTCGAGGAGCTGGGCATGAGGGTGTTCGTCGCAGGGGCTACGGGAGCGATCGGAAGGCAGCTGGTGCCGCGTCTGGTCGAGGCGGGTCATGAGGTCCACGGCATGACCCGGAGCGAGGACAAGCAGGCGATGCTCCGCGAGTTCGGGGCTGTGCCGGTGGTCGCGGACGCGCTCGATCCCGTCCAGGTCGCGGAGGCCGTGGGCCGGGCGCGGCCGGACGTGATCGTCCATCAGCTGACCGCGATCGGGGCGTTGGACATGCGTCACTTCGACCGCGACTTCGCGCTGACCAACCGCCTGCGGATCGAGGGCACCGACCATCTGCTCTCCGCCGGGCAGGCCGTGGGGGTGCGGCGGTTCGTCGCGCAGTCGATCGCGGGCTATGGCGCGTACGCGCGCACCGGTGCGCCGATCAAGACCGAGGAGGACCCGCTGGACTCCGCGCCCGCGCGGGAGATGCGGGAGACCCTGGCCGCGGTCCGTCATCTCGAGCGGGCGGTCCTCGGCGCACGGTGGACGGAGGGGATCGTGCTGCGCTACGGCGCCTTCTACGGGCCGGGAACGTCGATGGCACCGGGCGGGCAGCAGCCCGAGCTGGTCCGCAGGCGCAGGTTCCCGCTGGTCGGCGACGGCGGCGGCGTGTGGTCGTTCATCCACGTCGCCGACGCCGCGGAGGCGACGGTCGCGGCGATCGAGCACGGCAGCCGCGGCGTCTACAACGTCGTCGACGACGACCCCGCCCCCGTCGCCGAGTGGTTGCCGGCCCTGGCGCAGGAGCTGGGTGCCAGGCAGCCGGTGCGCGTGCCGCGGTTCATCGGGCGGCTGTTCGCCGGTGAGGCCGGCGTGGTGATGATGACCGAGCTCCGCGGCGCCTCCAACGCCAAGGCCAAGGGCGAGCTGGGGTGGCGCCCGGCGCACCCCAGCTGGCGCCACGGGCTCGGCGCCGCATGACCGCCTGCGAGCGGCTGCTCGACGAGCTGTAGCCCGGCGCGTTCGCGCTCGCCCACCCCACGACGAGCTGACGCACCTCGGGCCGGTCGGCGACCTGGCATGGGTGCCATCGCCATCGACCTGCGCCGACTCGTGCGGCGGGAGTCCTGTCGCCGGCGACGACAGGTGGACACGGTCACGGTCACCACGATCGTCCGCTACGTCGCCATCGACGTCCTGCGCCGATCGTCCTGTCGTGCCGATTGCCACCCATCGCTGCAACCCCGCGACCGAAGGGCTTCACCGGCGTCCGCTACCGCGCCATGCTGTCGCCGAGACGGCCGAGACCGTTCTGGCCTCTGGGGGGAGGGGCGCCGAAGTGCTTCCTCGTGTACGGCGGAGTCGACCGTGCATCGCCGCGGTGGCCACCGGACGACTCCGATGCGACGCCCGAGCCGTCCTGATGGAGCACCGACTCATCGGAAGACCGCTCGTCGTGGTGGTGGATCTCGGTCACCGCATGGATCACGTCGACCTGGCGTGAACGGCATGGGCGCCTTCACGGGGCGACCGCTCGAATCGCGTCGGCGCGTCGGTCATCGGCCTGCCACGCCCGGTAGTCGATCAGCCCGGCGGAGGGACCATGAACGTCGTCACCGGCCGCATCGTCGTGAAGGACTCCGGCGTGGGAGTTCCGGACCTGCTCGTCGTCCTCAACGACGTGGACGCCGGCACCAAGGCGGAGGAGCCCCTTCCCTCCGTTGAAGGCGGCGCATCAGGACCCGCCGAGCGGGCGGCGTCTTCTCTTGCCAGAGGCGCGGACCGCCTCGGATCCGTCCTCACTGGTCCCGATGGCCGCTTCTCGATCACGTACGACGACGCCGACTTCAGGATCAGGAACGAGGAGAAGCGGCCCGACCTCCAACTGGTCGTCCTCGCGCCTGAGGAGCCCGGCCTCGCGTACGACGACAGGGTCCTCTACGCCTCGCCCGCGGTGCGGCAGAACTCAGCGCGGACAGAGAGCTACCTGGTCCGCCTGGGTGCCGATCTGCTCGGGGCGGCCGGCATCGCGGTGCCGAGCGGCGCGACGTTCCTGGCCGAGCCCACCGGCGGCGTCGCCAGACGCCTGGAAGCGATCGAGACCTGGCAGAGCGGTGTCGTCGACGCCTCCATCGCCGCAGCCGCCGTCCGCGCCGACCGGCACAAGCAGCGCTTCGCGCACTTCTCCGATGACCTGCGCCCGAGGCTGGCCGGACGGCTCAGTTCCGTGCCCGCGTCAGGCCATGACTCCGACCGATTCGTCACCGCAGACGAGAGCGTCGCGGACAAGTCCCACGCGGTGATGGCCCGCAACATCACCGGGATCGTGAACGAGCCGGGGGTCCGCCGACCGGTTCGCGGGATCCTGACGCTGAGTGCGGCTGAGGTGGAAGCCCTGCGCGCGCGGGTCGATGAGTCCGGCTTCGTCACCGCGGACGCGCTGGCCGACGTGACCGGACACCGGGCCGCCGGCTCCTTCGTGCAACGCCCGGACGCCGCGACGTTCTGCCCCGCCGGGACGGGGCTGGGCGCGACGACGCCGCTCGGCACGAACACCACCCCTCAACCTCACCGCCCGCACGTGGCCGGGGAGAACGTGGAGCCGTCGACCGACGCGGACGTGCCCCGGTTCCTGGCCCGGGTCATGGGAACGATGAGTCCGCCCGAGGAGCAGGCGGAGACGGGGCTCATGGTGTCGGCGTCCCGGACGACGGTCGAGGCCAGCGTCGGCTCCTTCGCGCTCCGGCCGAGCCCGGCCGATGTCCCGGCGTTCCGCGACTACACCCAGCTGCAGATCGCCTTCCAGCACGTCTGGCAGGAGGCGGTCGACGAGGGTGTGCTGAACCTCGCCGAGGACGCCTATCAGGCGATCGTCGAGCTGGGCGGATCCCCCGAGGGGATCACGGGAACGGGTCAGGATCTCGTGGGTGGGCTCCTGGCCGAGGGACGAATGGTCCTCGCGGCCGGTCGCGTCGTCCGGGACCACCGCGGCGATAAGCCCGCGCAGCCGCCGTCCGGCGCGCCGGGTGGCGTCGTCGTGAGCGGCAGCGGCTCGGAACCGTCCGCTGGGCGGGACCACCGCCGGCAGAGCAACACGCCGGTGGTCCGCGACCACCGCACCGGCAACGCGCCCGTCGTCCGTGACCACCGGACCGGCACCACGACCGGGACCTCCACCGGCGACCCCGTTGACCGGCTGCCGGGTCTCCTGCTCGAGCTGCAGAAACGCTTGCGCGGCACCTACGCGTTCACGGTGTTCGCCGCCAATCGCCGCGAACGCAGCGTCAACTTCGGACTGCTGAACACCTATCGGCAGGTCTGGCGGCCGCTCAGCTACCAGGCCGGCCCGCTGGTGAAGTCCATCCCGCTCGCGCCCAGGCAGACCCAGAAGCTCACCGTCACGCGCAAGGTCCACCGGAAGCGATCGCAGCGCGAACTCGCGAACAACCTGCGTGTCGTGCGCGAGGAGCTGAGCGACACCAGCCGTGCCGAGGAGGAGATCGCCCGGCGGGCGTCGGCGAAGACGACGTTCTCGATGAGCAATTCCGTGAGCGGGAGCGTCGACGTCTTCAGCGGCACGCACACGAACGCCTTCACCCGGGAGGCGGGCAAGACGTCCGATGACATCCGCAAGTCGCTGCACGAGAACACCTTCAAGGTCGCCCAGGAGGTGAAGGCGGAGCGCACGACCGAGGTCAACACCGAGGAGAGCGAGGACTTCGAGACGACCGAGGTCACCGAGATCAGCAACCCCAACGATGAGATCGCGGTCACCTTCTTGCTCTACGAGCTGCAGCGCCGCTTCCGCGTGCGCGAGCGGCTGCACCGGGTGCGCCCGGTCGTGCTGGTGGCCCAGGAGGTGCCGGCGCCCCATGACATCGACATCGACTGGCTGGTCGTGCACGACTGGATCCTCAAGCGGGCCGTGCTGGACGACTCCTTCCTGCCGGCGCTCGCCGTCCTGACCAGGACCGCCGGGGAGGAGACGGCGGTGGCGGAGCTGAAGGTCAACGTCGACCAGCAACGGGCCATCGTCGACGAGCTCCGCGAGGAGGTCGTCGCGGCCCGGCGCAACGCCGAGGCGCAGAACGCGCTGCTCGAGCGGGCGGTCTACCGGAGGGCGGTCCCGTCCGACGGTGGCGGCGGAGGGGGCGGTCTCTTCGGGTTCGTCGGTGACATCGCCGAGGAAGTGGCCGATCTCGGTGCGGACGTGCTCGGCGGTGTCGGTGACCTCGTCTTCGGCGGGGACGCCGACCAGACGGCGAACAACCGCCAGGCGATGCAGGACGCGGCACAGCGGGCGGCCGACCAGGCGCGTGACCTGCTGTTCCGGCTGGAGCGCGAGGTGACCGCGCTCAATGCCCTGATGGAGAGCTACGCCAAGGCGGTCCGGGAGCACTACGACCACCTGACCGAGATCGCTCGGCTCCAGGTGCACGTGAAGGAGAACATCCTCTACTACATGCAGGCGGTGTGGACCTATGAGCCACCCGACCAGCGCTTCTTCCGGCTGCACACGGTGCCCGTGCCGGTGTTCACCTCGACCCGACGCGCCTTTCGGATCGAGTTCGACGATCCGGTGCCCGGCATGTTCACCCCACCGCACACGAGCCTGCCGCGATTCGGCGGGCTCGACGTGAGGGGCTTCCCGTTCGAGGCCGACACCGCGGTCGATCCCGAGCCGGCCTCTGCGCCGCTGTCGGAGGTCGCCGACCTCGACACCCTGCTCGGGTTCAAGGGCAACTACATGGTCTTCCCGCTGCTGGAGTCCAACGCGCTGACCGACTTCATGATGGATCCCTACGTCGACCGTGCCACCGGCGAGCTGATGGACCCCACCGATCCTGACGTGATGACGGCGGACGAGTTCACGGACTACGTCGAGTGCCTGCAGGAGGCCGTGACGGAGGAGGAGCTCGAAGGCCTGCGGGCGGACCTGGCCGAGCACGAACAGGCGCTCACGCCGCCGGGTGGGATGGACGACGTCCTTGTCGTGCCGTCGGAGTCGCTGTTCATCGAGGCGCTGCCCGCAACGGAGACGATGCTCGAGCCGTACAAGAAGGTGCACCGATTCGAGGACGCCAAGAAGGTCCAGGAGGAGGTACGGGCGATGCAACTGGAGAGCATCCGGAGGATGGCGCGGCTGCTCGCCGGTGAACGCGAGGACCCGAACGTCGACAAGCGGGTGCTCATCCAAGGCGAGACCGGGCCCGTCGTCGTCGACGAGCCGTAGCCGTGGGCGGCGGGCCGGGCGGTGGGCCGCCGTTCCCCGAGTGGGAGCGCGCCCGGCGGAACGCCCGGCCGGACGACGACGCGCAGAAGCGGCTGGTGGAACTCCTCCAGCAGCCCATCGGCGGGCAGGATCTCGGCCGGCTCGCCGCCCGCCGGCAGGCCCTGCAGGACCTGGTCGAGGGCATCCCCCAGGCCGAGGCGTCGCGGATGTACAGGCGTGTGGCCGATCCCCGGGACCCGCTGGGTCAGTTCCTGACCTACGAACTATCGACGGCGCTGCGCGACGACCTCGTCGATCGGCTGGCTGCCCGCGAGCGGGGGGCTGCACGGGGCATCGATCCACCGCAGCGGAGCACACAGCGTCTGCGGCAGGTCGTGGACCCGCAGCAGCAGGCCCAGCGGTCGACGGGGCCGATGGCAGCGGGCTCGGCGGCCGGATTCCCGTTCCTGATGGGGCCACCACTCGTCGTGCCCTTTGCAGGGATCACGTCACCGCAGTACTACGCGTGGGGCTATCCGGGTATCGCCGTCGGTCGGCCGGTGCTGCTCGTGCCGATCACGTACCCGGCCGCACCGACCAGGCAGCGGCCCAAGCCCGCCCCCAGGTCGCCGGGACCGAGGAACAAGGATCCCAGGAAGCGCGACACGAGGAAGGTCGACCCCGGGAAGCGGCCTCAGAAGAAGCGCACCACGACCGTGCGGAAACCGGCGCCGGGGATCCTCGACTGGCTGACCGAGCAACTGAGCGATTCCGACCACGCCGCGGTCCTGCTGGGCGGACTGCTGCTCGCCCTGCCGGCGAGCGCGGTGAGCGCCGCCCTGGCTGCGGCAGCCGAAGTGATCACCGCCGGCGGCACCGCGGCACAGGCCGGGGAGAAGGCGGCGCAGGAGATGTTGCGATGGACCCTGGAGAAGCAGGGGTTGTCGCCGAATGCCGTCTTCGACCTCAACGAGCTCCGCACGAACTTCCCCGGCCTCGACCTGATCTCCCCCCGACAGGCGTGGCAGGTGAAGGTCTACGGCCTCGATTTAACGGCGTCGAGGTTCACCATCGCCCAGCGCTACGTCAACAACATGCTGAAGCTGTACGACGCCAAATCCTGGTTGAAGCTGCCGGAGCGAACGGCGCACGCGTTGCTGAACGCTTACGGAGAGCTGTCCGCACGGGGGGCCTGGCCGTCGGCGCTCAACCCGGGCTCGACGGTGGACGAGGTCAAGGAGTTCCTGCGGACGACGGTCTTCGCCGTGCCGAACGACGACGTGTCCGCAGTGCGCTCAGCGCTGGCGCGCAGGATCTTCAAGGACCCTCGGCTCCGAGAACTGTTCCCCGAACTCCGGCGGGGCAGCCTCATCGACGCGGACAAGTTGTCCCCAGCTGATGAGGCCGACCTGGCACGGAGGATCCAGTCGTTCATCTTCAGCCGCGTGACCGGCCTGGGCGTCACCAAGAAGCAACTGGCGAACATGGCCGCGATAGCAGCCGAGTACGGGGCCTCGCCGTGAGGCCGGCGACGCGGGCACCACGGTCGACGGCGAATGCGTGATGACCTACGAGGCGCGTCGCCCCACGTCCGACTGACGGGTCCACCCTCAGGCGCAAGGACGGCACGTGGTCGGCCGAGCGGCGGGGTGGTGACTGGCGGGACCCAGCCGCTCCGACCCGACCTCGGCCGGCACGCCGTCGATGATCAGCAGCGTGCAGGGGTCGCGGACGTCTGGGCCTCCTCCAGCTGCCCGTGCACCGGCCGCCAGTCGTCACTCCACCGGCGAGATGACGTCCGGGCTGTCGGCGACGTCGGGTGGGATGCGGTTGGGGCCGGCCTCGGTAGGGCGACGGCGGTCTTGACGGTGCAGACGCACCGCGACGAGTGCCACGTCGTCGTCGGTCCGGCCAAGCAGCATCCGGTCCAGTAGTTCGTCGCACAGCTCGTCGAGCTCTCGGTCGGCCAGCTCCTGGAGGGCCTGCTGCAGACGGTCGAGGCCGTCGTCGAGGGTCTGGTCGCGGCGTTCGATGAGCCCGTCCGTGTACAGGACCAGGGTCGCACCCCAGTCGAGGGTGACGCCGCACTCGCGGCGTCGGGTGGTCTCGTCGACGCCGAGGAGCAGCTCCGCACGCGGCCCGGTCAGCGGCATGACCGTCCCATCGGGGTTGACGACCATGGGTGGCGGGTGGCCGGCGTTGGACCAGCGGATCTCGGTCACGCCCCGGCGCACATCGTCGTCGGTCTGCTGCAGCCGGATGACGACCGCGGTGGCGGTGGTCTCCACCTGCAGCGTGGTCATGGCCTCGTCGACGCGGCGCAAGATCTCCGCCGGCCCTGCGCCGGTGGTCACCGCGATGGCACGCAGCATCGAGCGGATCTGCCCCATGGCCGCTGCCGCCTCGACGTTGTGCCCCAGGACGTCACCGATGGTGATGATCGTGGCGCCGCTGGGCTGGAGGAAGGCGTCGTACCAGTCGCCGCCGACCTGCGCGGTCTCGGCCGCCGGCGTGTAGCGCACGACGACCTGCACGTGGTCGGGTTGCGCGGGTGCGGTCAGCAGCGACCGCTGCAGGCCCTCGGCCAGCTGGCGCTGCTGACGGTAGAGGCGCGCGTTGTCCAGCGCCAAGCCGGCGCGGCCGGCGATGTCTGCGGCGGTCGAGAGCGCCTCGGCGGTGAGGGGGGCCCGGCCGGCGCCGCTGAACAGGCTCAGCAACCCGACCGTGCGCCCCCGGCCGCGCAGTGGGAGGACGGTGAGGGACTCCGGCGCCAGTCGGGCGAGCAGCTCGTGTGCCGGACCGGGCAGCAGCACCTCCCGGATGCGGGCCGTCGCATCCCGGTCGAGGGTCACCGGCCGCCCGGTGCTCAGAGCGCGGGCGACGAACGACGTGTCCCTGAGGGCGGGGATGCGCTCCACGGCGTAGGCGGCGACGACCGGCAGGAGATCCGGGTCGGTGTGCCACCAGCCGACGTCCTGCAACCCATGGCGGAACCCGTGCTGGTCGTCGTCGCCGACCAACGTCACCAGACACCAGTCGGCCAGGGCGGGAACGACCAGCTGAGCCAGCTGGGCGACCGCGACCTCGGCGTCCAACGTGCCGGTCAGCTCGGCGCTCACCCGCCCGAGCAGCTCACTGCGCCGCTGCAGGTGGACCCGTTCGGTGATGTCCAGGAAGTACAGGGCGACGCCTTGCGGTCCCGGCACGGCGCGGACCTCCACCCACACGTTGAGGGGCTCGGGGTAGTAGGCGTCGAAGGTGACGGGCTGGCCGCTGTCCGCGGCCCGGCGGTAGTGCTGCTCGAAGTCCGTGCCGACCGTGGCCGGGAACACCTCCCACAGCGTGCGGCCGAGCAGCTGCGCGCGAGGCCGCCCCGCGATCCGCTCGGCCTCGGTGTTCACATGCGTCATCACCCAGTCGCTGTCCATCGCGATGAACGCCACGGCCAGGCCCTCCAGCAGCTCGGCGGTGCGCTGCATCGGCTCCCGCTGGGCAGTGGTGTCGTTCGCGACGCCGATCAGCCGCTGCCCGCCGCGGTCGCCGACCACCCGGCCGCGGGCGGCGACCCAGCGGTGCGAGCCGTCTGCCAGCACGATCCGGTACTCGGCCTCGTAGGAGCCCCCCGTGTCCAATGCGTGCCCGACCCGGGCGATGACGTCCTGGACGTCGTCGGGGTGCACGCGGGCGTACACCTCCTCGGGGTGGCCACCGAACGAGGCCGGGTCCAGCTCGGAGAGCTGCAGCAGCCGGTCGTCGAGGACCAGCGCGCCGGTCGCCAGGTCCAAGTCGAAGGTGCCCACTCCCCCGGCCTCGACGGCCAGGTCCATGCGGGCCCGGTCGGCGCGCCGGTCGGCGCTGACCGCAGCCAGCTCCAGCTCCACGACGACCGACCGTGCCAGCTGCTCGAGCACCGCCACGTCCGCCGGCGTCCACTCCCGGGACGCGGGGTCGAACACGCAGAGGGCACCGACCGGCCGGCCGTCGGCCCCTGCCAGCGGCACTCCCAGGTAGGATCCGACCGCGCCGGAGGTCACTGGCGGCAGCGCGGCGACCCGCACGTCGCTCCCCGCGTCGGCCACCAGCAGCGGCCGGCCGGACGCCGCGGTGACGGTGCACAGCGAGTCCTCCAGCGGGCCCTGACTGCCGATTGCGCCTGGGGGCAGCCCGGTGCCGCCGACGACCGTCTGCACGTCCGACAGCAGGGACACCTGCGAGGCAGAGACGCCCAGCAGCCGCGCGGCGAGGTCGGTGATGCGGTTGAGCGCCATCCGGTCGGCCGTAGCGGTCCACTGGTGACGGGCACGCACGACTCCGGCCGTGCCGGTGGAACCGGACCTGCTCGTCGCCACCGGGCACTTCTCCGTCTCGTTCCCGTCGCCCTGCCCTTCAGGCACCGAGGCGCTCGCCGATGGAAGGCACCCAATCTAACGGCTCCTACCGCGGCGGATGTGATCGGACGGGACAGCACTGTCGGCTCATCGACGACACAGGCCCCGGGATCGACGCGCCCAGAAGTCACCACCGGCTCAAGGGTGGTTCGTCCGCGGCGCCTTCGCGGCGACCCGCAGGTGTCGTCGCAAGAATGCGCTGATCACCGCGCCGCGCAGGCCGGCGTTGCTGAGGCCGACCTGGTCTTGTCTGGCCACATGGTTCACGACATCGTGATGCGAACGGGGACGCCACCGGGCAATCCCTGAGCTGGACCCGAACCGTCGGTGGGGATACCCGAGAAGGGACTCGCAGCCGGGGCAGTCGCCACATGTCCTTGACGGTGTCGCTGCGCTCCACGGTTCAAGACGCGGCCGAGATCGCGCCACCACTGGCCATCGAGGTGGGCAGGACGTCGTGTCCGGCGTACTCCTGCCGGCGAGCTGCTCGAGCTCTGTGCTCTGGCTCGTCGCGGCCGCCGCGGAGGTGTCCGGCGGCGGCTGACCGAGCAGGGTCACTTGCGGCTCCGGAACCTCGATCGGGGCTTCGTTCCCGCCGAGGCTCGAGGTCGGCGTCGTCGTCGCGGTCACGGGCCCCGCGCGCGGGTGCGATCCAGTTGACGAGGCCTCGGAGCCGTCGAGCCCACCCGCTGACCTCCACCAACAGCGCCACCCCACCACCGCAGCGCGGCGATGCGCAGGGCGTCCGTTGCCCCATTCCGGGATGAGGACGGCGGTCAGGCCGACCAGCAAGGCGATGGTGCCGAACTCATCGCCATCGGCTGGACGCCGACATCAATTGGCGGCCTCCACGAGGGCACCGCCCCTGACCGCGAGCCACTGGAGGGAAGCCAAGATCAGGAGGAGCACACCTCTGCAGAAGGGCCTGCACCCGCCCCTTCGGGGTCACGACCGCGTGAGCCTGCAGAGCGGCATCCCGATCGCCGCGTCCAGGGTCAACCAGCCAGACATCGCGCCCGCCAGTCGCGCATGCACTGGTCAAGCAGCTGTCGGGGTCACCGACTACTCCGTGGACAGTTTTCGACGACGGGGGGCCGCGGGCCAGGGCGACGGCCCTCCCCCAGCCGGACGTTGCACCCGGGAGCCGGCCGCGGGCAAGGGGGTGGGACTGAAGGTGGTCAGGACCGAGCCCCAGTCAGGGGCCGGTCCGGACTCCTCCCGACCAACCCCTGGCCTGCGCTCTCGCGTGTAGCGCTGACCAGATCCGAACCTGCGACCCCTTGACCCCCAGTCACGTGCCCGGGGTTCGCCGACATGCGGGGTCGTACCGTCCCTGCTGGTGTGAGGGCCGCGGCGTTCACCGTCGTTCCGGCCGGTACGGCCTCGTTCCGACCGCGTTGCTGTACGACACCCTGCTGCGGCGTCTTGACGTCCGGCGAAGGTGCTGCCGGGCGGTCCGATGCCGGCACGACGCGGCCTGGGCGACAACGCCACCGTCGTCGTTCGCTTCCGAAGACCGCAGTCGCCTCGAAACGGGGCGAGACGTCAGCTCAGGACTTCTTGTCCATCAGAGCCGACACCGCCCCGAGAGTCGCCAGAACACCGAGCGCCACGCGGAGGCGATGCCACCGTGCCCACCTCTCGAGCAGGTTGGCGGTCTCGGCGTCCGTCAGCTGCTCGGCCGTGAACCGGTGGTTCATCGGTTCGTTGACGGTGATGGTGATCGCGACGACGCCGGCTGCCGCCGCCGCCGCCACGGACGCCGCTCCGGCCCGGTTGCCCTTCGCCGTGTGCACGACGGCTGACGCAGCGTTCGCGGCGGCTGCGCCTGCGCCGAGAGGGATCATCAGAGTTCGGATCCGGTCGGAGTGGGCCGCGAACCAGGTCCGGAACTGTTCTGGCGGGACAGTGCGCCAGAACGGGAGGAGCACGACGTCGATCAGGATCATCCCGCCCGTCAGGAGCCCAGCCAGCACCGCTGAGAGGAGAGCGAGGAAGCGCGCGACCACGCGAGGCACTATCCACGCTCCGTCGCGTGAGCAACAGAGCGATCTATGCAGTGTCGGTTCCCGCCCACCGCGACCCGTACGTGAGCAGCGAGTCGCTCCTCGGACATCTCATCGCCCGGTTCTCCGGCAGGTCAGGAGCCCGGTGTTCCGCTGTTGGAACGGGTGGAGCCCTCGTGGTGCTTCGCGCCTCGATGCGGTCCTCGAGCGGCGCCGCGAAACGGCTCGCCGCCTGGCAGCCCGGGGCCGGGGTGCACGTACTGGTGGACGGTGAGCTCGATGGTGGTGCTCGCGTCCCTCATGCCTTGCAAGGGCGCGAGCACCACGTCACCGGAAGAGTGCCGTGGCGGGGGCGAGTCGCTGACGCAAGGCTGGCTGCGATCGTCCGACGACCAGACGTGTGGCAGGTCGGGTTCCACCCGACGGATCCGCGTGATCGGTGCCGGCCCGTCAGTCGTCCGTGCCGGGGAGGCGCCTCCGCGCGGGTGTCGGGTTCAGTCTCCACAGCCGGTAGGTCCACGGCAGGTCGTAGATGAGGACGTAGGCCAGGTACGGGGCCAGGGCGTTGCGTGAGCGCGCGTCCCCCGCGACCGATCGCTGGAGCGCCACGAGCGGGACCACGAAGGCGCACACCCCGGCGAAGCCGGCGCGAGTGCTCCGACGGCCGAAGAAGACCCCGTTCCAGGCCTCGTTGCCGACCAGGACCGCCAGGCTCCAGGCGGTGCTCCGGGCGTCTCGCCGATCGATGCTCCGTGCCAGCACGTAGCCGATGAGCCCGTAGTACAGCGCACCGACGACCAGGAAGGCAGGCACGGGCAACTGCCAGCGCGGCGCGGTGAGGCCACGGAACCAGGCCATCGCCCCCTCCCCGATGAAGGCGTTCCCCGCGACAGCAGCCCCGCTCGCACAGGCGCTCGCCTGGAGCACGGATCGCCGCTTCATGCCCTGCCCGCATCCGTGCCGCCGCCGTCGACCGGGCCCGTACGTGCCCGAGCGCGCGCCGGATCCTCCGCCCGCCGCTTGAGCGCTTCATTCATGGCGACGAAGGCCGGCAGGGTGTTCCGGTCCAGCGATGCAGCGGTGAACGGGACGAGGAGACCCCGAAAGGTCTCCTGGTGGAGCAGCCGGGTGCCACCGTCCTGAGGCTGGAGCACGAAGGCGTGCTCCGCGTCCATCAGCCCGGGCAGGCCCAGCCTGCCGTGCCACCGCAACTCGCGGTGGACGGCGACCTCGACGAGTCGGGGGCGCACGGTCGTCGCCCGCCCGCCGACTGGCTGCATCGTCAGCGTCAGCCGACGGCCCGGGGCCACGGCCCCCTCCGCACGCACGATGAACGGAATCCACATCGGGTAGGCGGCGAGATCGGTGAGCACCTCCCAGACCCGCTCGGGCGTGGCCTCGATGTCGACGTGGGTGGACAGTCGCTTGGACATGACGTTCTCCTTCGACGGGATGAGGGGTGTTGCTGGAGGCGGCACGGGACGGCCGGTCACTGCCGCAACGGGGGGTCCGCTCTCCGAGCGGACGGCGCACCCGGGTGCCTGATCGGGGTCCAGGCGCCCGCGGAGGAAAGAGGCCTGGGCCGCCACTGCCCGATCGGCCGCGGGACCGGCACCGAGGGTGGGATACGCGTGCAGGGCCCCGGGCTCCTCGAGGTGGTCGACGGCCACGCCGGCGTCCAGGAGCCGCTGCCGCAGCAGACGGACGTCGTGGACGAGGATGTCGCGGGTCCCCGCGGTGATGTGCACGGGCGGGATGCCGGCCAGGTCGCCGTACAGCGGGGACAGCCGGCGGTCGCTCAGCGGGGTCCGGCCGGCGTAGGCCGCAGCCGACGGCTGCAGGAACCGGCGGCTGAGGACCGGGTCGGCGGGTTCGGTCGACGGGATCCGCGGATTGGTGAGGGTCAGGTCGACCCACGGCGCCATGAGCACCAGTGCCGCCGGCAAGGGGCTCCCGGCGGCGATCAGGATCTGCGTCGCGGCGAGCGCCAGGGCGCCGCCGGAGCTGTCCCCCACCAGCGCCCAGCGGCCCCGTCGCAGCACCTCGGCCGTCGTCAGCGCCTGCAGGGCGGCGACGACGTCCTCCAGCGCCGCCGGGTGCGGGTGCTCGGGCGCCAGCCGGTAGTCGATCATGATGGCGGCCACCGACAGCTCTGCGCTGAGCGTGCTCAGCCAGCGCCACTGCCCGGCCACCGGTCCCGTCACGTACGACCCGCCGTGCAGGTAGACCAGCGCGGCGCGGTCGACCGCCGAGGGACGGAGCCACGTGACGGGAACCCCGCCCGCGGTCCGCGTCTCCACGTGCTGACCGGCCGGGACCACCCCTGCCGCGCGAGGCGTCCGTCCCAGCCGCTGGATCCGGACGTTGAGCGGGAACGGCAGCCGTGGCAGCCCCCGGCTGGCCAGGCGGTAGAGCGCCGTGCCGGTCACCGTCGGCTCGCCGAGGACTCGGGCACTCGACGCGACGGTGGCCGCCGGCCCGTCGGAAGGGGGCCGGCCAGCCGCACCGGGACCCCCTCGAGCGCGGAAGACCGGGAGCCGGTCAGGGCGGAGGCGTTGCCCGCCGCTGGGCGACCCAGTCGGCCACGGGTGGCGGCCAAGACGACCAGGCCCAGTGCCGCGCTGGCCATCAGGTGCACCGGGCCCACCGCCTCGCCGAAGTCGAGCCGGGGCAGGAAGCCGGGACCGCCGAATCCGCTGCCGCCGGTCGTCGCGTTCCCCGCCGCGTGCACCAGACCGACGAGGAGCAGGCTGCCCGTCCGGTTGGCGACCCACCCCTGCAGGAACCGGAACGGGACGGCCGTCGCCGTGATGAACAGCAGGACAGCCACCCCGCCGAGCCAGCCGTTGCCGGCCGCCAAGGCGGCGTGCTGCAGCGCGAACAGCGGTCCCGTCGCCAGTGCGGCCCGCAGCGGCCCGTGCCGATCCTGCAGTCGGGTCTGGAGGAAGCCCGTCCAGGCCACCTCCTCCGCCCAGTTCGTGGTGAGGAACACCAGGAGCAGCTGGACCAGCAGTCCCGAGACCAGGGCCGAGGCGAGCACCCAGCCGGTTCCCTCGGGCGGCCCGAGCAGGGCCACGGCCATCGCCGTGGTCGCCGCGGGGACGACGACCAGTGCCAGCCCGTACCAGCGCAGGGGCACCCGTACCCGGGCCGCGCGCCTCCACAGCGCGCGAACCCCCGCCGGCCCGTCGACGACGCGGGTGACGACGACCGCCGGCAGCAGCAGGCCGACCAGGTTGGCCGCGACGACGAACGGGGCCGTGGGCAGGTCCACGTCATAGCACGCACGCACGAGGACGGGCTGGAAGGCGATCGCCTGCCCGACGGAGAAGGACCAGGCGAGGAAGCTCCCGACGGGGTGCCGGCGGATGAGACCCGCCAGTCGCCGATGCGAGGCGACGGGCGTGCTCATCGGAGGCCGCTCGCCGACCCCGGCACGGTGGCGTGCCCGGCGGGCATCGCGTGCGTCGGCAGGGCGACGTGCTCGTTGCGGATCCCGATGGCCATGAAGCGGGAGAACAGCCTCAGCAGCGGCGGCATCCGGGACAGGAGGCGCACCGGCACGGGAACACCACGCGGCGGGACCGGATCGCCGGCAGCGCCGAACATCTGTCGCTGGACACCGCGCTGCACCAGCTGGGTGACCCGCGTGGGGAGATCACGACGGCGCTGCACCCGCCGGAGGTCCCGGGGTGTCACGGCACCTCTGCGCAGGGGTGGGACGAGGGCGTTGGCGGCGGCCACGGCGTCCTGGATGGCGAGGTTGATGCCGACTCCCGCAACCGGGGACATCGCATGGGCGGCGTCACCGATGCACAGAAGTCCCGGCCGGTACCAACGGCGCAGCCGGTTGACCCGGACCTCCAGGAAGCCGGTGTCGTCCCAGCTGCGCAGCGCCGTGCCGACCCGGTCGCCCAGGAACGGCATCGCGCGCCGCACGTCCGTCCGGAGCGCCTCGATGCCCGCCGCCCTCAGCGACGCGACCGTGCCCTTGGGCATGGTGTAGGCGCCCTGCCAGTAACTGCCCCGGTCGATCATCGGGAGCAACCGTCCGGGCACCAGCCGCGCGAAGGACGCCTCCGGGTCCCCGGGGCTCTTGGGGAGGCGGTACCAGAGCACGTCCAGCGGGGCGCCGAACTCGATCACGGACATGCCGGCTGCCCGCCGCACCGCGGAGTGGCGTCCGTCCGCGGCCACGGTCAGCAGCGCACGCAGCTCCCCCTCGGGACCGTCGCCGTCCGTGCGCCGGTAGCGGACCCCGGCCACCGTGCCGTCCTCCTCGATGAGTCCCACCACCTCCACCCGGCGGTGGAGTGCGAAGCAGGAGGACCGCGCGGCTTCGGTGGTGAGGAAGTCCAGGAACTCGTACTGCGGCACCATCGACAGGCACTGGAACCGGCCCGGGAGCCGGGTGAAGTCACCGAGCGGGACCGAACCGTCGTCGGTCATCAGCGTGATGGTGGTGGTGCGCTGCTGGGGCAGCTCCTCGAAGCCCTCCAGCAGGTCCAGTTCCGCCAGCACCTGCATCGTCGAGGCGTGCACCGTGTCGCCGCGGAAGTCACGCAGGAAGTCCGCGTGCCTCTCCAGGACGACGACGTCGATGCCCGCGCGGGCCAGGAGTAGACCGAGCATCGCCCCAGCGGGCCCGCAGCCGGCAATGCAGACCGTGCTGGTCGCGGGCGGGTTCTGAGTGGTCATCAGCGTCGTCCTTCTCTGGAGGACCGGGTGTGGCGGACGGTCAGGAGGAGCTCGTCGACGACAGGACGGACGGCGTGGACGGCTCGATCGCGGGCTGCGGCCGGCTCGCCCGCTTCCGCCCCAACACCCAGAGGAGGACGACGTCGCCGATGACCATCCCCGCCAGCCCCGGCGCGGTCATCGCCCATCCGGTGCCGTCTCCGTCGACGACTCCCCAGAGCAGCTTGCCGACGGCCATCAGGTTGAGGATGACCAGACCCCACAGGACGGACCGCTTCCAGAACGCCAGGCAGAAGGCCGCGAGAGACAGCGGACTGAGCAGCGACATCAGGACCTGCTGCGCGTCCCAGTTCCCGGTGAGCCAGTCCCGCTCGAAGTCGAGGAACTCCAGCACCCGCGGATCGGGCTGCGCAGGCGCGGGGAACCAGAAGATGCTGGTGGTGAGGGCGACGAGCGTCCCGGCGATGCCCCAGGCGCTGCGGCGATGGGCGAACCAGGCGAGCGGCAGGAGGAAGAGCGGCCGGATGTACCAGCTGAGCACGTTGGCGTGGCGGTCGAACGCCCAGTCGCCGAAGTCGGCGAGGACCTGCGCGATGTCCATGAGATCTCCTAGGAGGATGTCGGCGCGGGTGCGCGGTAGGTGGTCGGCGGTGCGGTGGGAGCAGGAGCGGTCGGCACCCGGAACGCCAGGACCACCAGCGCGATCGCGGCCAGGCTGACCGCGGCGAGGCTCCCCGACTGCAGGACCTGGTCGGTCGTGGTGGGCAGGACCGACACGTGGACCTGGTGGTAGAGCTGGTGGGGCAGGTGCACCACCCCCACGGCCAGGCCGACGGCGCGGGCCACCCACAAGACACCGGTCAGGAGCGCGACGAGCGCGACGGTGCCGACGGCGAGATTGCCCAGTCCGACGTCGCGGAGCAGGTGCTCGTTGTAGGGACCGTCCGGGCTGACCCAGTGGGGTCCCGTCCCGGGGAAGTCGGCGTAGAAGGAGGCCGGGAAGGCGGCCTGCCAGGCGCCGATCGTGAATCCGAAGAGGGTGAACCACACCAGCAGCAGCTTGATGGCGAGTCGCATGCGGGCCTCCGGTGAGGAAGGGAATCGATGTCGGCGCGGGAACCGGGATCCCGGGAGCAGCGTCGGCGCCGCGGCTTGACGGATCGTGGGCATCCGCTTGACAGGGCGAGACGCAGCGACGCCGACGAGGGGCGGGATCCGGGCCGCCGCGGGGCAAGATGACCCGACGGCCAGCCGGGCGGGGCCGGAGAGGCAGGTGGGCGGTGCAGTTCGACATCCTCGGGCCGCTGCAGGTGCTGGATGCCGGACGGCCCCTGGCCCTCGGGCGGCCGAAGCAGCGCGCCGTCCTGGCGATCCTGCTGCTCGACGCCGACCGGGTCGTGTCGCTCGACAGGCTGGTGGAGGAGGTGTGGGGCCGGCAGTCGCCGCCGCAGACCCTCGCGTCGGTGCAGGCCTACGTCTCACATCTGCGTCGGCTGCTGGAGCCGCAGCGCGCCCCCGGTATGCCGGCGACCGTGATCGTCAACCAGGCGCCCGGCTACCGCATCGTGGTGGGACCGGAGGACCTCGACGCCACGCGGTTCGAGACGCTGGCGCAGACGGGGCACGACCTCCTGCAGCAGGACGAGGCAGCGCGTGCCGCGGAGACCCTGCAGGACGCCCTCCGGCTGTGGCGTGGACCCGTCCTGGCGGACTTCGGTGATGCTCCCTTCGTCCAGGCCGAGCGGGCCCGCCTGGACGATCTCCGGCTGACCGCGTTGGAGGGTCGGCTGAGCGCGGACCTGGCCCTCGGCCGGCACGCCAGGATCACCGCCGAGCTCGAGCAGCTCTCGGCGGAGCACCCGTTCCGGGAGCGTCTCCAGGGTCTGCGGATGGCGGCGCTCTACCGCTGCGGACGGCAGGCGGAGGCGCTGCAGAGCTTTCAGCAGTTCAGCAGGCAACTGCGCGAGGAACTCGGCCTCGACCCCGGACAGCCGCTCCGGGACCTCCAACGGGACATCCTGGCCCAGGCCCCCCACCTGGTCTGGACGGCGGCTGCCCTTCAGTCCAGCGGGGCCGGACGACCTCCCGTGGCGGCACCGGGGATCCCGGTTCCGGCGGTGAGCCCTCCGGGCGTCGTGCCCCCCGCGGCACCCGGCGGCCTGGTCGGCCGTGACGCGCAGCTGAGGGTGATCGATCGGGCGCTGGCCGGGACGTCGGCCGGGCAGGGACGGATCATCCTGGTGGCCGGTGAGCCCGGGATCGGCAAGACGCGACTCACCGAGGAGGCGATGCGGCGCGCCCGCCTGTCCGGCGCCACGGTGGCCTGGGGTCGGAGCGACCAGGACGCCGGGACCCCGCCGTTCTGGCCCTGGACACAGGTGCTCCGCGACCTGCTGGGCGACGGATCGGGCCGGCCACCCGCGGCGGGGTCGGCCGCCGACACCGCTCAGCTGGCCCGGATCCTGCCGGAACTGGCGGGCGGCGAACCTCGGGCCGCCGCGCCGGTGGTCGACCCGGAAGCGGCCCGCTTCCGGGTCTGCCAGGCCGCCACCGCGGCGCTTCGGGACCTCGCCTCCGCCGGACGCCTGCTGGTGGTCCTCGACGACCTGCAGTGGGCAGACGTCGCCTCCCTCCGGCTGCTGAGCCACCTCGCCCCGACGCTGGCCGACGCCCCCATCGTGGTCCTGGTGACCTACCGCGACCGGACGCTGGACGGCGGGGAGCCGCTCGCCGACACGCTGGCCGAGCTGGCACGCACGGCCCTGGTGGACCGGCTGGAGCTGGCCGGCCTCGGAGTCGCGGACGTGGCCCAGGTCGTGGCGTCCCACGCCGGCACGGACCCGGACGACGGGCTGGCCCGGTTGATCAGTGACCGCACCGGTGGCAACCCGTTCTTCGTCATCGAGGTCCTCCGTCTGCTCGGCACCAATGGCTGGCCGGAGCGGACCACGAGCGAGGCGGCGTCGCTGGTCGCGCAGCAGGTCCCCGCCGGCGTGCGCGACGTCCTCCGCCGACGTCTGAGCCGGCTCCCTGATCAGATCCGCACCGTGCTGCTGGTTGCGGCGGTCATCGGTCAGGAGTTCGACCTGGACGTCATCTGTGCGGTGACCGGGGTGGACGACGACGACGCGCTAGCCGCCGTCGAGCTGACCGTGTCCGCCGGCCTCGTCGTCGAGGACCCGGCCACGGTGGGCCGCTTCCGCTTCGCACACGCGTTGATCCGCGAGGCCATCTACGGCGAGATCAGCCGGGCACGCCGGTCCCGGGTGCACGCCCGCGTGGGGCAGGCGCTGCTCGATCACCGCGGCGACGACGCTGACCACGTCCTCCAGTTGGCCCACCACTGGTGGCTGGCCGCACCGGTGGTCGGCGCCGAGCAGGCCGTTCCCCATGTCCTCGCCGCGGCGGAACTGAGCCTGGACGCCCTGGCGCACGAGGAGGCCGAGCGGCAACTGCGGCGGTGCCTGGATCTGCTCGCCGCCACTCCACCGACGACCCAACGCACCGCCTCGGAGTTGAGCGTTCAGCTGCGTCTCGGCACGCTGCTGGTCCAGCTGCACGACACTGCGAGCGAGGAGGCGTGGGCCAGCTTCGCCCGCGCTCGTGAACTGGCCGACCATCTCGGCGACAGGTCGGCCCTGCTCGCGGCCTACCACAGCCTGTTCGAGGTGGCGTACGCCCGGGCCGACCACCGCACCGCCGGCGCACTGGCGGAGCGCCTGCTCGAGGTCGCCGAGGACACCGCTGATCCGGTCGCGTCCACCGTCGGACACCTGGCGCTGGGCAGGACGCTGTGGTGCCAGGGGCGGCTGTTCGAGGCCCGAGAGCAGCTCGAGCAGGGGTTGCGGGTGGGAGACCGAGCGCCCACGCAGCGCAATCCCCTTCCGCCGGTGTTCATCCTGCAGCTGCAGCTCTCCGCCGTGCTGGACCCACTCGGCGAGCTGGAGCCCGCCGCGGGCCTGGTCGCGGCGGCCGTCGAGGGGTCCCGCGAGCAGCACCCGTTCGCGCGGGCTGCCGTCTTGACCGGAGCTGCGCTGATGGCCGCCCTACGCCGCGACAGCTCGGCAGCGCGCGGTTGGGCCACCGAAGCGCAGGACCTGGCCAACAGGTGGAACTTCCCGGCGCCGGGCGGATACTCGGCAGTGGTCCTGGGCTGGGTGGAGGCCGTGGAAGGGGATCCCCAGGTCGCCATCCCCTCGCTGCGCCGTCAGCTCACCCAGATCGAGGCGGGCGGCGTCCAGCACCTCCTGGCCTGGGGCTTCGGGCTGCTGGCCGAGGCCCACCTCCGCAATCAGCAGCCGATGACGGCGCTACGGCTGCTGGACGACGCCCTCTCCCGGGTCGAGCACACCGGCGAGCGGCTCTACGAACCCGAACTGCACCGCCTACGGGCGCTTGCCCTGGTCGCCCTGCCCGAACCGCGGGCCGAGGATGTCTGCAGCACTCTCCACCGGGCTGTCACCCTGGCCGCTGATCAGGGTTCCGTCCTGCTGCAGCAGCGCGCCGTCGAGACGTGCCGCTCGGTCGCGACCCAGCGTCACAGCGGGAGCTGCGACCACCCCGATCCGCAGCCCTGACCCTCTTCCCCCTGGACGAGACCGACCGAGACCAGCAGCGCGGCGACCCGGCGGTCGAGGGCGGGCGGGGTGGTGAGCACCTCGACGCCCGACGCCCGGAGCCCGTCCGCGACCTCGCACACCAGCCGGCGTCCGAGGTGGGGGTCCCGGTAGGCCGCCGACACGGCTAGGCCGCACAACCGAGCCGTCGTGCGACCGAGGGGGCGGACCACCGCCACTCCCGCGAGGCCGCAGCCCTCGGTCGCGGTCAGGTCGCACAAGCCGTACCAGACGCAGGCCGAGTCGTGGTCGTCGCGGCCGCAATCCGGCAGCAACCGTGCGGCCTGTCGCCGCTCAGGATCTGTGACGAGCCGCCGGAAGACGATGCCGGCCGGTGAGCCGCGG
Organism: Modestobacter sp. I12A-02662; assembly: GCF_041028325.1. Lineage (NCBI taxonomy): Bacteria > Bacillati > Actinomycetota > Actinomycetes > Geodermatophilales > Geodermatophilaceae > Modestobacter > Modestobacter sp. I12A-02662. The sequence goes on along the minus strand of NZ_JABGDE010000011.1, from coordinate 15,922 downwards.
GAGGTCATCGTCCCTCCAAGAGCTGGGGTGTCTCGACCCGACGGTGCTCGCGGCGGTTTGACGCCCGCTTGACGCGAGGCAGGTGCGCGGGCCGACGGTTCGTCGAGGCCCGGCGGCGACGCTCCCCTCCCCGACCAGTCCTGACGGATGGAGTGCGATGACCAGCGTGCTCGTCAGCGGCGGCACCGGACAGCTCGGGCGCCGGGTGGTCCGTGCACTGGCGGCCGACGGCACACGGTGCGGATCCTGATCCGAAGCCCGGCCGCACCGCCGGTGCCCGGCGCCTACGTGGTCGGGGCGGACCTCACCACCGGGACCGGCCTCGCCCTCTCGGGCAGCGCCCGGAGCGAGGCCAGCCGGTCCGGGGTAGGTCTCCGCCGACGTCGGCCACGACGCAGCGCAGTTCGCCGCGGGTGGGGAGGACCTGGCCGTCCACGTTGGGTTCGTGCTGGCCGATCAATGCGTCGGCCCGAGTCACGACGCCCGGCACGGGGCGGTGCAGCGCTGAGCCGACCGCCGACGACCCCGTGCAGGGCCGCCGCAGGCAGGTTCACGCTGAGGTGGTCGTGCCGGTGCGGGTGTCCAGCGATGTGGCCGCCGAGGATGTGCTCGCGCAACGCCTCGTGGTCGACGACGAGCTGCGGGAGGTGGGCAAGGGCTGCGACGGCGCATCCGGGCGAAGTGCTCTGTGCGGAAGAGCCCCGCTCGCCGGCCGACTCCCGGCCGTACGACACCCCGCCCAGGAGGCCAGTGCTCAGGCTCCGGGAGCCGGGACATGTCCGCGCCCGGCTTCTCGGCTCATGCGCCGCTGAGCGAGCCCGATGTAGTGGTCGACCAGTGCCTCGTCGTCCACCGCGCCCTTGTTCACCGCCTTCGCCGGGTCCACGCCCTGGAACAGCCGCTTGAGTGGCACCTCCAGCCGCTTGCCGGTACGGGTGTGGGGCACCCCCGGGACGGCGATCACCTGGTCCGGCACGTGCCGGGGGCTGGCCGTCCGACGGATCGCGGTCTTGATCTCCGCGACCAGCTCGTCGGTGAGCTGCGCACCGGGCGTCAACTGGACGAACAAGGGCATCCAGTAGCCGCCGTCCGGCTCCTCGACGCCCAGCACCACGCAGTCGAGGACGGCGGGGATGGCCTCGACTGCGGCGTAGATGTCAGCGGTCCCCATCCGCACGCCGCCGCGGTTGAGGGTGGAGTCCGACCGGCCGGTGATGATGCAGGTACCGCGCTCGGTGACCTCGAGCCAGTCGCCGTGCCGCCACACGCCGGGCCAGGGCTCGAAGTAGGCCTCCCGGTACCTGCGCCCGTCCGCGTCGTTCCAGAAGTACAGCGGCATCGAGGGCATCGGCTCGGTGACGACGAGTTCCCCGACCTCGCCGACCACCGGCCGGCCGTCGTCGTCCCAGGCCGCGGCCGCCACCCCGAGCAGGGGCCGCTGCAGCTCCCCGACGGTCACCGGCAGCAGCGGCGAGGCACCGATGAACGCGGTCGCCACGTCCGTTCCCCCCGAGGTGGAGCCCAGGACGACGTCCTGCTTGACCGCGTCGTAGACCCAGCGGTAGGCCGCCGCCGGCAACGGTGACCCGGTGGAACCGACCCCGGACAGTCTCGACAGATCGCGGGTCTTCCCCGGTCGCAGGCCTGCGCGCTCGCACGCGGTCAGGTAGCCGGCACTCGTGCCCAGGTACGTCATGCCCGTGCTCGCGGCCAGGGCGAACTGGGCGTCCAGGTCCGGGTACGTCGGCGCCCCGTCGTAGAGGATCACCGTCGCTCCGGTCAGCAGCGCAGAGACGGAGATGTTCCACATGATCCAGGCCGTGGAGGCGTACCAGAAGAAGCGGTCGCCCGGACCGACGTCGAGGTGCAGCCCGACGAACTTCCGCTCCTCGAGCACGATCCCGCCGTGGCCGTGGACGATGCCCTTGGGCAGGCCTGTGGTGCCTGAGGAGTAGACGATCCACAGCGGGTGGTCGAAGGGCAGTGGCTCGAACACCGGCTCCTGGGGCTCTCTGACTGCCTCGGCCCAAGGCAGCGTCCCGGCGGGCACCTCGGCGGGGTGCAGGCGGGGCACGGCGATCGTCGCCCGCAGGCCCGGCAGCGCGGTGCGGAGCTCGGCGACGACGTCCCGGCGATCGTGCTCGCGGCCGTTGAACCGGTAACCGTCGATCGAGACCAGCACGACCGGCTCGATCTGGGCGAACCTGTCGAGGACGGCGCGGGTTCCGAAGTCCGGCGCGCACGAGGACCACACTGCACCGATCGACGCTGCGCCGAGAAAGGCGACGACTGCCTCGGGGACGTTCGGCAGGTAGCCGGCCACCCGGTCACCGGCCCGAACGCCGAGCCTGCGCAGGGTCGCGGCGAAGGCACCCACCTGACCCCGCAACTGGGCCCAGGAGACCTCGACCGGCGCGTGGTCCTCGTCCACGACGACCAGCGCCGGGCCGGCGAGGTCCCACCGCAGCGCCTGCTCGGCGTAGTTGAGCCTGCGCCCCGGGAACCAGACCGCACCAGGCATGCGCCGGTCGGTCAGCACCTCGTCGTCCGGCACACCGGGGAGCACCCTGCTCCACCCCGCGAGATCCGCCCAGAACTGATCAGGGTGCTCCACCGACCACCGCCACAGCGTGTCGTAGTCCGGCGGGTCACCGAAGTCGAGCCCGCGCCGACGCCCCACCCAGCGGGCGAAGTCGGCGGCGCGGGTACCCCGGGCCGACTCAGGGGTCGGCGTCCACAGCAGGCCGGGCTGCTCGTGTCCAGTCATCGGCTCGACCATCGAATCGGAGCATCGGCATCTCCTGAGCCCACGGCTCAGGGACCAACGACCAGAGAACTCTACATCGATGCGGACGATCGACGTTGTCTTGAGCCTGGCCAGGAACCTGTCCTCCTCCGGTTCTCCTCCCCTACGGGCCGGGCGACCTGATGCGACCGGTGACCCGACCTCGCAGCGACCGTGGGCGGACCCCCCGGGCGGCGCTCATCCGCAGACACGTCCGGGCGGTTCGCCTCGTGCGCGGTCGTACCGCTCCCGCAGGTGGGAGAGCTGCGATCTTCACCGTCGTGCTGTCCGGGCCGCTACGAGCTCGTCGTGACCCTCGGGCTCGGCTGCGCTCCTGCTGGCCGCCATCGGCGTGGGCGCTCCAGCGTCGATCACCGGGTCTCCCGCCCCGACGGTTCCGCGGGCCGTCAGAGACTGTGCGCGGCGAAGAACTGCCACATGGCCGTGCTGGCCCGAGGGCCTCGGGGGTCGCTGTACGAACCGCCGGCGAGCCCACCGGACCAGGCGTGTGCCAGCGCCTCGACCTGCCAGTGCTCGAGCTGCTTGCGCCCCCGCGCCGTGTACCAGCGGGTCACGGTGAACCGGCGACCGCCGGCCGTGCGCGGCGGGCCTGCGCGGGACCGGGTGATCCGCAGCGGGTCCCGCGGCCCGGGCGATCGTGCGGCGTCGTGCGCCAGCCACTGCTCGGCCAGCAGAGGACCACTCCGCGCGTGCACCACTGCATCCGCCGTCCCCTGGAAGACGACGAGGGGCGCCATGCGGGCGCCGGGGAGGGGCCGGACCACCGCCCCATGACCGCGCATCGCGGCCAGTGCCCGCAGGCCGTTGTCGGCCGACCGGTAGGCCGGCGCCGAGTGGACGCCGACCGCAGCGAACACGTCCGGGTAGGTGGCGGCCAGGACGAGTGCCATGGCCCCGCCGGCGGAGATGCCGGCGGCATGGACCCGCGACGGGTCGATCCGCCAGCGGGAGCGTTCGGCCGTCATCTCCGCGACGATGCCGGCCAGGATGGCCGGTTCCCCTGCTCCGCGGGACTGGTGCGCTGACTCGTACCAGCGCCAGCACCCGCCTGCCTGGTGGCCGCGGGTCTGGCGTGGAGCGGCGATGACGAAGCCGTTGCGGTCGGCCAGCGCGGCGAAGCGCGTGGCGGCCACGAACTCCTCAGGGGTCTGATTGCAGCCGTGCAGGAGCATCACCAGCGGGACCGGCGTGGACCGCCGGTGGCCGGCGGGGAGGTAGACGTCGTAGGACCGCGCCCCGGCGGGTCCGCTGTGGCTGGCGCGGAGCCAGCGTCCGCCCACCGGTCGGGCGGGCTTGGTCCGGGGCGCTCCGGTGCGGCGCGCCGGTCCGGGCACCGGCAGGCCGAGCGGCACGGCCTTGGTCGCGCGGGCAGCGGTTCTCCGTTTGCGCGGAGGAGCCGGCAAGAACGGGAAGAGGGGCAGCGCGGCGCGCTTGCTGCGCGTGGACCGACCGGAACGACGTGCCATCTTGCCTCCGCGGCCACTCGGCTGGGGCCTCCGCTGCCCGTCGAGGACGGACGAGCCGGAGATGTGGACCGCCCCCACCGTCAACGCGCGTGAGCACGACGTGGCGGTCAGGGCACGACTCGGTCCTGCGCAGCGTAACCGTCCCGCTCCTGCCCCCCGTGGGGTCGAGGTCGTGCCACCAGCAGCGTCACCTGCTGAGCGGCGGCCGTGGCGGCGCTCAGCTCCCTAGCGGTGTGACCGGAGGCGAGGCGCTCGGCGGACTCATCACCAGGCGAGGCCCGGCTCACCGTGTGGCCCAGGCGGCTCGGCTGAGCGCTGGCCGGCCGCTCAGATCGCCTCGATCCGCGGGTACTCCGGCCGCCACATCGCGGCGTGCACCTGCTGGATCGGGTCGTCCAGCTCCACCCGGGCCAGCCCCTCCTCGGCCGCGGCCCGGGCCACCGCGATGCCGACCGCGGCGGACACCGGGCGGAGATCGTCCACCGGCGGCAGCAGGGCCGAGCCCGGGCGGGTGGCGTCGGACATGTCGACGACCGCGGCCGCGGCCGCGGCGAGCATGCCCTCGCTGACGCGCCGCGCCTTGACCGCCGACACCCCCAGCCCCAGGCCCGGGAAGATCAGCGAGTTGTTGGCCTGCGCGACGGTGTAGGTCCGCCCGTCGTGGTCCACCGGCGGGAACGGGCTTCCCGTCGCGATCAGCGCGCGGCCGTCGGTCCAGCGGATCAGGTCCTCCGGGAGCGCCTCGCACCGGGAGGTGGGGTTGGACAGCGGCAGGATGATCGGTCGCTCGACGTGCTCGGCCATCGTGCGCACGATCTGCTCGGTGAAGACCCTCGGCTGGGTCGAGGTGCCGATGAGGATCGTGGGCTTGACCCGTTCCACGACCTCGGCGAGCCCGATCGCCCCGTCGGCAGCCGCCCACCCGCTCACCTCCGCGGCGGGCCGGGCGTAGGTCACCTGGAAGTCGCGCATGCGCGAGGCCTGGTCGTGGGTGAGGAGGCCTCTGCTGCCCAGGGCCCAGAACCGTCGCGTCGCGTCCTCGGCGCCCAGGCCGTCCCGGACCATGGCATCGCGCAGCATGTCGGCGATCCCGATGCCGGCGGTGCCGGCGCCGAAGACGACCACCCGCTGGTCCCGCAGCTGCGTGCCGGCCGCCCGCGTCGCGGCGAGGACCGCGGCGAGCACCACCGCCGCGGTGCCCTGCATGTCGTCGTTGAAGGTGCAGCAGACGTCGTCGTACTTCTGGAGGATCCGGCGGGCGTTGTCCGCGCCGAAGTCCTCCCAGTGCAGCAGCGCGTTGGGGAACAGCCTGGTCGCCGCGGTCACGAAGGCGTCGATGAACTCGTCGTAGCGCTCACCGCGTACCCGGGAGTGCCGGTTGCCGAGGTACATCTCGTCGTTGAGCAGCCCGAGGTTGTCGGTGCCGACGTCGAGGACGACGGGGAGGACGCGCCGCGGGTGGATGCCCCCGGCCGCGGTGTAGAGGGTGAGCTTGCCGATGGAGATCTGGATGCCGCCGACGCCCTGGTCGCCGATGCCCAGGATGCCCTCGGAGTCGGTCGCGACGATGAGGTCGCAGTCGTCCGGGCCGAGACCGTAGTCGCGCAGTGCCCGCTCGATGTCCTCCGGCTCTTCGATGGACAGGAAGACCCCGCGCGGGCGGTTGTACTCGTGGCTGAAGCGCTCGATGACCTCGCCGATGGTCGGCGTGTAGACGATCGGCAGCATCTCCTCGAGGTGCTCAGCGAGCAGCCGGTAGAAGAGGATCTCGTTCCGGTCCCGCAGGCTGGCCAGGTAGACGTGCTTGGCCAGCGGGCTGGGCTGGCCGCTGTACTGCTGGTAGGTGCGCCGCACCTGCCCGTCGACCGACGAGACGGCATTCGGCAGCAGGCCCACGAGGCCCAGCGCCTCGCGTTCGTCCCTGGTGAAGGCCGTGCCGCGGTTGAGCATCGGGTTGCGCAGCACGTCGTTGCCCCGGGCGCGGATCCGCGCGGTCAGTCCATCCGGTCCCGCGGTCAGCTCGTAAGGCCGTTGGTACATCTCGTCCTCCTCGATGTCCGGCGTACCGCCGGTGGTGGGGCACAAGCCCGGGCGGGCCGGCCCTGCGAGAGCGCGTGGACGTCGCCGTCTGGCCGGGAGCGGCGCAGCGCCGCCGTGGAGCGGGCCTGCCACCCGAACAGGTCCTTCGGGCCGAGCCGCCCGTGGTTGACCCCGTCGATCGTCCGGCCCGGACCCTGACGATCTTCTCGTCCTCCACCGCGATGTCGAGACCGTCGCCATCGGGGTGCAGGATCGTCGCCGACGGCACCCAGCGGTCGACGTCGTCGACGGTCAGCCCGTCGGCGAGGTAGGTGTCCACGCGCGTCGGCCAGGTCTCGCCCGGTCCGTACGGCGTCCGGGACCCCCACGGCTCCGCGAGACGATCGAGCTTCGGCACTGATGCCTCCTCGGTCGACCGGCTGACCCTTCGTGCGTCGACCGGTCCGTGCTCGGGCGCCGAGCGCCTCCCACGCGCGGCCGATCAGCCGGAAGTGGTCGGCCGCCAAGACGGTCACCCCGCCGGCGGCGACGTCGACCAGATCCTGGCAGCCGCCGACCCCAACGAGGGCCAGATGATGCGCCGGGCGCCGGAAGCCCCGCGGAGCATGGATCGGAGGGGCCGGGTGCCCCGGCACTCAGAGGGTGCGATCACCGGACACCGACTGGTCGACATCCGCCCGATTCGCCAACCCCGTGAAGCACACCGGCTCGGTTCAGTAGGACGTCAGGACCTCGCTCCTGCAGCTGGCCCCTGCGGTCGTCGACGAGGGCGGTGCCGACGTCGTCGTCCTCGCCGGAGCCCCGCTGGCCGGTGTGGCCCGCGACCTACGCCGCGACTTCCCCGTCGTGGACTTCACCTCCGCCCTGGAGCTCGTCGACCATGGACAGCGATCGCAGTGACCGCAACCGCCGCTACGCCTTCGCCGGATCGCCCCCCTCCCCACTCCCCCACCGAAAAGGACCGTCGGTGAACCCGATGCTGGATCTCCTGATCACCAACGCCACCTCCACGACGGACTGCCACATCGGCATCCGGGACGGGCGGGTCGTGGTTCCCCACGACCGAGCCGCACCCGTGGGGGTCCTGCCGGCCGCGCGCCGCTCGATCGACACAGCCGACCGCGTCGTGATCCCCGGCGGGGTGGACGAACACTGCCACATCCAGCAGGTGACCGGCTCCTGGTCTTCGCTCGCCGACTTCACGACGGCGACGATCGCCGCCCTGTGGGGTGGTACCACAACGGGGATCGACTTCGGGATCCCCGCCGACCGCGGCAAGTCACCGCTGGAAGCAGCCGAGAACAAGATGCGGCCGGCCGAGGCGGCACGGTGGGACGTCGCCCTGCACGGCGCCGTCACGGCCTGGGACCACTCGGTGCCCTGGCAGCGGGAGCGGCTCGCAGTCGCAGACGGCAACCTCCACATGGACACCGACTTCTCCCCCTTCGGCGGGCTCGCCCTGGCCGGGTGGCTGTCGGTGGCCGTCTGCGCCGGCCAGGTCGTGCTGGAGGACGGCGTCTTCGCCGATCCCGGCCCGACAGGCAGGTTCATCCACCGCCTCGGCATCCGCGAAGCGACCGCCACCGGCGCCGGGAGCGACAACTGATGCCCGGCCGACCCCGACGGATCGGCATGATCGTGCCGTCGTCGAACACCTGCCTGGAGCCCCAGACCTACCGGATGCTCGGGGACCGCACTGACGTCACCGTGCACTTCACGCGTATCGAGGTCACCCGGATAGCCCTCGACCCGGACGCCGACCGGCAATTCGACCACACGTCCATGGTCGCCGCCGCGAAACTGCTCACCACGGCCGACGTCGACGTGCTGGCCTGGAACGGCACTGCCGGATCGTGGCTCGGCCCCGATCAGGACCGGGAGGCCGTGCGGCGAATCGAGGGGGCGACCGGCGTTCCCGCCACCACCTCGACCTTGGCCTACCTGGACGCCTTCGCGGCGTTCGGCACAACCCGGATCGGCCTGCTGACCCCGTACACGCGTGACGTCAACCTGGCGGTCGCGGCCCGCTACGCGGCCGAAGGGGTGTCCGTCGTCGACGAACGCCACCTCGGTCTGTCGGTGAACGAAGCCTTCGCGCGCGTCGATCCGGAGGACCTCGTGACGCCGTCGCTCGAACTGGCCGCCGGAGCGGACGGACTGCGTCCCGACGCCCTCGCCTACCTGTGCACGAACCTCTACGGCGCGCCGATCGTCCAGGACATGGAGCGCGACGGCGGCGTTCCCGTGCTGGACTCGGTGGCCGTCACACTGTGGCGGTGCCTGGCCATGATCGGCGCAGCGCCACTCGGCCCGCGCTGGGGACGCCTTCTCAGCCGACCTGTCTGACTGTAGTGACCACGAGCGTTGTTGATGGCGTAGCGGGCGAGACATCAGGAGGGCCTCCGGGCGAAGGTGTGGGTCTGACGCCTCACCGACGACCCGGAGGTCCGGGACTGCCCCGGTTCGGTTGACTCCTTGCCTGTGAGGCTGCGGCAGCGCTGGAAGGATCAGCACCGTGCCCGCGCCGTTCCCGCCGGAGTTCCGGCGTGACGTCATCGCTGTGGCTCGCAGGGGCCAGGCGTCGGTCGCCCAGGTCGCCCGCGATTTCGGGATCTCGGAGTCCTGTCTGCAGCCCTGGCTCAAGATCGCCGACCGGGAGGAACGAGCGCACCTACCACCGCCGACACCGGCAACGCCGGCTGGGACGGTTCACCCCGGTCGAATGCGAAACACTCGAGGTCCCGACGCGTCGTACCGATCTTCGCCCCCGCCGAGCGCCTCCTCCACGGCATCCGAGCCGCCCAGGACAGGGAGCGGCGGGCCGGCCCGCTCTGGCGGGAGACCGGCTTCGTGTTCACCACCGGGACCGGCGAGCCCTGCAACCCGCGCAACGCGGTGCGGGCGCTCGAGGTCGCCGCCACGCAGGCCGGGATCCCGCACGCCGGGCTGCACACCCTTCGGCACTCCGCGGCCAGCGTGATGCTCACCTCCGGCGTCCCGCTCGAGGTGGTGTCGGAGATCCTCGGCCACTCCTCGATCGCGATCACCGGTGACGTCCACGGGACGTCGCGCCCGAGGCCTCCCGCGGCGCCATGGACGTCCTCGGCACCGCCTTCGGCGAGTGAGGTGACCTGATGGTGGTCAAACCACCCCGGACAGCGGTCAGAGGCCGGTCCGGATCTCACCGGACACGGCCCCTGCGCTGCGGTTTCCCGCTGTCGGGCTGACAGGATTCCAACCTGCGACCCCTTGACCCTCAGACGTGCGAAATGCGTCTGTCGGGGTTCGTTGAGGTACGTCTATGCAGCCCGCGGCCATACGGAACCGCTCCGGACCGCGGCGAACCAACCAGAACAAGGAGCATTGGTGGTCGAAACGGTGGTCAAGAACCGAGTGACTGACCTGCGCTGACTCCAGGTCTGGCGTACCCGTCAAGCGTTGCCCAAGCGAGCGGATGGCTAGGATCCGCCCGGGGTCCGACGTGGGGCCGCACCGACTCCCACCCGCCGGCTCACTGCCCTTGTCCAGGCAGTGGCCAGTAGCACCGAGACGTCAGCGCTTCACCGGACGCGACGCGCGACTGGTGCCAACTCACGACGCTTCCGCTTCCTCCTGCGCAGGTTGCTGCGGTCGGTTGATCGCTGCAGCTCCGCCGATGTGGCCGGCCGTTGTCGGCGCGGGCCGCGCGGATGCCGGGAGTGCAGACGGTGCAGTCGGCGTGGTGTCGGTTGCCCGGGCCGGGTGCGGGTCGTCGCGGAGGTCGTTCATCTCTCCCCTGAAGATGCGCAGGGAGCGTCCCAGGGAGCGCGAGGCGTCGGGGAGCCTCTTGTAGCCGAACAGCAGCATGACGGCGAGCACGATGAGGCCGACCTCGTGGGTCCGATGTTCACGGGAGTCCTTCCGCGTGGACGGGTCGGTCAGGCCGGGGGGCTGGGCGGGGTGCCGGCCGGTCCGCCGCCGGGCGGGGCGCCGGAAGGGGCGCCGTCACCGGAGAGCTGACCGCCGGTGGGGGTCGTGCCGGTGTCCACGCCGACGGCGAGGGAGACGGTGTAGCCGGTAGACACGTCGCCGGTGACGGTGGCCAGCTGGCTGGCGCCGCCGTCGTCGTCGAAGACGTTGTCGCTGTCCAGGCTGAGCTGGGCGAGGTTGCGCACCGACGACTCGTAGCCACGGGTGGCGTAGACGGTGTCGCAGACGTCCTGGGGAAGGGCGACTTGCGAGGTGGCGATCGCGGTGGTCGCGTCGGTGATGCTGGCTCGGTCGGGGTAGACCTCGAAGTGGATGTGCGGCCAGCGCCCCGTGTAGCAGGCTGGGACGATGCTGGTGAAGGTCACCGTGCCGTTCGCGTCGGCGATCTGCACTCCGCGCAGGTAGTTCTGGTCGGTGATCCCGTCGGAGTACAGGGAGTAGCCCCCGTCACGGTCACAGTGCCACGCGTAGACGGCGACGCCCTCGAACGGCAGTCCCCCGTTGGCGAGATCGCTGAGCGTGAGGGTGAGCGTCATCGGCACGCCCTCGGCGGTGCCGCTGGCGTCGCCGAAGCTGGAGCGGATGTCGCTGCGCACGATGCCGCTCTGCTCGAGCACGTCCGGGCCGTTGGAACCGTCACCCGGGTACGGGCCGGCTGTCTCGTCAGGGATCTCCCCCGGGGAGGCGGTGGCCGCGGCCGACGACGAGCCCGCCGACGAACTCGACGACGACCCGCTGCTGGAACCGCACGCAGCCAGCCCGATGCCGGCGGCACCGATACCGAACAGGCCGAGGAGCCGGCGCCGGCTGACGAGGGTGTCCAGGTCGAACCCGAGGCCCTGGTCCGCGACCTCCTCGTGGGGACGTGGAAGGCGACGGCCTTCGTAGGCGAGGCCGGACGGCGGACGCTGCGACACGCGTGCTCCTTGACTCGGTGGACCGTTGTTCGTCCCCACCTTCGGACGCCGCACTCGGCGCTGCCTGGCCAGCGGCTATGAGGATGCTGGGACGCCGCTCCCCCGAGCGCCCGACGTGGTCAGACCCGGCTGATGGACACACCCGCCGAACGTCCACGCAGACCCGACCCGGACTGCCGTAGCCGGCTCAGCCGCACGTCTGCAGTCGTCCACGGACACGCACCTGCGCACCTGCTCACCCAGGGACCGTGCCGATCCCGCGCACGTCGGCGGCGGTGAAGTCGGCGGCCTGTCCCCCACGTGCGGCCAGGAGCGCGCTGAGATGCCCTCGGTCCGACAGAGCCTCGCGTCGCCGCCGGCGGGGGTGAGTCAGTCGGCGCCCAGTTCGGCGCGGGTCGGCGGAGCGGCGCCCGGCCGCGAGCAGGTGATGACCGCGACCCGGCCAGCCTCGTCCTGCACGCGGCTCAAGGTCGGCTCGTCGACCGCCCCGGGCGCCGCCCGATTCCCCCCGGCAGGCCAGCGCGACTGAGCCCGTCGAGCAGCCCCACGGTGGAGGGAGTCGCCCCCACCGTGTCGACCAATTCGGTCCGCCGGGAGCACTGGTGCACGGACAGGTACCGAGTGGCCGCGAGGGCACCCTCGGCGCCACGGGTGACCACGACCAGGGCCGTCCCTGTCACCAGCCACTACCGCGCCACGTCCTCGTCCTCGCGGCCCGGGTAGGGCCAGCTGAGGTCCTCGTCGCCCACCTCCACCACGTCGGACAGTCCAATCAGGTGCTCAATCGCGGGCCGGGCCTTGGTAAGGCGTCCCAAACAACGCGGGTTGCACGTTCGGGGCCGACCTCACCACGGGTGCAACGGGCCGGAGGCCGCCGCGCTGCACGTGCACCGCGCGACGATGTACTACCCGGCTGGCCGGGTCACCGAGCTGACCGGGGCGGACCCGCCGACGGGACCACCCACCTCGCGCTGCACTCGGCATGGCCACCACCCGGAACTCCTGGCCGGCGCCGTGCGAGGCGGGCTGCCGGAGTCCCCGATCCTCCTGCGGGTGTGGCATGCGATGTGCCATCAGGTCCGTGCGGTGGCGAGACTGGCCGTCGTCCATCCCACCTGAGGCGACCATGCTCACTCGATCGCGACCACGGCCACCCGTCATCTGAGGCCACGGGCCTGGACCCTCGCGACCCGTGGGCGGCGCGCCGCGCGCCGTGGACTGCAACGCTCTCGGGTCGCCGACAATGGCGACGTGTTCCCGCTGCGCGAGAGTCGGTCGCGGACCCTCGGGGATGTCACCGGGAGAGCGCTCACCCTGCTGCAGAAACGGGGCCGGACCGCCGCCTTCCGCGCGGCGCGGATGACGGGGGCGACGGTCGCCGCGTTCCTCGTCGCCCAGCTGGTGGGACTGCACGACCCACCCCCCTTGATCGCGGCGCTGACCGCACTGCTGGTGGTGCAGGCAACTCTGAGCGGCACCCTGCTCAGCAGTTTGCAGCGAGTGTTGAGTGTCGTGTCCGGCGTGGCCCTCGCCGTGGTGTTCGTCGCGGTCGTGGGGCTCACCTGGTGGAGCCTGGCAGCACTCGTCGCAGCGGCCATCGTGGTCGGGCAGCTGCTCCGACTCGGCCCGCACCTCGTAGAGGTACCGATCAGCGCCATGCTGGTGCTGGGAGTGGGGGCTTCGGGAGCAGAGTCAGTCGGTGCCGGCCGCGTCGTGGAGACGCTGATCGGGGCGGCCGTCGGTGTGCTCGTCAACGTCTTGTTCCCGCCAGCGGTGCAGACGCGGTATGCCGTCCAGGCGGTCCAGAAGTTCGCCGACGAGATCGCAGGGCTACTGTACGACGCGGCAGCCGGCCTCATCGCCGGGCCGGTGACCGTGGACCGGTCCACGCGCTGGCTGCAGGACGCCCGGCGCCTCAACCGGCACGTGCCCCGTGTCGATCGCGCACTGACCCACGCCGAGGAGAGCCGACGGCTGAACGTACGGGCGCTGGGCGCTCCGCCGATGGGGATGGGGATGCGGGCCGGCCTCGACGCGCTGGAGTACACCTCGGTCTCGTTGCGGACCTTATTCCGCGCCATCGATGACGCCACCCGGGAGCGGACCGGCATCCAGGACGACGCCGCCTACGCCGACACCGTCCGGCGCACCACCGCCAGTCTGCTGGAGCGCATGGGCAACGTCGTCACGGAGTTCAACCACTCCCTCGTCGCCCAACCCCGAAACCGAGAGCTCGCGCAGGAGCGCCTGACCGGGTCCCTGGTGGCACTGCGCAGTGGCCGGGCTCTGGTCGAGGACGTGTTGCTCGGTGACCCCCGTAGCCGTGCCGGCCTCTGGGAGCTCAACTCCGCTCTGGTGACGGCGGTCGACCGGATGCTCGATGAGGTCGGCCCGCCACCTGGACCAACGGCTGAGTCGCCGGCGTTCAGGGCGCGGGACGCACTCCAGGCGGCACAGCGGTTGCGGTTCCACCGCCGCCACCCGCACTGATGTCCGGCGTGGTCCCGACCGGACATCGACGGTCTGGGTCCTCGCGGGAGTTGCCCATGATGGACACGATCAGGTCGCTCGGGAGTCAGACCGGTGACCTCTCCAGCCTCTTCGCCAGCCCGGCGTACACGGCGCGCTTTCGCGCTTCGGAGCCCTCCTGCTGGAACACCCGGAAGACGACGAGGTCGTCGGTGCGCTCGAGACCGGGGCCGGTGTCCTCGCAGATCAGTTGCTGGGGGGATGCTCGGTGCCGATCTGGTACCGGTCCCGCGGTGGCGTGGTGATGACGTCCAGCATGACCTCCTGCACCGTGTCGGCCATCAGGCGCAACTGCTCAGGCGTGCGCCGTCCCTCGACGACGTCCATGCAGACCAGCGGCATGAGAACCCCTTCCGGGCGGCATGCGCTCGGACATGACGCCGGGGCCGTGGGGTCAGGCGGGTCGGGCGGCCGGCGCCGGCGGAGGCGGGTCTCACCGGCGCCGACCGGGCTCAGGCGTTCTGTGGAAAGCCGAGGTTCAGCCCACCGTGGCTGGGGTCGAGCCAGCGGCTGGTGACGACCTTGCCTCGGGTGAAGAAGTGCACGCCCTCGGCGCCGTGGGCGTGGGTGTCGCCGAAGAGGCTGTTCTTCCAGCCGCCGAACGAGTAGTAGGCCATGGGCACCGGGATGGGCACGTTGATGCCGATCATCCCGACCTGCACTTCGTGCTGGAACCGCCGGGCGGCGCCGCCGTCGTTGGTGAAGATCGCGGTGCCGTTGCCGTACTCGTTGGCGTTGATCAGCTGCACGGCGTGCTCGTAGGTGTCCACCCGCAGCACCGACAGCACCGGGCCGAAGATCTCGTCCCGGTAGACGCTCATCCGCGGCTCTACGTGGTCCACCAGCGTCGGGCCGAGCCAGAAGCCGTCCTGCCCGCCGTCGGGGGTCACCGCGCGGCCGTCCACGACCAGCTTGGCGCCCTCCTCCTCACCGGCCTCGACGTAGGAGGCTACCCGGTCCCGGTGCCGGCGGCTGATCAGCGGGCCCATGTCGGCGCCCTTGCGGCCGTCGCCGGTGCGCAGCGTGGCGGTGCGCTCGGCGATCCGGGCGACCAGGTCATCACCGACCCCGCCGACGGCCAGCACCGCGCTGATCGCCATGCACCGCTCCCCGGCCGAGCCGAACCCGGAGTTCACCGCGGCGTCGGCGGCGAGGTCGAGGTCGGCGTCGGGCAGCACCACCATGTGGTTCTTCGCCCCACCCAGGGCCTGCACCCGCTTGCCCGCCCGGGTGCCGGTCTCGTACACGTAGCGGGCGATCGCGGTGGAGCCGACGAAGGACACCGCCTGGATGTCGGGGTGTTCCAGCAGCCGGTCGACGGCGACCTTGTCGCCCTGCACGACGTTGAAGACGCCGTCGGGCAGCCCGGCCTCCTTCCACAGCTCGGCCATCCACAGCGCCGCCGACGGGTCCTGCTCGCTGGGCTTGAGGACGACGGTGTTGCCGGTGGCGATCGCGACGGGGAAGAACCACATCGGGACCATCGCCGGGAAGTTGAACGGGCTGATGATCGCCACCGGGCCCAGCGGCTGGCGCACCGAGTGCACGTCGACGTTGGTCGAGGCGTTCTCGGTGAAACCGCCGCGGACCAGGGAGGGAACGCCGCAGGCGAACTCCACGACCTCCTGGCCGCGGGAGACCTCGCCGAGGGCGTCGTCCAGGACCTTGCCGTGCTCGGCGGTGATGATCGCGGCCAACTCCGGCTTGCGGGCGTTGAGCAGCTCGCGGAAACGGAAGAGCACCGCGGTGCGCCGCGCCAGCGAGGTGTCCCGCCAGGCGGGAAATGCCGCGGAGGCGGCGGCGACCGCGGCGTCGACCTCCGCGGTGGAGGCCAGCGCGACCGCACCGATCACCTCACCGGTCGCCGAGTCGGTCACCTCCGCGGTCCGGTCGCTGGTGCCCTCGCGCCGGGCGCCGCCGATCCAGTGCGGGATGTGCGTGGTCGGTGTCGCTGTCGTCATGGCCCCTCCTAGGGGAACGTGGATCCGTCAGGGAGCGGTGTCGTCGGGCAACGGCGTCTGCGGGAAGTTCGGCCCTGACGTGTCAGCCGCGGGCCGACCGGCCTCGGCACCGGCTGGCGCCGCGTCGCCGAAGTGCTTGGTGACCAGCTCGCGGATCGCGGTGAGCATCCGGGCGCCGGACTCGCGCGCCTCGGCGTCCCAGCCGAAGACGCAGGTGGTCAGCACGCCGTCGAA